>NZ_CP107795.1:0-35882 GCF_036345975.1 Streptomyces clavifer | reverse complement strand
TACCATATCGCTGCGCGATATGCAAGCGAACGGCTTCGCTCCGCGAAGCCGGAAAGGGGCTGCGCCCCTTTCCGAGGGTGCGCTTCGCTTACCCTCGAATTCACGCTCCGCGTGAACCAGGGTTCCCGCTTCGCGGAAACCCTTCACCGCACTCCGCTGCGCTCCATACGGAGGTCGTCCGCTGCGCTCCCTCCCCACCGGCTACGCCGGGCTGGCTAGGTAAGAGGGTGTCCGGGGTCGTCGTGAAGGTGCCACCCGAAAAGGGCTCGGCTTTCCGGGCCGAGGGGTGGCCTGAGGGCGCATCAAAATCTGACCGTAGCTCAACTCTGGAACCACCCACCCCCACCGGCCGCCACCTGATGCAGCATGTGACTTTGGCAGAATCGGGAGAGGTGCATCATTTTTGGGCGTAGCTAGAGACTGGAGCCAGCCCACACCACCCCTACCGCACTCCGGCACGCCCGGAACGGCTACCGCACACCCCACCCCCGACCGTGCCGGAACCGGCCCGGGTCCACGCGGACACTGCCCCCTCCCGCAAGCTCACAGACCCTCCTACGACCCCGTGGCACCCTGAACGCCCAACCCCCTCGCCATGAGGCCGCTGAAGACGCTCAAGCACTTCCAGGAGCCCCGGAAAACACAGATGCCGGGCAACGCAGTCAGCCGGCACCACGGCCCGATGTAGGCCATGTCGACGAGGATCGGGGCGCCCTGTCGTGCGCAGATCCGAAGGATTCTGTGGGTGCGGGCGGGTTGTCAGGTCGTGGCCGGCGCCTGGGTCACCACGCTTCCGCAGCAGCTGCTCCCCGTGTATGCGGGGGTGGTCCTGGAGCCCAGTCCATTGCGCACCCCGGTCCCACACCGCCCCGTCACCCGATCAGTGGCCACTCTGAAAACACTCACTGATGAACTGGTAGCGCCTTCCGGGGCAGGTCCGAGAGCAGGAGCATCAATCATCGCATTCGTCGGCGCGGGACAAGCACCGCACAGAGCCACTTCGCCCCGCCATTGTGGCTGATTTCAATCACCAATTATGACCAATTTTCTGCGCAACACGAAAACACCCAAAAAGGGCACGTGTCGCCATAACGAAACGATAGGGATTTATAACTCCCTAGATTTCTCACCCTCCACCTGAAACAATGGCACCACCGCCAACAAGGCGTGGCTTTCATAATTCAGCCAAGAACAGTAGATTTATAACCAAGGGTGGGGATTCACGATGAATGCTAAGCGTTTCGGCATCGTATTCGGTGCCACATTGGCTGCAACTATTCTCGGAACGACACAGGCGTATGCAAGTTGGTCGAGCAGCATTTCCAGCGCACTCACCGGATTCACCTCTCGCGAGTGGGCAGAAGAAAGCTACTCCGAGATAAACTTCACCAGGTGTAGCACCCAGTTCTCAGGCGCCGAGAGCGTGGACGTCGAACTCATTCGTGTTGACGGAGTCAACAAGAGCTACGGGAGCAAGCGGTTCACAGCCTGCTTCACCTGGGGTGACGGGGTTGAAACAAGCACCGGAGTCTGGAACAGCCTCCCGGCTGGCGACTACGTGTTCAGGATAAAGCTGATCAACGGCGACTCTTCGGGAAACAACCTGAACGTCAACTCCGTCTTCGTCGACACAACTAAGGCAGACTAGGCGCACACAGTCTCCGCTGCGCAATAAAGTCGATCGGAATTGAATTCGGGCGCAGCACGCGATACCACGTGTTGCGCCCGACCCATTATTTCTGCGCCTGGCATGCCCAGGGATGGGACTGTAAAACGTTCGTCTCTGTCCCGCAGGGCTTCGGCGTTGTCGAGGGATGTCCGATTCGTGAGCATGTGGCCTCAAGAGGGTGAGAGGCATTCACGGAAACGGATGTCCAGCCCGAGGCCCAGCCTTACGACAGCCTCAAGCTGTCGACCAGTTGCACCTGGGGATCCCACCCCGCCGGACGTTCGCTCACCGATCCGCGCCAAGGGCAGCCGGCCTCGATCCATGCAGCTCGCGCGGTCATGACCCCCGCATTCGAGGCGTCCTCGTAGCCGAACTCGATGCAGCAGCAGCTGCAGATTGCGAACGACGGCGTCAGTCCGTCGGAACCCCAGGGATCAAATCCCTGATCGAGCCCGCACACAGGGCAATGGGCTCCTGGCCTCGGCGTCCTCGTCACGGGCCGATGCTACGCGCCGTCAGACCCCGTCGCTGATGCTCGCCCGGTGAGGCAGGCACGGCTTCCAAGATCGCGCCGCGCCCCGCCGGCGAGCTGTCCTCCAAGCGTGCCCGGCGCCCCGCGACGGGCCGCAGAAACAGGCCAGCGCAGCGCCACCCCGACTTCCCCGCGACCACCCCACCACCAGCCACCAACCACACAGCAGGGCAGGCCGGGAGAACAAGGGGAAGTCTGAGTACTCACCGGACGTGAACCGGGGTCTGACCTGCGGTTGTGCAACGGCCGCCGGTTTTCGGGTGTCGCCGATACTGTCGTCGATATCGTCGCTAATACCGTCGTCGTTACCGTCGCCAATAGTGTCGCCGTTATACGGCCGGTCCTCCCGTGGCCCGTCGGAGGCCGAGGGCGCCCAACACGGCCGGGAGCGCCCGAGGGGTGAACCGGGTCCGGGACGCCGCCCAGGAGGCCGCCAGGCGCCCCGGGAGCGCCTCGTCCGTCGCGGTGGCCCACCGGCCGCCGCGACACCCTCAGAAGCCAGCGCAGCGCCACCCGACTTCCCCGCGCCCACCCCCACCACCAGCCACCACACCCACCAACCACAGCAGGGCAGGCCAGGAGAACAAGGGGAAGTCCGAGCACCCACCGGACGCGAACCGGGGTCTGACCTGCGGTTGTGCAAGGGCCGGGCCGAAACATGCGCGCCGGATAGTGGTACGGAACGCGGTACGGATAGCAGAACGGATAGTGGACCGGATAGCGGTACGGATAGTGCGCCCCCTGCCGCCGAACCACCCCGCCCAGCCCTGAACGCGTCGACCAGGCCGCCGCCCTGCCATCCGGGCCGGCACAGCCTCCCTGGCCTGTACAGGGCCCCGGACTACCCCGCGCCGAGGTGTGGCAGGGTGCCGGGGTCCGGGGCGGGTGGCTGGTGCCCGGTACCGGTGACGGAACACCCGCCCCGAACACCCCCGGGACCACATCCCCGCAGGCGCGGTAGCCGGTCCAGTCGTGCGGCTGCCAGGGACCATCCCCGCAAGCGCGGGGAGCAGCACGGGTCGCCCAGGGTGAAGGAGCCTCAGCCGGGGCCATCCCCGCATGCGCGGGGAGCAGCACCGGGTGATGGTCCTCTACCGGGCCGCCGCGGGGCCATCCCCGCATGCGCGGGGAGCAGTTCGGGGTGCCGGGGACCGGCTTGGAGGCCGGGGGGCCATCCCCGCATGCGCGGGGAGCAGTCCAGACCACATCTGCCGAGACCGGTAGGGCTAGGGCCATCCCCGCATGCGCGGGGAGCAGGCGCTGCCAGCAGCGCGGACATCGACCCCCAGGGGGCCATCCCCGCATGGCGGGGAGCAGACTGCGTGACCTGCGACGCTACCGCGCCACATCGCGGTTCTGACACACTTTCACCGAAACGGACATAGCACCCAAATGTGTCCACGGAAGCCATGCGACCGGGGTGCCGCAGATGACACTCTGCACACCGCTTTTCAGGTTCGACAAGAAAAGTTTCCAACTGCGTGCGGATTGCCGTGGTGCGTGGCGTCCCCGCCTCTGACCTGCGGCAGTGAGTTTCCGACCAGGAAACTCACCACGCCCCGGACGATAACTCACTGCCGCCGTGCGCACTCACTGCGAAAACTCACTGCCCCGTGCGGACTCACCGCGGAAAACTCACTGCCGCAGGTCAGCGGCCCGCCGGGTCAGCGGGTGTTGACGACCTGGACCTCGCGGACGTCAACCGTGAACGCCGTCTGCCGGGTCTCGGTGAACTGACCGCCGTCGCCCAGGGCGGGGGCGCTCCAGGTGATGGTCCAGGTCGAGGTGGCGGTGCCCCGGTACCGGCCGTCCGGCTCGTCGTAGGAGGGCCGCTCGTAGAGGTGGCCGCAGTCCGGCGACTCGGTGACCTCCCTCGACTTCCTGTACGGGGTACCGGGGCCATGGCAGGTGACGGTGGCACCGTCACCCATCGACCACCGAACCCGGGTGACCTCCGCCGTCGCGGTGACGGTGACGCCCCCGGCCGACGCCGACGCGGACACCGGCCCGAACGTCGACGGGGACAGCTCCGCCCACATCCACATCGGCATGCCCACCACATAGGTCCCCGCGGCCCGGGGGCCGGCCACCTTCGGTCCGTCCAGGCGCATCGAGGCCGCCGCCTTCCGGGCGACGGTCTCGGGATCGATCGTCGGGGCGCCCGGGCCGGCCTGGCCGGTCGGGACGAAGACGACACCCCCGCGCCCGCTGTCGCACTGGACCTTGTAGACCGCACCCTCGTCCGGGCCGCGCCCTCCCCACGACTGATGCCCCGCAGGCGGCGGCGGATCATCAACCACGGCGTACGAGCACTTGTCCGCCGGCTTCGTGCTGCTACCGGTCGACGCCGGCTCCACTCCGGCCGACGCGGAGCCCGACGAGCCCGACGAGCTGCCGCCGTCGACGGCGCAGACGGTGACCGAGAACATGGAGCCCCGGCATCCGTCACTGCCGACCGTCGGCCCGTCGGCATGCGCGGCCGGGGCCAGGACGACGGCCAGGACCACGGAGGCCGCCATCGTCGCGGCCGGCTTCAGCATGACCGGCTTCCGTCCGGCTCGTACTCGGTCACCATCCAGCGGTTGTTGTCCCACCGCTCCACCGTGGCCGTGGCGACGTAGCGCAGCGGTTGCGCGGTGGGCAGCGGGATCGGCTTGTTGGTCTTCGTGTCGAGGGTCTGCCACTTCGAGAGGTCGATGCAGTCCTCGACCGTCGCGGTCGGGACCTTCGCCTCCAGGTCGAGCTCGGTCACCTCCGACTCGTGCCCGAGCTCGCCACGGATCACCGTGCCGTTCCTCTTCATGTGTGCCAGGTCCCGCTCGAAAGCCGACAGGGCGTCGAGCGTCGCGAAGTCGTCGAGCTTCGTCCCGTCCGGTGACGCCACCCGGTAGGCCTTCATCTGCTCCACCCACATCGAGGTGTACGAGGCGAGCACCGCCGTCTTCACCGCCGCGTCCGGGTCCGCCGAGGACGCCGCGGGGGTGGGAGCCGAGGCGGCCGCAGACGGGGCTGCCTGCGGCTTCTCGTCGTCGCTGCCACCACCACAGCCGGTCAGGGGCAGCGTGAGCGTCACGGCGGTGCACAGTGCCATCACGCCCGGCCGGAGCCGTGTCTGTCGAGCCGCCATCAGGTCCCCCATCACGTGCCGTCGGAATCGATCACCAGGCCAACGACCCGCGTCCCGCCGGGTCACCAGCGGCGGGCAGCGGTGACCACTGGACGGATAGGGGACCGCCCCATCGAGACGCCATTCGACCGCCGTCCCGACTCACGAAGGGGAAGCGCTGGCCACGGGCGCAGATGACAGCCGTCACCGCTCCGTCGCCGGGTGCTGGCCGGCGCCTCCCGCGATCATCAACAACTGCTGTCGTGAGGCGACGTCGATAAAGCCAGCGGCCCTATCCCTCCTCGAGGTCCGGGGCGGCGGCGTAGCGCCAGATAGTGATGTCGAGGCCGACATACTCGCTTGCGGCGGCACCGTTGGGCATGGTGCGGATCGTCACCAGGGCGACGTGTCCCTCGTCGGTGATGGCACAGATCTGGGATCCCTCGGACAGCAGATCGAACTCGATGCCCTCGGGGCTGAAGCGTGTGTCCGCGAGGCATTTCGCCAAGGAGCCCTTTTCCCTCTCGCCCAGGAGAATCAGGGGTTTGCTGCTGTTGGTGGCCAGCCCCGGGCCGATGACAGCGGGGCTGTAGTAGAGGCCCTCGAAATCCTTGGTAACCCTGGGCTCCACGGAGGAGAGGTCGACCGTGTAACCGGCAGCGAGATTGATCTTGTGCTGGGTCGGTTCCGGGGCTTCGTCGGCCGGCTCCGAGGAGGAACCGGAAGGCGCGGGGGAGGCCGTGGACGGGCTGGATGACGCGGCCGAGGACGGTGCCGGCGTAGCGGTGGGTGTAGGGGTGGGTGGTGTGAGGGTGGGTGTCGGCTGTGGCTGTTGGCCGGCGGTGTTCTGGGAGTCCTGGTAGACGGCGCCGCCGAAGGCCGCAGCGGCCACGACGAGGAGCCCGATGGCGGCGCACCCGGCCACGAGCCAGGGGCGTGAGGTGAATCGCGGTCCTGGCCCGCGGGGGGTGTCGCCCTCGCCCCGTTCGGCCACGGGGACGAGTGCGGATCCTGGTGTCTGTTCCGTCAGCTGGAGGAGCATCCGGCAGCGCTCCAGGTCTCCCACCAGGTCTGCGCGCTTGCTCACCAGTGCTTCGCGGCGCCCGGCGAGCTCGGTGCCCTGGCGCTCCAGGTCGCTGATGGTGTCGCTGTCGTCGCTGGTACGCCGCTCTTCCTCGATGCGCTCGTGCACCTGGTCCGCGCCCTCGCGCAGGAGCTCGATGTCCCGGGTCAGTTCTGCCAGGACCTGCTCGCCGTCGTAGAGGCGCAGGAGCAGGGAGTTCTGGTCGCTGCCCCGGATATCGGCGCCGAGCAGGACCAGCACCGACCGGTAGGCGGTGAACAGCTCCGCTGCCCGCTGCTCGCCGCCCGGGCCAGGAGCCCTGCAGTCCACCTCGGCCAGCAGGTCGCGCAGGAACTCCCACGGCGGAAGGTTCTTACCCGAGGTGTACTTACGGATCGTGGGATCGCGGTAGGCGGGGTAGTGCTGGGCGAAAGCCCGCGAGCTCAGACCGGCCAGCGCCAGCAGCTCCCGCAACCGCTGCCCGAACTGCGCCCGCAGCCCGTCCTTCCGCTCCCGCTCCCGCTGGCGTGCGAGGAGATCACCCCCGCCACCGTCCTGTCCGTGCTGCACCAGTACCCCCATTCACAAGGGGTGCGGAGCCTGCCGGCCCTGGTGCGCACCCCCACCGCCTCGGTACCCCCAGGCACCACGGTCCGGACCTAAAAGACGTCCCACTGGCGCACTCGCTCACCAGCGGAAAGCCCCGTCACTGTAGGGCCAACCACCCCGGCCAGCAGGGAAGTTGGGCAGGACGTGCCAATTTCGGCACGTCCCTGTCCGAAACCCGCACCGCTATCCGGGGGACCGCGCACCCACCGACGGAGACACCACCATGACCAGCTACCTCTTCACCGTCCTGGCCCTGCTCACCCTGACCGGGATCTGCATCGGCCGCCTCGCCTACAACAACCCCGCTCTCGGCACCTCGATGGTCACCGCGACCACCGTCCTCGCCCTCCTCTACACCGTCCTGAACACCTGACCGGCACCTGGCGGGCGGGGTGGGTCAGTGATCGCTGAGCGGCCATGAGCGCCGCGTCAAGCACGGCCCGCGGGCCAGCGGGGTGTGGAGATCGGCCGCCTGGGGCCGACCTCGATCTCCGAGCCTCCGGCCGTCGGCAGTGAAGCCGGCTGTCGGCTCGAACCTTGCCGCGGGGTGGGGCGGATGCCTGCCTGGCTACAGCAGTCCGGCCACGTCGGCAAGCCACTGCCCGCTCGCGTCCAGACCCATGACGCTCAGCACGGGGTTGATAGTGGAGGGGAAGGCAAACCAGATGGACAGCGCCATGAGCTGTCCCCAGAACGTCCCGACAACGAGTCCCTTCGCACGAGCGTCGCCTCTGGGCAGTCCCAGCCGAAGGACTCCCACGCTCGACGCCGGCCAGAGCAGGGCGGTCCCGCCCGCGAGCAGCATCTTCCAGATACTGGGGCCCGGATCGGCTTCCAGGCCGGCGATGAACGCCGTCAGCAGGACGAAGGACGCATACGTCACCAGAGGCACGCCGACAGCGAGGATGCGGTCGGGACCCGCTGTGTCCGCGTAGCGCCTCGAAGCGCCCTGGGCCTGGGCTGGGCGGGCCGGGTGGGCGTACGGATCTGGAGATGCTGGGGCAGAGGGGTTGTTGCGCTCCGGTGACGACCAGAGCGGAACAGCAGTTGGTCCGGGAGAGATTTCCGCGGGCCGGTCCCGGGGCGGGGCCACCGCGGGCTCCAGGGTGGTGTCCTGCGTTGACACCCCGGAAACCGCCTGTGTCTGCTCCTCGACGAGGCGCTGGTTCTGTGCGCGCAGGACACCGACTTCCTGCTGCAGCAGCCGGGCCTGCTCGCGCTGCCCGGAGAGGTCGGCCTCGATCTGGTGGATGTAGTCCTGGGCGTGGCGCAGGCTCTCATCCTGTTCCCGGACCTGTTCCTGCAGGAGTGCTCGTGCGCCTTCGCTGGTCCGGGCGTGATCGAGTGCCTGGGCCAGTTGCGCGGCGAGGTCGCGGGCCTGGGTCTCGAGGTCGGCCAGGCGTGTGTCGGCGACCCGCTTCGCGTGCTGCTGCTCGCCCCGCAGGCGGTCCAGCTCCTCCCTGATCTGGACGAGCTGGACCGCGGGGGACCCGCTGGTGGCGTGTGCCTGACTGCACAGGGCGTCCAGCAGGTCGCCCGTCTCCTGGTCCCAGAGCAGGCCCCGCTCCTCGAGGAAGGCCCGCAGTTTACGAAGAAAGTCGTACGAGGCGACCCGGTCCCCGCTCAGGTAACGCGAGAGGGCGGCCGGCGAGATATAGAGCGCTGTGGCCAACTGCTTCTGCGTGCCCCCGGTGGCAAGGAAGCCGTCCACCACGTCGCGCAACGCTGCCGCGTACGCGGCACCCGCCGCCACTCCCTCTTCGGATCCACCCATCCCGGCCCCTCTTCCCCCGTGAACACCGCCCGCAAGAAGCGCAGTTGACCGATTGTCGCGTATCCCTCGACACGCCGGGGCCGACTCGTCGAGGACAGCCGCACACGACTGGACCCGGCCGGGCGTTACCGATTGCCGGGAACGGGCCGTTCCCACTCCCGCACCACAAACCGTCGCCCAAAGCTGTCAACAGCGAACGCACAGGGCGGACGCGAACCCGAGTGAAAGAGGTCGGACGATGGCCCTCTCCCCGAACCTGGTACCCGCATCCGTCACCGCGGTCAGCGGCCTCGCCACCGCGATGGCCGGCGCCCCCTGGTGGGGCGTCGTGATCTGCCTCGTCCTCACCCTGGCCGCGACATCCGTCCAGACCCTCTTCCCCCAGGACTCCCCCGACCGCCTCACCTGGTGGACCAACCACCGTGAGCACCGCCACCTCCGCCGCACCCACCGGCACCACGACACACGCCCCGGGCCGCCGGCATGACCCGGGGCGGCCAGTAGTCACGGCCCTCGAAAGGCGGCCAGTGACGCCCGTCTCCGGCGCCATCGGAACCGGAGCCAGTCAACCCCGCCCCCGGATTTCCAGGGCCCGCAGGAAGCCGAACACGCAGTCGCGGGCCACACGAATCCGACGTCGTGAGCAGGGGTCCGGCGGGAGGTCTCCCCGGGGACGGTCACGGCTTCCGCCTCAGCAGGGCGGCGACCAGACCGGGAAGCACCCGAAGGACCGCGACGACGTCGCCGCGGTGGGCGCGGCAGATGGCGACGACGCAGACCAGCGTGGCGCAGAGCAGGGCGACGATGAGCGCGACCGGTACGGCGGTAGCGAGCAGGGCGAGGTAGTCCACGGGCAACTCCTTGGTTGAGGGCGTGCGGAGGTAGGGCGGTGTCAGTACGAGAGAAAAAGTCCCCCTACCCGGTCGGCGGGCCGGGGGAAAAAAAGTCCTCCCGTCCCCGACAAACTGGGGTGAGAGGAGGGGCGTTCGACCAACAGGCGGCCCAGTCGGGGCTCAAGGGAATCGGATGCCTGCGCGAGTCCCCCGGCACCACGGTGCGGCCGGCCGGCCACCGCGAGAACGCGCGCATGTCGGCCTCGCGGATGCACCGATCGCGGCGGTGATGGGTGTCAGCCGAACACCCCGCCGATGGCCGTCTTCGGGTAAGCGGTTATCGGCGGGCGGCCACAAGCACCGCGACGAGCAGAGCCGCCATACCGACGAGGAAGCCGGCCGTGCTCAGGCCGGCCGTCAACGGGCCCATGGCACCGGGACGGACCCACACCAGGACAGCGACCCCGGCACACAACGCGACGCCCACCACCGCGGCGAGGACGGACAGAGTGGCCACCACCCACGGGGCCGTGGCCGGGGTAGCCGTGCCGGCAGGCGGCGGGTTGTGCGGAACAGTGGTCATGCGATTCCCCCTGGAATGACGACGGGCGGAGCACTGGTGCTCGGGCTGGGTGGGTAAACAGCAGCGCCCCGCGCCCCGGCATGGACCGGGAGGACGGAGCGAGTACTGAACAGCGCGACGGCTCCAGACAGGTGAAGGCTTGTCTGGAGCCGTTCGACTAGAAGCTGTTGGTGGGCTTGGCCCGCCCATCAGCGAAGTACGACGGAGGCCCAGGCGATTGCCCGGGCCTCCGTGCGGATCATGTGGCAGGGAGGAACGAGGAGCACAACCTCGTCTGCCCTCACCCTGCGTCCCGCGATCGAAACCCGTCTCCTAACAGGACAACTTTCGCGGTCTACCACCTGGTCCTGGACGAGCCCCTGATGCTGCGGGGGTGAGGGGCACAACCTCTCCCTGCGGCCTCTCGGCTCGTCCTGAAATGAGTACAGCATGAGGTGGTAGCCGTTGCCAAGTCCCTTATTGTTTGCGTCCAGTTGGAACCCCACCCTAGCGTCGGTCGAACACGTTTCCAGGCCGGTTTACTACCTACGCTAGCGTCGGGGTAGTTCTGCTCTAGAACCCGGCACTACAGTACCTAATGAACTAACTAATTCTCCTACTAACTATGACTGCGGGTGACCCGATGCAAGCACCGGAAGCTCCGCCCACCAAGTCGGCGAGCCGGACGTTGGCGGCGCCCAGCGCCCAGGCGTTGAGGATGGCCGAGAACGCCGGGCGAACTGGGCGGCGGCGGGCGCAGGTTCGCCACACCTTCGTTCAGCGAACCTCGCTCGAGGACGAGGCCCCCCCTCTGGCCCGGATGCTCCGGGGTGGCGGCCGCGGCGGCCAGGTGCGGCTCAAGCTCTATCTCAGCTACCTCTGGGTCCAGCGCGACGACCAGGCTCGCGAGCTGTCCATCAGGAACGGGGCCTGGGCCACCCTGTTCGACCTGAAGGACCCCCAGACCGCTGGCGCGAGGCGCATCGGCGACGCCCAGGCGTGGCTGGAGGAGAACAACTTCATCAGCCTCGCCAGGACAGGCCGGCAGAACCTGGTGACCGTGCTGTCCGAAACCGGGAACGGTGCCCCGTGGATCGCGCCGGGGGCCGCTGCGAAGAAGGAGAAGGAGGAAGGCCTCCTTCGTCTGGCCGTCGTCCACCGGTACCTGCAGATCCCGCAGACGTTCTGGACCCGCGGCCACATCGCGGTCCTCTCCGGGGCCGGCATAGCGATGTTCCTCGCCCTCCTGACCGAAAACGGAGGCCTGCAGGAGAGAGCGCTGTGGTTCAGCCCGCGAGAGGCGGACACCCGGTTCGCGCTCAGCGAGGACACACGGAGCAAAGGGCTACGGGAACTGGGGGCAGCCGGGCTGATCACCACGAAGCGACGCCCCGTGAACGAGACGGACTTCGAGGCAGACGCACTGCACATGCGTAACGTGCACTACCTCCACCTGGACCGCCTCAACGAGACCGCCGAGATCAAACGACGCCGCGTCATCCGCGTGACGAGGAAGAAGACCGCGGAAAGCAGCGAGGAAAGCTGAACTCGGACGGCTCGCAACAGCAATCCAGCAGGTAGACCGACACCGCCCGATCCGCACCACACGTCTCTCATCGCCAAGGACTCGATCGAAAGGCTTGGGGCCGCGTCGGGAGCGTCTGCACTGTTGCCCCAACACGGCTGCGGCGGCCTCCCGCGCGGGAGGCCGCCGCAGCCGTCCCGCGCGGGGGCTCCCGGGGCGGGACATCGTGGTGGTGCGTCCTTACGCCGCGTGCTGTTCCTCTCGCGCGCGCAGAGGCGTCACCGAGGCGATTCCGTTCTCCTGCAGCTGCCGGGTCATTTCCTGGTGCGCCTTGACCCACCGATCAAGGCGCTTCGACCGTGACGGGTCATCCCGCAAAGCTCGCACGGCAGCGGCGAGCCACTGTTCGAGTGCTGCTGACTCGACGTAGCAGGCCCTCAGGAAGGCGACGGCCTGCTCAGGATCCACCGGCAGCACGTCCCCGGCGATGATGCGGCGCGTGGTGGTCTTGGGGAGTACGCCGGGTCCGGCCGTCAGCTCCATCTCGCCGGGCGTCGGGTAGCCGGCCCATACATGCTGGTGGCGCAGCGCGCGAAGGAAGCCCGCGGTGCACGAGACCAGCGCGGGGTCGGGGGCCTGGTGCACGTAGTACGGCGCACGGGTGGCCCGGCGTGCCCTGACCCACAGCTCACGGCTGTGAAAGTTGGCGTTGATAGCGAGGAGGCCCTTTTTCACACTGGTCACAACGATGAACCACTCGACGGTGTCCCAGGAGGGCACCGTCGAGCCGGAGGCGGCGCGCTCGAAGGTGGCCTTCGAAATTCTGCCGCCCACCGCCTCGGACATCTGGCTATAAGTCAGGCCGGCCGCACGCCTGCGCTCGCGGAGGTATTGGGCGAGCACCGCGCGCGCGGGCACGGTCTGGTCCACGTCGTTCTCGCGACGTCCCACGGCGGCCACCTCAGCGCCCCGAGCTGAAGTACGCGCGGACGAACCGGCCGATCCGGCCGCCGCTGCGGCCTCCGGTCACGACCAGGAGGACGACCGCGGCTCCAATGCCGCCGGCGCCACCGAGGAGCAGCAGGACATCCTCGACGGTCATCGCGTCCGGGGCAAGGAAGGCGGCGGTGACGATAGACGCAATGATCACCAGCGCGTGCGGCATGGCGAACCGGCCGCTCATGGTCACAGTGGTGGTGTCGGACATCGCCGACTCGATGGTCGCGGTGCTCACCGCGACGACGGGCTTCTTGCCCATGCGACAGGCCTCCCTAACCACCGTCCGGCGACCGTGAGATCGCCGAACGGTGCTACTTGGCTCCAACCGGAAAGCCCATGCCATGCGGTCTGCGGGAGTTGGCGCTCCCTGCGCACGGGTGGACTGCTGGAGCCAGTTTCTCAGCCCGTAAGGAGTCCCTGAGGGGTGGTCAAACCCTTGCCTCACCAACACACCAAAGCAACCTCGACGTCGCAGTTGGGCACCGCGTGCATGTGTTGACGACCGGATAGGGCTGACGGAGAGCGCGGAGTGCCGGTACAGCGCAGGTCAGAGCGCCGCACAGCGCCTACCACGCGCCACCGACAAGCTTAAATGCCAACAAATGGGACGCCCGGAGCGAGAGAAGCACAGGCCACAAGGCCTCAAAGCGCAGGCTGCAGGACTGGCTTACCGGATTTCGGTCGCTCGCGCTTGCTCTACTCAACAAACGAGCGAGACGCGATCGTGACGTGGGCTGACCTGCGTTGACTCAATTTTGCGCCCGCTCGTTTCCCCATCCCCGCAGATCGGCAGGCACACTCATATTCAAGAAACGCGCGGCCCGCATCAACGAGCCGCCCTTTCCCTGATTGCTACTGGCTCCAACCGGCGCACCAGGGAAGACAGATATCGGGCCGGATGTTGGCGCATCTGCCCGTGTGAAGCCGATTGCCATGCCCTTCATGGGCAGGCATCGGCTTCACCTGCACCGTCGACCGCCCACAGTGGTCACCCCTCCCACGCACTCGGCAAGTCGGCGGACCGCCCGACGGGCAGCGCATTGACGTCACCGGGTGGAGCGTGAAGCATGGCGCGGCGCTCATCACCGGGCACGGCGCGTACGGGACCGGGCGGGAGAACCCACTACGAGGGGGATGCCGTCGGCCAGGGCCGACCCCCCGGGACAGCATCCCACACCTCATGGGCTGCTCAGACTCACATTTTCGCAGGTCAAACGCACTCTTTAGTGCGTTAGGTTGCCTCGATTCGGAAGAAGCCCCAGCTCACCGGCGGGCAGCCGGAGCGTGGTCTCGGCAGTTCGCTGCAAAAAACGGGCGCTCGCGTGTAATCGCCCCGCTAACGCCAAGGACAGACAGCCCGGCTACCAGTACCGGCTGCACTGGGTCGGCGACACGCCCTGAGCCACTGTCGCGCACCGGAGGACACGCCCCGCAAGCCCGGCCGCGACCGCGCCACAAGCACTGCGGCTCAGCCCACGCCTTCCAGGTCTTCAAGGGAAGGCGGGCATCAATGTCTCCCTGAGGATGGCTTTGGGACTTGCATACCGGCCACTGGATCACCCGCCTGCGACCACCCACAGATCTGTCTAGTCATCCACTGGGGGTCCGCTGTGATCTGTCCAGTGGGCGCGTCCATCCGTCCGCTGGACAGATCACAGCTGACCCTCGGCAGATGTCTGGACGGAGCCGCCGCTCCGATGGGCATCCTCGCGGCACCAAGGTCATGTACGGCGATCTCCGGAGCGAACACGGCCGCCCCCGGCCTGAGGGACGGGGGCGGCTGACGTGGGCTCAGAACGCCGTGCAGGGCCACTATCGAGGGCAGTCAGAGACCTTCGCAGCCCCCGGATCGTATTGGACGGCTTCGGGATGATGCCGGGCGCAGCATCGGTGTTCTTCGTCGGCGAGGGCGATGACGTCCAGCCAGGTCGCAGGGTTCGTCGTGGTTGCACGGATCGGAGTGGTCGGCCATGGCGGTCGTCGCCTGTTGTGGCCGGAGTGTGGGGTCTCGCCGCCCATGGCCAGCGGCAGTGCCGTGACCTAGTAGTTGTCGTCGTGTCTCGCGGCTTGGCCAGCCGTCCAGTCTCACGATCGTGTCCGAATCCTCGGGGCGGCCGGCTTGCTGGCTCGTCAGCTCGCTGGCTAACCACCAGCTGACGGAGCGCAGAACGCAAGCGGGGCGCCGGCCGGAGTGGCTGGCGCCCCGCTGCCGTGCCGTCAGGCCGGTTCGGGTGCGGGCGTCTCGGTCCGGCTGCCGTTCAAAACGTCCACGATGCGAAAGTCGTCGCGCTCCAGGGCCTCGACGATCGCCACGGCCATGTCCTCAAGGCCGTCCGTGTCGGCAGGTAGGCCGCCGTGCGCCTTCCGGTAGGCGCCCATGGTGTCCACGATCCTGAGCACAACATTGATGTTCTCCGCACTGCTCTGCATCACGCCTCCTGTTCGTCGTCGCTGCCGCCGTTGACCGCGCGCTGCCGCCGGTGAGCCTTGAACGCCTCCCCGGGTTCCGGCCAGTCTTCGGCGCAGATTCCGTAGCGAGGCGGCATCAGACCCCGCTCACCCATATGAGTGAAGGGCCTGACCTGCCAATCTCAAACTCGTGTCAGATCTGCCATCGCTTGGGCCATCGACCGTGAGATTTGGCCACGGAATCTGAGACGCTACAGAAGCGGTCGGTCAGGTGTGGGCCATGTCCACGAACCGCGAGTAGTGGAGTTGGGCGGCGACGGTGACGCGGGCTGTCGGTCCGAACCTGTTCTTCTCGATGACGAGGTCGACCTCGCCGGCGCGAGGCGATTCCGGCTCGTCCATGTCCGGCCGTTCGACCTTGATCACGATGGATGCGTCGTTCTTGATCGCCCGTGACTCGCGCATGAGGCCGTCGTCGTTGAGCTGTGACAGGGCCAGGACGTGGCAGTCGAGCTGGACGGACAGGTTCTTCAGGCCCCGGGACACGGATGCGACGGCCTGCTCGCGGGTGATGCTGCGGGACTGCTCGACCTCTACGAGCTGGAGGTAGTCGACGACCAGGAGTGCGAGACCGCCGTCGCGGGCACAAGCCCGGGCCGCTGCGGCGATGTCACCCAGCGCAGCGCCGTCGGGCCGGTAGACCCGCAGCGGCAGCGCCTGGAACAGGTCCGGGCCAAGGCGCCTGACGGTCTCCCAGCCCTCCTGGGTGAGGCCGCCCTGGTGCGTGAGGTGGTGAAGGGCGATCCGCCCCTCCGCCGCTGCGATCTTCTGCATGAGCTCGGTAGCGCTCATCTCCAGCGAGGAGAACATCACGGGGGCGCCCGTCTTCGCGGCCGCGACGGCCGCGTTGAGCGCGAACGTGGACTTCCCCACGCCCGACGCGGCCCCCACCACGGTCACGTTGCCCGGCCGCATCCCCGACGTGATCGTGTCCAGGTCGGCGAACCCGTAGGTCAGACCGATCTGCCTGCCGTCCTGGACGTCCTCAAGGTCTGCGACGAAGTCGAGGTACAGGTCACCGACCGCGGGCGGCGCCTCGTGCAGGCCCGGGATCCCCGCGACGATCTCGGTGAGCTGCCGCTCGACCAGGTCGCGGACCTCGCCCTCGTCGCCGGCCTCGCTGTACGCGAACTCCACGATGCGCTGCGCCGACTCGATGACCGCGCGCCGGTACGCCTTGGCCCGCACGATCTCGGCGTAGTGCGGGCCGTTCGCCGCGGTCGGCACCGCCTGCACGCAGGTGTGCAGGTACGGGGCGCCACCGATACGGGCCAGCTCGCCGCGCCGGGCCAGCGCGTCTGCGACCGTGATGGCGTCCACCGGTTCACCCGCCGTGTGCAGGTCGCACACCGCGCGGTGAATCGTCTGGTGCGCCGGCCGGTAGTACTCCCCGGCCACGAGACCCGTCTCCAGGATCTCGGCGAAGAACCGGGATGTACTGCCCGGACTCCCGGACAACAGCAGCGCCCCGATGACCGACTGCTCGGCATCAAGATCCTGCGGCGGCACCCGGGTGAACGCGGCGGCCGACTGGCCGCCGCCGTGCGGGCCGGCGTCGTTATGGGCGGCGTTGTCGTACTGGCCGGGGATGGTGGTGGACACTGGAGATCTCCTGTTCGGTCAAGCGTGCAGGGGGAATCGCGGGCCGCTCCCCGGCTTGGGAGCGGCCCGCACCGGCTTGGTCAGACCGGCACGGCCATCGCGCACTCCATGCATCCGGCCCGGTAGCGAGCCGGATGATCCGCACACCGCTCACGGCCACCCGCACTCCACTCCGGCTTCGGGTTCTTCCGCAGGTGCTTCACCAGGTCGTCCCAGCCCCGTACCGCGAGATCGGCCGCCAGGTGCTCCAGGTGCGCCGCGTCGCGACCGGCGGCCAGCAGAGCCGCCGCATCGGTCCGCAGGCGCTTCACCGAGTGCGGCCGGGGCGGAACGCCCACCGCGCCGACGTAGGCGCCCACGTACGCCTGAACCACCGACTCCACCGTCTCGCCGGTCGCCTCCGTGTCGTTGCCGCCGTCAGCGTCCTCACGCGGACCCGGCACACCACCCGCACCCGCCGAGGTGTCGCCCTTCGGCGCAGCCCACTCTCTCTCTTCACCCGACTCCGAGCCGGCGCCCGAGGGACGGCTGTGGCCAGAGAGAGAGATCCCTTCGGGATCACTAAGGGATTGTGAGTCATTTTGACTCGTACCTACGTGAGTCATTTTGACTCGGGGTACGAGTCGATTTGACTCGGGGTACGAGTCAGAATGACGTGTCAGCAGGTCAGAGGGGGGTTCCGGGTTGTCGGGTGTCCCGCGCAGCGTGGTCTCGGGGTCGCCCTGGGTGTCGTCGTCGAACGTGATCTGGTCGATCAGGTTGTCGTCGTACGTCTTCTCCGCCCGAGCCATTGAGGCCAGCAGCGGCAGGTTCACCCGTGACAGGTTCGAGATCGGCTCGCCCTGGCTGTTCGTCCGGCGCACCGACTTCAGCAGGTTCTTCTTGGCGAGCTTGCGCTTGGCCCGCTGGACCGTGCTGCGGGAGGTGCCGCAGTCGTCCACGAGCCGTTCCTCGCTCGGCCAGCAGTAGCCGTACGGGTCGGTCCAGTTTGTGTAGCCGAGGAGCAGCAGCTTTTCCGAGCCATCCAGCCCTTCAGCCGCGAACACCATGCCCATGTGCTCTGCGCTCATCGGGCCACCTGCTCCAGGTAGCCGGCCGCCGCCAGCTCAGCCAGAGCGGTCCGGACTGTGGTGACGCTGTTCGGCGTGCCAGCTGCCAGCGACTCCGCGCTGAACTTCTCGCCGTCCTTGAGGAGCACGAGCTCACCGAACAGGCCGCGGGCCTCGTACGACAGCTCCACGTCCCGGAACACCAGGCGATCGAGCAGCGGAGCAGGCGTACCGGCCCGCGTCCACTCGTGCCGGTCCTGCGGCGTGCCTGCCGGGCCCACTGGCCTGCTGTCCTGTCGTGCACGTACGCTCATGAGTGAGCGCACCTCCTCTTAGCGGTAGAGAGTGCTTCTCAGTCGGGTCGCACCCCGGCTGAACGTTGCGGGCCCCGCTTCTGCGGGGCCCGTTCTGTTTCTGGTCGGTCTTCTATCGAGACCGTGCTCTTATCCGGTGATATTGAGCGTGACTCGATGGTGTAGCGGAGTGGTTGTCACGGTCACATACAGCGTTTCCCTTGACGACGTACGCGTGATGTTGACGATTCGGAAGCCGGGTGACCCTTCCGGCATCCCCAGTGAGGTGCACGCCGCCGACGTCATCGGCTCGGCCGTGATGACGCACTCAGTTTTGTCGACGTCCCAGCCGAGCCAGTCGGCCACACGTACCCCCTCCGGGGGCTTCACGGGCTGAGCTCCGACGGGAGCCAGCATCGGCGGCACACCGTCGTAAACGTCTGGGGTGCGAGCCGCGACCTCGTACGGCAGAACGGTCAGCTTGTGCTGTACCGGGGTGCCGTCCACCGACCGAATGCGGGTGCGTTCCACCACGTCGGTGCCTTCGGCGATGCCCCAATGCGTGACCATTTCTGGGGTCGCAGGTACCTGGCGCACCAGAGTGGTTTCCTCGCTGGCCTGCCCGCCGTCGGCCGGTTCCCAGGCGGTGGCCGCCGTCAAGTCGGGCGGGGCGAACGTTCCGAGGTGGGCGCTGGCCGCCGGACCAGCGGAAACCGTGGTTCCGCTGCCTCGCTCCGTGCGAACCATGCCGAGTGCCGACAGCACGGCGTACGCGGCGGCGGCGGTCTGCTGGCTGACTCCGTACTGCTCCGCGAGGTCGCGGACGCTGGGCAGGCGGGCACCGTATCGGTACTGACCTGCCGCAATGCCGTCGCGGATCTCAGCCACGATCGTGTTTGCGTTCATGGTCGCTACTCCTCTCCTGATCCCACTGCGTCTGTCCCAGGCTATCTATGTCAAGCAGCGGGATGTCCATCTTGACGACTGTCAAGATACTTAGCAACCATCTTGACACTTCGCTTCTCGGGCCCTACTTTCGTGCCGAGGGTCCGAACAAGCGGTGGCTCCGGAGCTGCAACTCCGGAGCCACCAGTCGGGCCAGTCCACGAGTGAGGCAGAGAGGTACCGACGTGACGATCGTGTCAGAGCAGGTGATGGACTCGCAGGTCAGCTGCCTTTTACGGGCGGGGTTGGCGGAGGAGATCGAGCGCCAGGAGCGCGAGGACAACGCGCGGGGGCCGGAACGGGAGCGGTTCGTGCTCGCGCGGGGCCGGTGGGTGCGGGTGGCGGTGGTGCCGTCGTTGCTGCCGTCGGGGTTCGTCGCGGCCGAGCCGGCCGGGGCGGCCGAGCCGGCCGGCTCGGCCGAGCCGGCCGGCTCGGCCGTCGAGGGCGGGGCGGATGAGGTGCGGGTGCGTCATCTGATGACCGCGGCGATCGACCGGTTCGGGTCGGCGCGGGTCGGCGGTGTGCTGTGAAGCTCTCGACGAATGCAGTGCTCGCGGCGTCGCCCCGCCCTGTAGGGGTCCCGGCGTGCAAGGGGCTGGACCCGGAGCTGTTTTTCCCGGAGCCGTGGCAGGTGACGCCGGTGACGGCTCCGCCGTCCGGTGCGGAGCGGGCTGCTCTGCAGGTCTGCGACCGGTGCCCGGTTCGTGAGTGGTGCCTGTCCCGGGATTTGGAGGAGTGCACGGTCGCCTCCCGGATCCAGGGTGTGCGGGGCGGACTGCGGCAGTCGGACCGGCGGGAGCTCCACACCCGCCTGTTCGGCCTCCGCCCCCGGAACGGGGCCGAAAGTGCCGGGCAGTGAGCGCCCCGACGACCCCGGCTACGGGGACGAGCCGGACCCGCAAGCGTCGTACGACGGCGGCTGCGGCGGCCCCGGTCAAGGGTGCGGGCACCAGCGGGGTGCGTGCGGGGAGGCGGCGCGTGATGCGCGGCTTCACCGCCGGTGCTCCGGCGGGAGCCAAGACCGCTCCGTCGGCGCGGGTGTCGAATCCGCGGCTGCGGTGGCTGGCGTTCAACGCCGGCGCGGCGGGGGCCGGTCACCTCGCGGTCTGGGCGGTGGCCGGTGACCCGCTGGCCGGGGTGGACCTGATGGCCCGGATGACTATCTCCGTGCCGCAGCTCGCCGCCGCCGGCCTCACCCTCGTCGCCGCGTACGGCGGATGGCGTGCGGGCGCCCTGCTCAAGGGCCTGCCCGGCCGGTTCGGTTTGGCCGCCCGCCCGCTCGGGGCTCTGGTGGCCGCCCTGTGGGGGCAGGGGACCGCGCCTCTCGTCCGTGACGCCCTGGACGTCATCGAGCCGTGGGGGACGCTCCTGTCCCCTCTGCTGGCCGTCGGGCCGGTGGCCGCCGCGTGTTGGTACGGCCTGGACCGCCCCGCCGCCCGGCTCGTCCCGCCCGTGCGCTGGGCCCTGCGCATCCCTCTGGCGACGGTTGTCGTCTCCTCCCTCCTCTACGCACCCGGAGCCCTCCTGTGAGCATGAGCATCTCGACCCTGGCCGCGACGGACGTCGTGATCGCGGCCGGACCGGTCCTCGGATCGGTCGGCATCTCCGGCCTGACCCTGGCCACCGGCCTCGTGCTCCTCCTGGGCCTGCGCGGCTCGGACCGGGTGTCCCTCGACCGCGACAAAGCGGGCGGCATCGGCATCGGATTCGGCACCCTGGCCCTCGCGGCCGGGGACCTGTGGGGCTCCGTCGTCAAGGGCATCAGCGAGGTGCCCACCTCCCTCATCCAGGGCGGGGGCATGGGCAACATCGGGCTCGGCGGCATCGCCCTCGCCCTCACGATCCTGACCTTTTTCCCGAAGTGGAAGCGCCTCATCTGGCCCGCGCTCCTCGGCATCAGCGCCGGAGTCATCTACGGGCAGGCCGGGGGCATCTGGGGTATCGGCGTCGGCCTCGTCCTCAAGCTCGCCGGAATCGTGGGCGCCTTGTGAGCGCCGGCATGGTCACCCCACAGCCGGACGCGGCCACCGCCCCCGGCACGGACGACGTGGTGGAGAGCGGCACGGCCACAGTCGTGGACATCACCACCGGCACGCCCGTGGAGCCGGGCGCGCAGGAGGACGCACCGCGCCCGGCGGGCCGGGCGGTGGCGCTCAGGACGCTGCGTCAGGTGTTCGCCGTGCTGCCGCTGCGGCGCGCGGTCCCCGATCTGGTGTCCGGGTCCTGGGTCCTCGCGGGGATGGGCTGCGGGTGCGTGGCCCACGTAGTGCGGTGGGCGTGGGCGCAGGCGTCCGATGATCCGGAAGCCGCCGCCGCTCTCGCCGCCCACACCAAGCGGGCCGCCGCCGTCGCCCAGGCGGTGGACAAGGCCCGGGAGGAGGGGGAGGAGGAGAAGGCGGCGGCGGCGCTGGCGGGGCTGGGCGCGGCGCCCACGGGGCGGCGCCCGGTGCTGGAGGCGCTGGCCTACCTCGCGCTCGGCGGGATGCTCGCCGCAGGAGCCTTTGCCACCCTCGCCGCGCTGGCCGTGCCGTACCTGACGGTGCTGGCCGACTGGCGGCCGATGATCCTCACCGTGGGGGGACTGGGATGGTCCGTCGCGGCCTGGGCCGTCGCCCCTCCCCCGAAAGCCCCGGAGCAGAAGGCCGACCCCGAGGACGATGTCGTTCAGGACGAGGCGGAGGAGTCGGCGGAGGGGGAGCCGGAGGAGCCGGCCGGGACGCTTCTGCTGTGGCACCTGATCACCGCCCTCTCCGGCGCGGAGTCGGTCGGCCGGGCAGGGCTGCACCTCGATGTGGTGCTGGCCTCCGCGGTCGAGAAGGGGCTTCTGCCTGCGACCACGGAGGCGGCCGAGTGGCGCGCCTGGGTGGAGGCCTGCGGCATCCCCGTCGAGGACAAAGTGGGCTACCGGATCGAGGGCAAGCCCGTCACGCGTGTGGGGGTCCGGATCGACGCCGTGACCGCCGCCCTGGGGATGACCCCTACCGCGCTCCTCACGGCCCGCTCCCAGACCCCTGCCGGGGGAGGCCCCGCCACCCCCGCCCGGCCGGTCGGGGAGAGCCCCCTCCCGGCCCCTGCCCAGACCGCCCCCGAGGCCCCCGCTCCGGCTGCTCTGCGCCTCCTGCCCGGGGGCCGTCAGCACCCCGCTCCGGTCCCCTCCCCGACCGCTCCCCAGGGGTCGGCCCAAGAAGCCCGATAGACCGCCCTATCACCGCTGTGACCTGCGGGTCTATCACCCGCCCTAACGCCCCCTGACGGGGGTCCTAACGCCCCTCCCTGACACCGAAACCGCCGGATCCCGGAAGGGGTTCGGACCGCCTGGCGACTGCCCGATCCGCCCGAGTGAGACGGGCGGTGAGGGGAGCCGGACAGACCCACGGCCCCACAAAAAAAGACCGCGCGAGACGACCGGCTTTCTTGGCAGTAGGACGGCCGTCCCGCGCTCCATCTCCGCAGAGACAGGAGCCCATCGTGGCACTCCGACCGACGATGCCCGCACGCGACCCCCAGCGCGCCGAAGCCGAGCCCCAGCACTCCCGCACCTACTCCGGCAGCCAGGGCGGCTACACCACCAACCAGTCCGCCAAGCCCGTCCCCGGCACCCCGAAGGGCGGCAAGTGATGACCCGCCGCCGCTTCCAGGCCGCCGCCCGCCGGCTCGGCCGCCTCGCCCACCTCTACCAGTGCGCGAGGTGCCAGGCCTGGACCGAGTCGCCGACCTGCCAGGTCTGCCCGCCCGCCTAGCCGTTGTTCCGGGCGGGGCGGCCCGCACTGCGGCCCGCCCCGCCCCCTACCCTGATTCGTTTCGGTGAGGAGACCCCAAGATGAGCACGACCACGATGGAGCCGGAGGCCGGTCCGGCCTCCGGAGCCCGCAGTTCGGCCGAGCGGCGGGAGAATCCGACGGCAGGCACGCCGGTTGCGGCGAAGACCGGGCCGATTGCGGCGACCGGCACCGCCGTTGCGGAGAAGCCCGAGCCCGTTGCGCGGGAGCAGCCGGGCGGACGGCACAAGCGCCTGATGATCCCGCTCGCGGTCCTCGCGATCCTCTCCGGTCTGGCCGCCGCGTCCGTCGGTTTCGCCCTCTCCTACGGCGCCCTGCGCTCCGCTGCGGTCGGCTGGGGATTCGGTGCGGGCTGGCAGAGCTACGCGTTCCCCATCGGGGTGGACGGGCTGATCATCGCCCTCTACACCGTCGACCTCGTCCTCGCGTGGAAGCGGATGGCACGCCCGTGGATGCGGATCGCCGCCCACGCGGTCACCGGCGTGACCATCGTCCTGAACATGGCCGCCGCCGCCGGGAGCGCCGGATCCGCGGGCGCCTCCACCGGGTTGCTGTCCGCACTGGGGGAGCACCCGGCCCGCCTGCTCTCCCACGCGGCGATGCCGATCGCGTACGCGCTGCTGATCGAGGCGGCCCGGGGCGCGGTCGTGCGCGTGGCCCGCCTGGAGTCCGGCTCGTGGGACGACGACCGCCTCACCCTGGCCGACTGGGTGCTGCGGTTCCCCACCACCTGGAAGATTTTCAAGCACGCCAAGACGTGGCCCTCCACGATCACGGAGGCCCGCACCCATGTCCGTGAGCTGGCCGTCTACCGGATCTGGCTCGCCCACCGCGAGGAGATCGAAGCCGGGCTGGAAGCCGGGCGGGTCGGCGTCCTGGACCGCATGCCCCAGCGCCTGGCCCCCTACGGTGTTTCCGTCGAAGAGGCCCGCGCCCTCCCCGCCCTGATGCAGGAACGCGAGCGCAAGCGCGCCGAGGACACCCGGCGCGAGGAGCAGGACCGGACGCGGCGCGAGGAGCAGCGGGAGCGGGACGAGACGCGGCAGCGCGAGCAGCAGGCCCGCCAGGACGAGCGCGAGCGCCAGCGCCAGGCACGGGAGGACGAGCACACCGAGCGCCTGGCCGCGCTCGCCGCCGAGGCGGAGGAGACCCGCCTCGCGGGCGAGCTGGCGGTGCTCCGCGCCGAGACGGCCGGTGCGGCCAGGGCGGCCGAAGCCACCGCCGACGGGGCCGGCGCCGCCGCCGAACTCCAGGCACAGACCACCCTCGCAGCCGCCCGACGGGTCGCCACCGAGGAGGAGCGCCTGGCCGCCCTGGAGGAGGCCGCCGAAGAGACCGAGCGGACCGCCGCAGCCAAGCGAAAGGCCGCCGAACACGACCGGCTGACCGCCGAACTCCAGCGAAAGGCCGCCGAAGAAGCCGCCCGGACCGCCGACGCCAGGGCGGCCGAAGAGCGCGGGAAGGCCGAGGAAGCACGGCAGAAGCTGTTCGCGGAGAGGGCCGCGACGGAAGCCGCAGACCTCCGCCGCACCGCCGCCGAAACCACCAAGGCCGCCGCCGCAGCCGAACTGGAGGCCGCCGAAACCGCACGGGCGGCCGCCGAAACCCGCGCCCGGGTCGCGCACGCCGAAGCACTCGCCGACCTGACCCCGGTACAGATCAAAACCCGCGTCGCAGCCCGCGTCCTGCTCACCAACCCGCAGGCGGACGGTGCGGAGATCTCAGCCGCACTGGGCGGGGCGTCCCCCTCGACCGCCTCCACCTACCGCAAAGCCGCGGTGGAGCTGATCGCCCAGGGCTACCCGGAGCACGACCCCGACCTCACCGCCGCACCCGTTTCGGCGCCGGTCAGCATCCCCGGCCAGACCGAGATCACCGTCTGACGGCACGCAGCACAGAACAGCGGGAGGCCCCGGGGCGCACCAATCGCCCCGGGGCCTCCCGCCACACTAGGACTGGTTCACGGGCAACGTCGGCAGAGGGCCCCAACTGATCGTGCAAGCGGCATGGATGCGGGCATTGCTGAAGTGGATGTCGGCGCCGGAGAGCTCCGCGTAACTGAAATCGACCGTGCCACCGGAGAGCTCCGCGTGGCGGAAGTCGACCGTGCCACCAGTGAACATCGCGTGGTGGAAGGTGACCGTACCGTCGGAGATCATTGCGGCGTTAAAGCTGACCGCGCCACCAGGGAACGTCGCAAAATTCAAGAGAACTGTGCCGCCGGAAAACCTCGTGTCGTTGAATTCGACCGTGCCGTCGGTGAACGCCGCGCGGCTGAAGTTGGCCGTGCCTCCGGTGAACACTGCGCGGCTGAAGTTGACTCTGCCGCCGGAGAACCTCGCGCGGTTGAAGTTGACTATGCCGTCGGTGAACCTCGCGTGGTAGAAGCTGGCCAAGCCGTCGGTGAACTTCGCGCGGTTGAAGTCGACTGTGCCGCCGGAGAACGTCACGGCGCCGAACTCGACCGTGCTGCCGGAGAACATGGCGCGGCTGAAGCCGACTATGCCGCCGGAGAACGTCGCGCCGTAGAAGTTGACCGTGCCGCCGGTGAACGTCGCGCGGCTGAAGCCGACTATGCCGCCGATGAACGTCGCGCCACGGAAGCTGACCGTGCCACCGGTGAACGCCGCGGAGCCGAAGTCGCCGCCGTCGAAGATGGCCCCGGTGAAATCCAGGTCGTGCCCGCACCAGGTGGTGGCCGTGGTGGGGTCCTGGAGGTGGTCGCGGATGGTCCGGATGATGGTGAGACGGACCTCCCGCTCTCCCTTCATGTACCCCTCCCCACCGGTGTCGGTCTCGTAGGGCATCCGCAGGTACGCGCAGAGCACGTCGACGCACACCCGCCGCTGCTCCTCCCAGTCGTCGGCCAGGCGCGCCATCGCGTACACCCCGGCCAACCGGACTGCGGCCTGGTCGTGCCCGAGCTGTTCGGCAGCCTTGGTGTACCGCTCGGCGAGCTGCATCGCGTCCGCCCGGTGCGAGGCACCCTCCTCGAGGAGCTGCTTGCGGTAGGCGTACAGGCCGGCGAGCACGGCACCGACCAGGGTCAGGGCGGTGACCGTGGTCTTGACGTTGTCCTGACCACTGACCGGCTTCTTGCCCGGATTCTCCGCAGTGAGGAAGGCATCCACCCCGTGGTACAGCCCGTACGCGAGCACTCCGACGAGGATCAGACTGACGGGCGCGACCAGCCACACCGGCCACAGATTCGGGGTATGACGTCCTCGCTGCTCCGGAGAGCGACGCCTTGGATCTAGCACGCGATGAGCGTGACCCACGCGGGCTGCCGGCAGGAAGAGTTCATCACTTCGTTACTGCCGACCGAAGGTGCCACCGCTGCGGCCGAACCGGCGGCCCTCTTGGCTGGCCGGGTGGTGGCGGGGGAGGGGCTCGGATTTCAGGAGACCGCCGGAAAGGCCCGTCCGCACCGCTGGCCGGCCGTCGCCCTCGGCCGGACCGGAATCACCGTCTACCAGCCTGTCCAACGGTGGTCCGGGGTACATCGAGCCCCCGGACCACACCTTGTTCTCCCTCAGGGCACCGGCACCGGAGCTGTCAGGCTGCCGTCGATTCCGAAGCGGACGGCTTGATCTCCACCTCGATGCCGACCGACACGGACAGCGCTTCGATGAGCTCGCGCACCATCACGCGCGTGCCGGACGGGTTGAGTTCCATGGCCGCCTGGACCGCGTCGGGGTTGAGCTTCTTCGTGACGCGGGCCAGCGCCTTGTACGGATCCCTCGCCGAAGGCAGCGTCGGCTTGTCCTCGATGCTGGCCAGGTACGCCAGCACGGCCTCCTCGGTGGCCCGCTTCTTCCCGGCCGCCTCGGGCGGGAGCGCCTGGACGGCACCCTTCACCATGTCGGACGTGACGGCCAGCCGCTTCACCTGGATCAGAGCCAGGTAGAGCAGGGCCGCGGCGTCGACGCTGTGCTCCTCCGTGAGGGAGACCAGCTCCCTGGCCTGGGCGATGCCCAGCTTCTTAGAAACTACAGTTTCCAGATCGTTCGATTTTCCGTGAACCAATTCGAACAGCTTCTCCGTGACCTTCCACGTCTTGATCAGCTGGTTCGCGTACTGCGGCGTGATGTCCCACAACTCGTTGCAGTAGCCCTCGAAGGACGGATGCGTCGCCCGGTACAGCCGGCCGTCCCGCACCACCTGCAGCGCCTTGCCCGCCGCCCAGTACGCGATCCGCAGGTTCTCCAGCGCGGCCTCGCACCGCACCAGGAGCTCGCGCTCCTGGGCGATCAGGACCGGGGTGTCGGACAGCTGCTTCGTCGGCAGCTGGTCGATGGCGCGCGCCAGGGCCGCCGCCGTGTCCGGCTTGCCGGGGCCCTGCGGCCCGCCCGTGTTGATCTGTCGTCCCATCAGAGCATCTGTTCCATCGTCAGGGCGACGCGCATGAAGTCCTCGCGGGCGTTCAGCGCGGTGCCACTCATCTTGTACTCGGTGACGAGCGTGCCGTTCTCGTAGGCGTTCTCGTGGATCGTGTAGCGGCGGATCGGAGCGGCCACGCGCGGGTAGTCCCGCTCGTCGATCCACTTCTTCACCTTGTTCAGCTGCTTCTCGTCCCGGTCCTTGCCGGGGTCGTGCATGTTGATCACGACCAGGAAGGGAATGCCCCGCGGCTTGAGGACGCGCTCGATCGTGAACTCGCACTCGTCCCACGTGATTTTGGACGGGGTGATCGGTACGAGCGCCAGGTCCGCCACCTCCAGGACCTCGCGCAGAGCGTCCGCCGTCCGGCTCTCGCCCAGCGGGTCCGCACCCCACTCGGCATCGGGATCGACGTCCAGGAAGCCGGGGGTGTCGACGATGATGCGGCGCCGCTCGGGGTCCTCCACGATGCCGGGAAGGATGCCGAGCTTGCTCTTGGTGACGACGTAGTCGAATGGCAGCTCCGCCTCGCGTACGGTCGCGCACCACTTCTCCAGGGTGCCCTGCACGTCGATGCCGGCCGCGACGACGGGGGAGCCGACTGACTCGTCCGCGTTGGAAAGCACCGCCGAGCGACCCGCGCACGCCGCGGTGTTCACCGCGATCGTCGACTTGCCCGCGCCGCCCTTCTGCTGGATGACGACGATCACCTTCGCGGTCCGCCCGGTGCGGCCCGCAGCGCCTGTGACCTGATGTACGGCTGTCGATTGAGTCATCCGCTGGCCTCTCAGTTGCCCGTTGATTTCACCGCCTAGCGCGGCTACTCGGACCAGCCACAGCCTGCCAGACCCCCGACACGGCACGCAGCCACCCCGCCGAACGGCCGTGCCAGGTGATGCTGGGGCCATCGGCTCGCATCAACCGAGAGGGCCGCCCGTGGCCGCGGTTCCCCGCACCGCCACGTCGTCGTCTTTGGTCGTGCCCGCCGGCCCCGGGCAGGGCTCCCCTAGTGGTGACAGCGGTACAATGGAGGGGTATAGATCGCCGTAATTCCCCAAGCATGCTTGGCGCTTGACGTGCCATCAGCTAGGCGATACAGTTGACTTAGTCAGGGGGGCAGTTTCGCCTACCCTGAAAAGTTGGGTCCTTCATCGCCACAGGTGTGTCTGGACCCATTTTTTGTTGGCCTAATTGAATAAAAACCAAAGTGCCCTCCGGTGGCCGCCGGGGGGTTTTCGCGTATATGGAGGCTTTTGGGCAGTTTTCATCCCTGCTGGGGGGGGGGCACCTCAGTCTGTCCCTGCTGGTAGCGATCATGCGTTCCAGCAGAGCGGTGGTTGCGGGGCTTGGTCTCCGACATCCGTACGTGCAGAACCACCCGCTTTGCCCACCGCGCTCAAGCTCACGAACGAATCGCTCAACGGTGAACCTCCCTCCCACCCGGGGTCAGGAGGACGCCTTCTGCCGCCGCCCCGCTGACTCGGGGCATCGGCCTCCCGTAGCGCCACCGCCTTACCCCCGCGCGCTCTGAAGCGGGGTCAAATCTATCGAAAAGAGGAACTATGACCCAATCAAACCTTAACCAGACGAAGTCGTATCGGAGCCTGATGCTCCCCGCGACCACCTCTGCCGAGCCGTCTTTCGGCGGTGCCCGATGATGCTGGTACTCATCTTCGGCGCTGCCATCTGCGCGGCTATCACCTACATTTCGATGCGCTACGACAAGTTCGGACCGGCGCTGCTCGCCGGCCTGGCAGCGGCGACCCTGTTCTTCTTCGCCTTCTTCTTCGTCATGGAGAAGTACCCCTCCGCCATGCTGCAGACAGTGGCCCCGTCGGCACTCTCTCCGACGGCGGTGCCCGCTCAGCCGGGTGTCCCGACGGCGGTGCCCGCTCAGCCGGGTGTCCCGACGGCGGTGCCCGCTCAGCCGGGTGTCCCGACGGCGGTGCCCGCTCAGCCGGGTGTCCCGACGGCGGTGCCCGCTCAGCCGGCACCCTCGTCATAGCCCGGTTGTGAGCGGCAAGCGAGTACTTTTTCCCTCCGAGGGCGTGAGCCCGCCAAGCAGAAACGATGCGGGGCCGTAGAGAAGGACTTAGCGCGTCGTTCTGTAGAGGGTGTTCTCTCTGGCGAGGCGCTTCGGCGTTCGACGTAGGCGCCGGACCGGTTCCTCTACTGAAGTGGTCGGCGGCCTCGTCGACCGCTGCCTCCGCCCAGGTGCGGACCCTCGCTCTGTTTGGGGCTTCTACTCGTGGCGGCTGTAACGATCCCCATGGCCTTCTCCAAGCCCGGTCTGCGGCGGTCATCGATTCGGTGCGGGAGCGTGGACAGGCCACGGGCTTGGTGTCTCACACCAGGCGTAGTACCGGCCTGGTGTCGGGCATGCCCAGCAGTTCCCGGACGCGTGCTGGCGTCCAGGCCAGTTGCTGGGCCAGGTCCCGCATGCTCAGGCCGGTCTCCTCCACAGCCAGGTCGAATGCCCGTGCGAGGAGCGTGGGCTGTTCTCCGGTGTAGCTGCTGACGGGCTCGGGGGCGAACCCGGGTTGCCCGTCGAGCGCGCGGAGCCGTTGGTAGGTTCTGCTCGCCGTGGCGTCGGAGATCAGCCCCAGCTCGCGGCAGCGGTAGACGAGCGAGTGGACCGAGACGCCCCAGGTCCTGCGTAGGTCCGCCAGGTAGGTCAGGTCCATCCGCCGCGGCAGCAGCGGCTGGATGCTCGTCTGCGGCGTCAGGAACTCCGCTGCGAAAGCGTCCGCTTCGCGTTCCTGCCTGCTGTCGCCAGTGGCGTCGCCGTGCAGTACCAGGTGGCCCAGTTCATGGGCAGCGGTGAACCGATGGCGGTAGACGTCGTTGGCCCGGTTGCGGGTCAGGATCACCAAAGGGCGCGCCGAGCGCGATGAGAACGCGTCGACGGTCGAAGCGGCGGCGTCTGCTTCGACCGGCAACACCACCACGATGCCGTGCGACTCCATGCGCCGGACGAGATGCGTGACCGGACCCTCGCCCAGGCCCCACTGGCGGCGCAGCTCTTGTGCGGCGGCCGTGGGCTCCGAAGGCAGTGCCACCCCGGGGTGGACCTCCCCGCCGGCGAAGCCGGGAAGATCCACGTGCGGGAGCTGCACCCGGAGCTCCAAGGCGTAGGCGAGCTCCCACACCTGCTCGGCGAACGCCAGCGCACGTTCCCTCTGCGCCTTCGGTGTGCTGCGCAGGCTGCGGAAGTGCGCCATTGACGAGTCGAGGCGGGGACTGGGCCTGCCTGCGATGAAGAACTCCATCGGCACGTTCAGGACCGTGGCCATTCGCGGCACCACGTCGGGCCGCGGTCGCGAGACGCCCGTCTCGTACTGGCCTACCGCTGCCGGCGTAACGCCGAGGTGCTCGGCTACGTCCTTCTTCGTCATGCCGGCAAGGCGCCGTGCCTGGGTGAGCCGGGCTGGGTCGAACGCGTCAGACGCGGCGCGGGGGGTGGCTGTGCGTTCTTCCAGCCCGGGAAGGACTGGGTGATCAGTTTTCATCGTCCTCGTTTGCCAGGGGCTCGGTCGGAGGGACTTCGGTGGTTGGGGTGACCTTCAGCTTGTGGTCCGTTTCGGGGCGGGGGCTCAGGACAACGATGGGCTGTTCGCCCTCGTCGAAGCCCGGGTGGTCCGTCTTCTGCTGTGGGATGCCGAGATTCAGCGTGGCCGCGACCGGCAGGGGCAGCGGCTCCGGGTCGATGATCCAGTCCAGGGAGCCACTGGCGTTCGCGAGGGCCGCGACTCCCCAGTAGGGCTTGAGCAGCCCGGCGGCGTTGCAGGCGAAGGGCACGAGCACCAGGCGTGTGTCCTTCGGTAGGGCGGCCAGGTTGGGCCGCAGCTCCACCGAGCTCGGATCGAACTCGAACTCTCCGAAGATGTCTGCCTGCTGCGAAGGCGGAGCGAAGGCGAAGAGCTCCTGGATCACCGACCACACGTTCTGGATCTTCGCGGTCCGGACGTTGCTGTCTTTCTTCGAGAAGCAGAACGGGTAGAGCAGAGCGTTTCCCACCCGCACAAGCTCGAACCGGAAGCCGTTGGGCTTCACCAGCTCGGCACCCGGGATGCTCTTCAGCGCTGCGCTGACCCGCTGGTAGCCGCCGAGGTACCGGACTACTCCGTGGACCTGGGTGGACGCCACGTCAGCTTCCAGGTGGGACGCCTGGGCGTTGGCCTGCATATCGACCAAGCCCTGCCCCAGCCGGTCCCGCACGATCAGGGCTTTCTCCTCGCTGCCGAAGAGTTCGCTGGCCCAAGCAGAAACAGGGATCTCCATGTAACGGACCCTCCGGTTCGACGCTTCATATCGAAGCGTGTCAGTAGTGCTACCACTTTAGTTGATCTCAATCAACTTGCGCCGGTGCTTTCGTGGCAGAAGTTCAGAGAATCTTGGCCCTTGCGTCGAGAGCGGGTCTTCGGGCCGGAAATGCGCAGGTAGGGGCCGGGCCCTGTGGGAGGGGCGCTCGGCCCCGCCGACTGGCAGGCCTCGTGGCTCCAGAGCGGTTCAGCACTCTGGAGCCCGGTATCGGCGGTAGCGGGCACAGGTTGGGCCCCGGCCTACCCGGGGGTCTTGCTCGTGGTCGTGCTCCTCATCGTCGTCATGTTCGTCGCCGGGCTTATCTGCCTCGCCCACAGCTCGGCCTGCTGCTACGGCGACAGCCGGCCCGCGCGCCTTTCGGGCGCGGGCCGTGCTCGCGACGGCGTCGGGTCCCTAGTTGTCCCGGCGACGCCGCTGTGCGCGCTGCTTCCGCTTCCGTTCGGCACGTCGGTCCCAGTACCGCATGGCGGCGAGCATCACGTCCCGCTTGTGCTCGGAGTCGTGGGGAAGGACGACCTGGGCAAGGAGGATCACGCCCGGCATGACGATGCCGACGACGGCGACCACCGTGACGGCCCACCACGGGGCGCCGGCCCATGCGAGGACGACGACCGCCGCGCTCCCGCTCAGCATGACGACCTTGCCGGTACGACTGGTCTGCCGGGGCGGCGCCGGAGCGGGAGCGGGGGGGCGCTGCATGGGAGTGCTCACCGTCCCTCTCCGTCCGAAGGAGTACCGACGGGCTTGCTGCGCGCCCATTCGGCCTCGATCACCGGCGGAACAATCAGCTTGCCTTCCCGCCTGAGCGCCTTGACCTTGCTGCGGAACGTGTAGAGCGCGTTGTCGACGTCGCCGAGCTTGATCTCCAACTGCTCGGCGATCTCCCCGCGGGAGCAGCCCTCCAGGGTCATACGCCACACCGCGCGGTTGCGTGGCCGGAGGTCATCGATCATGGCCGTGAGGGTGAAGTAGAAGGAGGTGACGTCGTCGGGCACATGGCCGTCCGGCTCTCCGGCCGTCTGATGCACGACGTCCGAGAGGATCCACCCGCGCTTGTGCTCGTTGGCCCGCTCCACGAACCGGTCCGTGCGCTCGCGCCGCCACTCGGCGAACGCCCGGGGGAAGTGCAGCCCGCACCGGCCGACGAAGAACGACGGCAGCGCCTTGTACTTGCCGTTCTTGCCCGGGTTGGCCGCCGGGTTGTACGTCCCCCTCTTCAGCGCCTGCGGAAAGGTCTGCATGGCCTCGCGTAGGCTCTTGGTCGCGATGTCCGCCCGGTCGTCGAAGCTGCTGTGCAGGGCCGAACGCTCGTCGTCACTGAGCACCAGCGGCGTCTCGGAGTGCGCGACCAACTCCATGAGCTCGGAGCTCCGGCGCATCTTCCTGTGCAACGTCTTGTACGCGTACACGTGCAGCTCGGCCGCCAACTGCGCCCACTCCCCGCCCTGGAACCCCGCCGCGACCACGCGAGCGACGCTGTCCACGTCCCGCTGGATCTCGGGCGGCAGCTCGCCGACCGTGCTACCCGGAATCTGGGAGTCCGGGCCCCCCGTACTGCTCGCGTGCATAGTCTTCCCTTGTATGTCTTCCCGCCACCAAAGCGTCTATGGCTAGAGGATGCTTGTCGTAGGAATCGGTCGCCCGCTCTATGCAGCCAAGTCGTCGATTGCACTAAGAACCCGGCAAATATCTTTTCGCCGCGCGTAATTGAGGCCGCGCCAGATTGCGAATGTTGCTCGTGTGAGGTCTACAGAGTCGTGCCGGAGGGCTGTCCGAACAGCCCTCCGGCACGACTCCGGGCGTTGTCCGGACGAGCGCCGGACCAGATGCCGGGCCGGTCCAGCTCGGTGCGCAGCGCAGCGCGTCGACATCGTCGTCCTGGTCGTGCTCATGCTCCTGGTGCTGGCCGCCAGCCCCGGGCCGGGGAAGCCGCAGTGGCGTCGGGGCGGCGGGAGCGTTTAGCCGGACCCCTCGGCGCCCACTGACGCCACTGCCGAGTTCTCCAAGGCCGTGGGGAGCGCCTTCTCGAAGGTCTTCGGCAGGGTGGCGTCGGATCGGCCCCGCCGCCGACCGGCCCGCCACTGCGCGCAGCCTCCTGCCAAGTGGTCAGACTTTCTTTCCCGCTGCTCTTGATTGGTGGGGTGATGGTCCTCGGAACCGGCGGGGTGTTGCGCTGGCCGCGGGGGACCGTGTCGGCTGGTGGCCGCCGCACGCCCATGGCCCGGTAGAGCTAGCAGAGCGTCCAGCGGCCTTCTCAGGCCCGGGGCCGGGCCGCTTTAGGGCTGCCAGGTCCCGCAGGGGCTCGTACGGGGCATCAGTTGGGTTCAGGTACAAGGTCTGTTCATGGCGGGGTACAAGGAGTCTTCTCTTCGCTCCTACACTTCCGTAGCGTGTGCCAGCGTGGCGAAACCCGCCGTCAGTGGAATGAGAGACGGGTTCCGCCACCAGTGAAGGACACCGCAGGTGGGCCCCCGAGTGGTGAGACACGAGGGGGCTCGCTGCTGTTAGGCGCCCAGAACCTTCGCGAGCAGTTCAGCGAGTTGCTCGCCGGCTCCGGTTGCAAAGCCGATCAGCAGCGCGAGCAGCGTCATGCTGACGAGACCCTGCCGCCGCCTGCGGTCCTCCCGGCCCGTTGCGTTCTCGGACGCAAGGTCCTCCTCGTTCTTCTCGGAGCCGGTAGGCATGAGCAAAAGAACACCTCCCAATCGGTCGTGTGACTTTGTCGGCACCCCTGCGGCAATGGGCGGCACCCGACCGCGTTACTGACGGAACGGGGCCACGCATCGCTGCGGAAGTGGATGTGACAGTAGCCCCAAACAGACCGTCAGCTCAGGGCTGTGTCGGGCAACTTACTTGCCGGTAGCAATTAGCATGACGGTTACGCGTGCGCGCGTCCGCGCGCGCGGGAGGTGCCTGTGACGCAGCTCACTTCCGCTTGCGCTTCCGACCCGGTTTCGAGGTCTTCTTCCAGGGTGTTCTCGGCTGCCGCGCCGCCTCACCCACCCCCTGCACAGTCACCAGAGAGCGAACCGGTTTCACCCGGAACCCGTTCTTCTGCATGACAGCCGCACGCCTTCGCTCCCTCTGCGCAAGCCACTCGGCACGCTCGTCCGGCGACAGGTGCTGGGGCGGCCGCCGGCGCTTCCCCCGCCGAGCCCGCGCGACCTCCCGCTGTCGCGCCGCCTGCTCCAGAGCCTGCCGAGACGACTCGAACCACCTATCAACCGTCTTGCTGGTGTACCCGGTGATGTCAGAGAACTCCTGGACAGAAAGTCCTACTTCCATAGCTCTCCGCACTGAAGACCGGGCCCTCGCCGAGATCTTCAACTCCGTCTGCGACATACGACGCCGACGATCCCTGATCTGGGCAAGCCGCTCCTGCGCCCTCTCAATAGGTAGGCCCCGCGCCTCACTGCTCCTCTTTGCCACCCATCGCGCGACGGTCTTCGGGGTGTAGCCGGCAGCAGTTGCTACCTCCTCGACGCCGATCCCCGAGACCACCGCATCCACGACGTGTCTTCGAACCTCCTGCAAGTACCTCTGCTCAGCACAACGGAACCTGTTACGGCGCCGGTTGATACGCACCAAATAAACGTGCAGCTCACCTGTGACTTCCGCCTTCGTCTTCCCGTGGCTGTACGGCCCCTTGACCATGCCCCCCCCAATCAGCGATGGGTGCATCCTGCCAACGGCGACCCCGTGGCAGAGCCGTATACCTACGACTACACCCGCGTGAGCTAGGAGACCGAAGGGCCGGAAGTGCCCTGGGGGTCCTGCAGCCCAGGGCACTTCCGGGAACCACGGGGACCGTAGGAGTGGGCGTGTGAGCCTGCGAGAAGGGGACAGTTCCCGCGGGGCCCGAGCGGTTCCGGCACCGGTCGAGGGCGGGGTGTGCGGTAGCCGTTCCGCGGTGTGCAGGGGTGCAGGAAGGGTGATGTGGGCTAGCTCCAGTCCCTAGCTACGCCAAAAAATGATGCACCCCTTCCAAATCTGCCAAAGTCACATGCTGCATCAGGTGACGAGCGGTGGGGGAGTGTGGTTCCAGAGTTGAGCTACGGTCAGATTTTGATGCACCCTCAGGGCACCCCTCGGCCCGGAAAGCCAAGCCCTTTCGGGTGGCACCTTCACGACGACCCCGGACACCCTCTTACCTAGCCAGCCCGGCGTAGCCGGTGGGGAGGGAGCGCAGCGGACGACCTCCGTATGGAGCGCAGCGGAGTGCGGTGAAGGGTTTCCGCGAAGCGGGAACCCTGGTTCACGCGGAGCGTGAATTCGAGGGTAAGCGAAGCGCACCCTCGGAAAGGGCGCAGCCCCTTTCCGGCTTCGCGGAGCGAAGCCGTTCGCTTGCATATCGCGCAGCGATATGGTAC
>NZ_CP107794.1:0-455846 GCF_036345975.1 Streptomyces clavifer | reverse complement strand
ATATCGCTGCGCGATATGCAAGCGAACGGCTTCGCTCCGCGAAGCCGGAAAGGGGCTGCGCCCTTTCCGAGGGTGCGCTTCGCTTACCCTCGAATTCACGCTCCGCGTGAACCAGGATTCCCGCTTCGCAGAAACCCTTCACCGCACTCCGCTGCGCTCCATGCGGGGGTCGTCCGCTGCGCTCCCTCCCCCACCGGCTACGCCGGGCTGGCTAGGTGAGAGGGTGTCCGGGGCCGTCGTGAGAGTGCCCCGGACATAGGCCCGGCCTTTCCGGGCGGGGGCCGGTTTGAGGGTGCATCAAAATCTGACCGTAGCTCAACTCTGGAACCACCCACCCCCACCGTTCACCACCTGATGCACCATGTACCTTTGGCAGATTTGAAGGGGGTGCATCATTTTTGGGTGTAGCTAGAGACTGGAGCCAGCCCACACCACCCCTACCGCACTCCGGCACGCCCGGAACGGCTACCGCACACCCCACCCCCGACCGTGCCGGAACCGGCCGGGCTCACGCGGACACTGCCCCCTCCCGCGGGGTCACAGACCCTCCTGCGACCCCGCGGCACCCCGACTACCCAACCCCCCTCGCCATGGGGCCCCTGGAGACGCTCAAGCACTTCCAGGAGCCCCGAAAAGACAGAGAAAACGCAGATGCCGGGCAACGCAGTCGGCCGGCATCACGGCCAGGACCACCCCCGCATACGCGGGGAGCAGGTGACGGGGACGTCTTGGACGAGCTGGGTGATGGGACCATCCCCGCGTGCGCGGGAGCAGACTCTGTGACCTGCGTGGAAGTTAGAAGGGGGGTTCGTCACTGTAGCCAGTCTGAGGGGGTGGCTTGGCAGGAGTAGCAGAATCGGCCCAGGGGTCGCCTTCGGGGACCTGCCGGGCAGCAGGTACGGCTGACTGCGGGGTGCCCCAGCCTGAAGTGGGTGACGGGCCACCCCAACCGGAGGACGGCGGTGCCGGAGCGGCAGGAGGAACTACCGGCGTCTCGTTCGCTTCGAGGTCATCGATGTCGTTGTTCCATAACTGGCGCAGGTATTCGCGGCAGGTCGCCGGGTCGTCTTCTTCCCAGTGGTCGTCTGGCTTGGCCCAGCGCCGGCCGTCGGGGTCACGGTCTTGTAGTTGGCACAGGGCACGTAGGAGGGCGTCGACGACTACCCATTGGCTGGTGGTTGTGCCGGTAAGAAGGCGCCGGATCGTTTCCCTGCTGACCGGGTGACAGCCGGGCATGTCCCTGGTGAGAGTGGCGATCCGTGGGAGCGAGGGACGTGCGGCTTCCCGGTAGTGAACGAAGAGCTCGTTCACAAGCTCCCGCTTGGGGCCGGGTGGCAGCACGTCTTTACCGGGCATTCGTAACATTCTCGGCATCTAGCAACTCTGCCACGGATAGGCGCAGTTAGACACAGGAAAGCTCGCTTCTGCGTGAGATGACACCACACAAAGACCTACTGAACCCCATGTCAGCTCGTTCTTACTGCCCTTTCCCTCGAATCGACTCAGACCAGCACGTTAATTGCCAGCTTCCACATGGGAATCCATGTTTGAACAACATGCCGTTTTCGCTGGTCAGAGGGGGTGTAGGGGTGGTTTCGTTGGTGTCGGACGCCTTACTGAGCCGCAAATGTCTCGGTGGGTGGACAACGGCGTGGACGTCGCCCGAAACGGCGACGGCCCCCTGGTGGGCAGGGAGCCGTCTGCAGAGGACATCACCACTACATAAGGAACAGCGCATGTCCGACCACGAGCCTAAAGGCACAGGCCAGCCTGCGGAAGGCCCTCGTAGACGCTGGCGACATCGACTCCGCCGGCTCAGGAACGAAGCGGGCGTCTACCTCGTCCGAGGAGCGGCCACCACCGTGGGCGGCATCCTCGTGACCTACAGCGCCTTCTGGATCCAGACACGCGTCTGACGCCACCGTCCGCGGAGGGGCGGAGGGGGCCTGCTCGCAGGATCACTCCGTGGCCGGGGCCGTGGTCCTGGCCCTGGCCGACCGGTCGGGGCCAGGGTCGTATCGGGCTCCCTACCGCGACCCGCCGTGTGTCTGCACCCGAGCCAGAGGCCAGGACTGCCATGCCGGGGGTGGGGCTCTGGCGCACGCTGGGGTATGAACGCGCCGATAGCCGTCCACCGCCCCTCCGCGACCGGTGGACGGCGGGTCACCATCCGCGGGCAGATCGCCGGTCTCGCCCACGACGACCACGACGTCGTGGAGTTCCTGCGCCGCGCCGGCCTCCCCGACGTCGAGCAGCTGCTCGACGACGCGGCGTGGGTGCAATGGCGCGGCGGCAGAGCACACCGCTACGAAGCCGCGTAGCGGGTCCGGCCGGTGGTCAGGCGGGTGAAATACCGGGGGGACGCCGCGGTCGCGGAGCTGCTGGAGCCTGTCCAGGCCTGGCCGGCCGGTCGCAGGGTGCTGGTTCGCCGTGCGTGCCGTGAGCAGCGGCCAGTCGCGGGCAGCGGCTAGGCCGTTCCTTTCGGATCTTGCATGATGATCGGCATGAACACGGAAACCTGCGACCCTGCCGAGTTGGCCGCCCTCCGTGAGATCTTCGCGCCCCGTCCCGAGGCGTCGCTGCCGGCAGGCTGGGAGGCGGTGCGGTTTTTCGAGGCGGAGCACGGCATCCTCCTGCCGGAGCCATACCGCACGTTCGTGGCGGAGGTCTGCGACGGCCTGCGGGCCGGGCCGCCCTACTACGGTCTGCTGCCCTTCGCGCAGACGCCCTCGGATTGGGGCTCCGACCGCCCCGAGCGCCTGCTCGCCGAGCCGTTTCCTCTCAGGTCGACGTGGATGTGGGAGACCAACGAGGAGGACGAGGAGGCATTGTCGGAGCAGGAGCTCGAGGCCCGGATGGACGCCGTGTTCGACCACGGCTCCCTGTTGCTGGGCACCGACGGCTGCGGCATGTACTGGCACCTGGTCGTCACCGGCCCGCAGCGCGGTCACGTCTGGCTGATCGACGAGTACGGCGCGGTGCCCTTCGGTACTTCGCCGAGCACCTCCCCGATGCCGGGCACCCCTGGTTTCACCGGATGGGTGATCCACTGGACCCAGGGCCGTTCCTGGTTCGCCGGTCCTCCGGGAGATGATCCGGAAGAAGCGGCCTAGCCGCGGGCGGCGGTCAGCAGACTCGCTTCGTGCTCCGTTCCGACGGTGTCCTGGTGCGATGCGCCGCCGTGATGACAGTGCGCGACCTGCGGATGTAGATGGCGTCCGTGAGGCCCGTGGAGGGCGCTGGGACGCCCCGGGGGCCCTGGGGTGCCTGACCGCATCACGGGTGGCCCAGCGGCCGCCGCAACACCCTCAGAGGCCAGCGCAGCGCCGCCCGGTTTCCTTCACGAGGGCGCCCACCACCGCTGCAGGGTGGTCAGCGCTTGACGCGGTTGCGGACCGCGAGGACCGCGAGGCCCAGCAGGATGGGTTCGGTCAGTCGGGAGGTCATTTCGATGTAGGTGCCGGTGGTGGTGAGGTCCTGCCCGGAGGAGCGGAAGACCACCGAGTTGAGCGTGACGTTCAATGCCTTCTCGAAGCGCTCCCCGTTGAACCTGTCGCCCTTCGGGTTCTGTGGATCGGCCTTGTCGATCTCGAAGGTGACCTTGCCGCCGCCGGCCGGGACGGTCCCGGTCGCTTCCTGCTTCGGGGAGTCCTGGGCGATCCCGAAGCCCATCAGCAGCACCACGGTGGCCAGCATGGTGGCAGCGAGCCAGTACAAGGCCCGCGAGGCACGCAGGCCGTACCCGGACAGGGCCCAGTAGCCGTGCAGCAGCCCGCGTTCGGTGCGAGTGGTGCCCTCACGGTCATGGCGGCGCATCTCCATCTCGCCGTAGTAGAAGTCCGCCGCCCCCGGCTCGTTCTTGCTGTCCTCGAACGACTTGCGCAGCGCCCGGTAGACCGGTGCCAGCTGTGCCGGTCCGACGTGGCCGGCACTGAACACCGCCACGTTGGCAGGATCTGAGGGGCGCCCGCATGCCCCGAGGGCTGTACGGCCAGCCGTGGTGGTGGTTGGTGCAGAAGCCAGCGGCCGGCTCAGGGGCTCGGGCGGAACGTGCTGCGGCGGCTACCGTTTCGCCTTCGGTAGCCGCCGCATCGCTGAAGTTCTCGCCGGTTCTCCCGTCAAAGAGAACGGATCACCAAAGAGATAGTCGCCTAAATACGCCTTCCCCCATCCGCAACCTGATCAGGATTCGCCAGAAACTTTTCGATCTCTTCAAATGCGTCCTTGAGATCGTTTCCTGTTTCTCGCTCACGAATGCAGAAATGCATCAAGGAGTTGGACATCAGATGCGCAATCGATTTCTGCACGTCGAGAGGAATGTCCTCGCCTGGATAATCACGCACCTCCAACTCCTCGTCTAGAATCTCTAGATAGCATTTTGCGTCCTCGTCACCGGACACAGCAGCTCTCTTCCACCACAGGTAAGCACCTTTGTCATCGCCGAGAGACTCGACAATCTCAGCTACTCGCCGAAGCTCAGCAGAACTGATTTCATCTTTCGCATCTCTCTCGAGCAGTGCGTCTAGCTCAACGAGACGTTTCAGCTGGCGACGATCAAGGAGCTGGGTAATCTGAAGAGTCTCAGAATCATCCAGCGGACACGCCCCGGCCGGGGGCCGGCCCGAAGGCCAACCCCCTGGTTCCCGGGCAGGTCAGAGACCTCACCCGAGACGGCTTCCTTGCACAATGCCTGGTCAATGAGGTCCAGCAGGACCAGACGGGCGAACTTTTCCTGCTCTTTTCCGAACTTCCAGCTGCTCATGCTGACACCTCCTCAGATGACTCAACCATTGCTTTCTCCAACCGTCGACGCGCCGTCCTGATGTACTTCTGGACGGTCCCCACGTCGACGTCCATCATTCCTGCTACCTGATCCAGCGGAAGTTCCCGCACGATGGCGAGATTGACGACCTCGCGCATACGCTCAGGCAGATCAGAAATAAGTGCATAAATCTTGGCGCGAAGTTCAAGAACCAAAAAAGATTCCGGAATTCCGAGAGAAGATGCTGCATCAGGAATATCTTCTGGGGGCATCGGGGTGATCGAGGGTCTCCCACTCTTTCGAAACTCGTCCACGATCACATGGTGCAGAACCTTGCGACTGTAGTGGATTAGTCGAGTGTCGCTGATGTGCCCCAGTTCGGGAAATCGTTTATAAACTTTCTCCATAGTGATCTGGACCGCGTCTTCGGCGAAGTCTCGGTCAGATGATGTGGCCCTGGCCGCCGTCAAAAGAGGGCGCCGCAGGGTAGCGAACCGATTGTTGGGGTCACTGTCGTAAGTGGGCGGACACGCTTCATCGGTCACGGGGACCTCCGACAGCGCATCGCCTGCCACGGCGTGCTGTGGCAGGCGATGCGCACACCGTCCCTCCATGGGATCTCAGGCCAAGCCATGGGCTCAGCTCCCTTCTCGGCGAGGATCTTCAGCGGTGAAGGCAGTGCCTTCACACACCTACACGCCAGAAGGCTCCGGATCCGGACGCCTCACGACGAAATTTTTCAACAGGGTGCCGACCGGCTGCGGTTGGCGGGTCTGCGCAGCCGGGAAGGGTGCGCCCGTCGTGGAGCAGGTCTCCACAAGGGATTCGAATGTCCGGCGCGGCGGCGTGTGGCGTCAGGACCCGAGGGAGCTGACGTCACACGCCGCGGCGCCGAAGGCCTCAGCGCTGAGCACGGGAACTACAGCTTCAGAAACAGCAAAAGCGCCACGAAAGCGGCTACGGCCAGGGTGAGGGCCGGAATCAGGGACGGCATGGAGACTGCGAGGTAGGCGGCAAAGGCCGCGCCCATCATCGCGATCGCGATGGGCGTGCGCTCGTTGCTGGACACTGGGTTTCCTCCGAGGTGTCGGGACTGCCGTGTTCCGGAGAGCGCGTGTGCCCTCCGATGACCTACACGGCGAACCAACGTGAAAGCGGACGCCTGAATGGCCATCACCCTTCCGCCGACCACGGGCCGCCGCTACGCTGCTGCCGCCCAGGGTCCACGACGACGCTGGCGTCGTGGAATTCCTGCTCGGCGCAGGCCTTCCCGACCGAGCAGCTTCTGGACGACACGTCATGGGTGCAGTGGTGAGGCGGCAGAGCACACCGGCACGAAGCGGCGTAGCGGATCGGCCGGTGGTCAGGCGGGGGGGACGCCGGGGGGAGGATGCCGCGGTCGCGGAGCTGCTGGAGCCTGTTCAGGCCGCCCGGCCGGTCACAGGGTGCTGGTTCGCCGTGCGGGCCGCGAGCAGCAGAGGCTGGTCTGCTCCTTCAGTTGACCTGCGCAACGCGTTTGTTGTCCGGCATCATCACGATATGCCGGTCGATCCCGTACTCAGGGCTCGTCCGCCAGCTGGAGCCGTCACTTATGTTCGTCCGGATCCGTCCGTCTCGTCGCGAGCTCAACCGCTCAGGCGGCCGGGCCCCTTGAGAGATCGGTCTCTTCGCTGATGCCTGCCTCCCTTCTGCTGTCGGCACCGGCGTCGCGTTCTGCTACGACACAGCCAGGGCTGGTGCGGCTCGCGCCGCTGCAGGGTGAGACGAACCTTTCGTATCTGGACCGGCTGGCCGACCGCTACCGCCTTGGCGTCAAAGACCTCATCCCGCCGCTGCTCCAGGACGGCACAGAACTGTTCAGGGGCTTCCGCACGGACGGGGAGGTGTACCTCAACGCCGAAGCGCGCGCCCGTGTCTCCGCGTTCTGCCGCGTGTCCGAGAGCGTCCTGGGAAGGGCTCTGCCCGCCTGGGCCGCCCATGAGCCCCTGTCACCGGACGGGGCGGGTCCGGCGGGGCGGTTCCGCTTCGGAGCTGTGGTGCCGGCCGCGGGGGAAGGCTGCCGGCTGTGTACGTCAGCGCGCACCGGAGGGGCCAAGCCCGCGCGGCTGTATCTGCAGCCGCACACCCGGGTCTGCCCGCGCCACCGGCGCTGGATGCTCGGCACCCAGTGGGTCGACGGCGCGCCGGCGGGCACCGAGCAGATCGGCCTGGCGGGTCTGCCCGAGGTGCTTTCAGCGCACCGGTCCCACCTGCACCTGCTGCGGCGCCGTCCGGACACGGCCCGGGCGTTCGAGGTCGCTCACGCCGTGATCGTCTCCTGGTGGGCGCAGCAGTGGCCGGAGGAGGAGGAGTGGCCCGATCGGGTACGTCAGATGGCGCCGTCGGGGGCAGATGCGGGCTGGTGGCGGCTTTTGGTGCGGGACGCGGTTGTCTACCCGGAGACGGTTGCCCTGGCCCGGGTCCTCACCGGCGCACACGTGAGGCAGCGGCTGCTCGTTGAGACCGGCGGGCATCTGCCCCACATGCTGGCTCATACCCCTGCCTTCATTGCTGGGTTGGCGCGGGTGTTGAGACGGCCGTGGCTGCTTGATCGGATCGCCTCGGCTTCGGTGGGCCCTTTGCTGGTCTGGGTGCAGCACTGTGTACGGGCTGGTGCGGGCTCGGCCGCCGCCGGGAGTCTGTGGGAGCTGCGCACGGCGCACCGGCCTCGCAGCGTCGCCCGTGAGCTGACCGTCTACCGCGGTGCTGCCGCCCGGCGGGAGGAGGCTGCGGGCGGCGGGGGGCAGCGTCTGGGGTTGCGGCACACTTCGGATCAGGCGTTCACGGCCGGTTTGGCCCATGCCCGTGCTTATGCCGCTGTCCACGGCCACCTCGCCGTCCCGATCGGCACCTGGTTCAACGGCTTCGCCCTGGGCCGGTGGCTGTCCGATCACCGTGAATCTGCTGCGCTGCCGCCCGAAAACGTCGCGGCACTCGAGGCGCTGGATCTCTGGTGGCGGCCGCCGTGGCCTGTGACGTGGCAGCGCTTCTACTACCAGGCGCAGCACCACACCCGCGCCCGCGGGGCTTTGCGGCCCGAACACGGCTTCCCCACCACCGGCTTCGGGTTGGGTCAATGGCTCTACCAGCAGTGCGTCGGCTATGAGAGTCTGCACTCCGCGCAGCGGGGTCTGCTGGCCGGTATCGGCCTTACTTGTGAGGCCGTACGGGTGGCCCGCCCCGGTAAGCACCGGGCTGCTTCTTTCCAGCGCGCTCTTGGCTGTGCGCGCGCGTTCGCGGAGGCTCACGGGACGTTGGTGCACGCGACTACCGGCACGGTCCAGGACGGCCACAGGCTGGGGCAGTGGCTGGCCGGCGAGCGCAGCAAGGACCGAGCCCACCAGCAGCGTCACGGCACCCACTCCCCCGGGGCGCTGGCACTCTTGGCGATCGACCCGTGGTGGAATCCGCCGTGGTCACTGCAATGGCAACGCTCCTGGTATCAGGCTCGCGCCTGTGTCCAAGACGGCAAGGTCCTCAACGCGGCGGCGGGGTTTCCTGGCACCGGCAGCAAGGTCGCCACGTGGCTGACCACCCAATGTGCCCGGTACGACACGCTCCTGCCCGAACAGCAGGACCTCCTCGCCCGCATCGGTATCACCGCAGCCGCCGCTCTCGAAGCCACTACCCGGCCCACCGAGAGCGGGACTGACTACGCCACCGCGTTGGGACACGCCCGCTGGTATCACGCGGTCCACAACACACTCGCCGCGGCGACCGGCACCATCCATGATGGCTTCCACCTGGGACAATGGCTACGCCGACAACGCCAGCACGCCCGTGACAACGCCCGCCGGGGCGCGCCTTCGCCGGCCGCCGCGAAAGCTCTGAGCGCGCTCGATCCGTGGTGGTGCCCGGCCTGGAGCCTGGCGTGGCAGCGCTCTTGGCAGCGCATCCACGACCAGAGCGAAACCGGCGCCCGGCCTGGGACCGGTCATCACTCCCGCAGCCTCACTCCCGTCCAGCGCGCCTGGCTGCGCCGGCAGCACACCCGGTACCACGATCTGCACCCCGGTCAGCAACGCCTCCTGGCCGGCATTGGCCTCACCACCCGGACCACGGCCGGACCCGGGCCCGTCCCACCGCACGCCGAGTGACTATCCACCCTGGTGATGGTGGGACGTGGTGCGAGGGCTTGCCAGCTCGGCGGTGCGTGGCGCTGATGGGTTGAGAGCCACACGGAAGTACTGTGAAGAACGCCCGCCAAGGCCGGTGAACGCGAGAGCGTGGTGGAGTGACCCCTCGTCCCGGCCTCCTGTCGACAGTTCCTCTGCAGAGGGAGACGACCTCGTCGCTGATCTGCCGCATCGCGAGCCGCTACGGGCTGGAAGCGAAGGCGTTGCGGTCCTGCTGGAAGTGGCACAGCCACCAGCCCCGGCACGACGGCGGGGGTGCACGGGCAGACGCCGAGGTGCTGTTGAACACAGCCGGCCGGCAACTCCTGGGAGGCTTGTGCGGCGTCGAGGAAGACGTGCTGGCGCGGGCGTTGCCGTCCTGGGGACACCAGGACGCCAAGGTGCCCGCCGAAGAGGGCGGAGTGCCGGCGGCGGTGTGGCGGACCGGGGGGACGGTCGCCGGACCGGTGGCATTCGGCTGCCGCCTGTGCACCGCCCGGCGTACGGGGACGGTCGTGCGGGTGGTGCGGTACTCACCTCTCTGGTCCCGGGTGTGTGTCCGGCACGGGAGGTGGTTGCTGGACGCGGACGCCGACCAGCCCTACGAGTACCTGGACGTGCGGTGTCTGCCGGAAGTTGCCGCGGCGCAGCGGCGGTGGGTGGGGGTGGCGCGGCGCGCGGTGCGGGCGGGGGCCCAGCCGGAGCGGGTGTTCGCGCTGGCGCACGCGGTGGTGACCCGCTGGTGGGAGCAGGCCCTGCACTGGGAGCGGGAGAAGGTCTGGCCGCGGCGGTTGCATCAGGTCGCGGGCGGTGATGCCGGGGGTGATCTGGAGTGGTGGCGGATCGTGGGGCGGGGCGCGGTGGTCTTCCCCGAGGTGGTGGCGGTCGCCGACGCGCTGCTGGATCCGGCCATGGGCGAACTGGTGTGGGTGGACAGCGGGGCCGGGCAGCCGCGGGCGCTGCCCGTCGACGGGTTGTTCTGCCGTCGGCTCGGTGAGCGGGTGGGGCGGGAGTGGCTGGGGCCTCTGGTTGCGGCGGACCATGGCGGTCCGCTGATCGCGTGGATGGGCAGCGTGATCCGGCTGCGCCGTGGGGCCGGTGGGCCTCCCGGATATGACAACGACCCCTGGTGGCTGCGTCGGGAGTATCAGCCGGTGACGATGGCGGGGCAGTTGCGGGTGCTGGGCAAGGAGAAGAAGGCACCCGGTTCGGGGACGATGTGGCGGACGGTGGTGCCGGCTGAGCAGCGGATGCGGATCGGCAGTCTCATCGGCAGTGCCGAGGAGCAGTTGCTGCAGCTGCGCGGCGTGCAGAGCGGGCCGACCGCCGAGGTCGCCCGGCAGCTGCTGCAAGGCCTCGGTCACAGTGCTGGTCTGGTCGAGGCGGCCTGGAAGCGGACCGCGGTGGCGGCGGTGAACGGCGGGGTTCCGTTGGAGGAGGTGGCCCGGTGGGCGGATATGTCCCCCGGGACACTGAGAAGGATGCTGACGGCAGGCGGGCAGGAAGAGGACGGCTGAGATCAAGGTGGGCCCGGGCGCATCGGCTGTTAACTGATACAGCACTCGTTTGTGGCAGAAACCCTGAAAACGACGATGCTTGTCGGCGGGAGCGGCTTGGCTGACGCGGGTGATCAGCACAGGAGAGGCCGCCCGGCCCGGGGGCCGGGCAAGGCGAGCGGCCGTGGATCGTCGGAGCGGCTTCGAGGCGGTGTTCCTCGATCCGGTGGGGCAGCCGGTTCAGCAGCGGTGGGCGGATGCCGCCATGACCGTGGGATTCGAGGAGTTGCGACCGGTGTCGGCGTTCCCGGTGATCCCTGGGCGCCGCTGGGGGCCGGGGCTGTGGTGGTCGGCGACCACCGGGCGGCACGTGGCGGCCGGGTCGAACGCGATGCGCACCCAGCTGATGGTCCTGGACCGCGACCCCGATGTGACCGGGCTCGCGGGGCGTCCGGTGCGGCTGCTGTGGCGCGAGGAGCGGGGCCGGGTGCGTTCCTGGGTGCCGCAGCTGTTCGCCCGGTACCGCGACGGCACGGGTCTGCTGGCCGACTGCCCCAGCCACCTGGAGGCCGGCGGCGACCGCGCGGTGAAGGCCGCCGAAGCGGTGAACGCGGCGTGTGAGGAGATCGGCTGGGCCTACCGGCGTCTTGCGCCGCTCGACGACGTCCTGGCCGCCAATCTGAAATGGCTGGCCGGCTACCGCCACCCCCGCAACGCCGGCCGCCCCGGCCTGACGCCCACGGTGGTGGAGGCGTTCGCGCGGCCGCGGCCGCTGATCGAGGGCGTCGAAGCGGCCGGCGACCCGATCGAGGTCCTGCCGGTGGTCTTCCACGCCCTGTGGCACGGCCGGGTGACGGCAGATCTAAAGGCGCCGCTCCACGAACGCCTCCTGGTCGGTCCCGCGGGCTGGAGTGGCCCGCGTCCGGGCACGGCGGGAGGGGCCCGGTGACCGCGCGGCGCAACGCCCGGCCATCGGTGACGGTCGGGGCGCAGGTCCGGTTCCGCGGTGTGAAGTGGCAGGTGGTCGCCCTGTCCGGGCAGACCATTCACCTCGTCGGCCCGGACGGCGGTGGCGAGGCGGTGCTCGCCGGTTACCTGTTCGCCGATCCCGGCTTCAGCGTCATCGGGGCCGAAGTGCCGCAGGCGGCCCCGCAGTGGGGGCTGTTCGAGACCGCCCCCGCCGCGGCACGTGAGAAGGCCATGGCCTGGCAGCGGCACGTGCGGGAAGTCGAATGCGGCCTTGCCGACGGGCCCGGCAGCGCTGGAGCGGTGCGGGTGCAGTACGACCCAGAGCGGCACACGCTGGCCGAGCGGGAACAGGCCAAGGCCGAGGAGCTGACCGCCCTGGGCTTCGGCCGGGTGTCGCGCACCACGGTGCAGCGCATGCGGCTCGCTTACCGCAAGCAGGGCCTGTGGGGGCTCTTGGACCACCGCACCACTCGTGCCTCCAGCCCCACCGGGCGGTCCGACGAACGGGTCGTCGCCGCCGTCCGTGAAGCACTGCGCCGCCGGCGCGGGCGCTCCAAAGGCACCATCAACGGCCTGTTCCCGCTCATCAACCAGATCCTCGAAGATCAGCACGGCCCCGGTACGGTGCCCGTGCCGTCCCAGGCGACGCTGTACCGGCTCGTCACCACACTCGCCCGCCCCGGTGAACTGCCCAGCGGTCCGGTGCGGCAGGTGCCCGCGAGTGTCGAGGGGCGGGCTTTCACTCCCGCCATGGCGCTGCGGCCGGGCGAGCAGGTCCAGATCGACACCACCCGCCTGGACGTCTTGGCCCTCTTCGACGACGGGCGCCTGGCCCGGCCCGAGCTGACTATCGCCGTCGACGTCGCCACCCGCTCCATCCTCGCCGCCGTGCTGTGCCCCAGCGCGACCAAAGCCGTGGACGCGGCCCTGCTGCTCGCGGAGATGGCGGTCCCGCCCCCGGCCAGGCCAACCTGGCCGGACATCCTGCGCATGGACCACGCCCGCGCACTCCCCCACCAGCGGCTGGCCACGCTGGACGAGCGTCTGGCCGGTGCGGCGGCCCGGCCGGTCGTCCTGCCCGAGACGATCGTCGTCGACCGCGGCAAAGTCTTCATCTCCCGGGCGTTCACCGCCGCCTGCGAGAGCCTCGGCATCAGCGTCCAGCCCGCCCCGCCCCGCGCCCCCACCGCCAAGGGCATCGTCGAGCGCACCTTCGGCTCCATCAACGCCCTGTTCTGCCAGCACCTGCCCGGCTACACCGGATCCAACGTCACCCGCCGCGGCCCCGACACCGAGAAAGACGCCTGCTACAGCGTCACCCAGCTCCAGGACCTCCTCGACGAATGGCTGGTGCACTACCACCACCGGCCCCACGAAGGGCTGCGCCACCCGATGATGCCCAGGAAGGCCCTCACCCCGAACCAGATGTGGGCCGCGCTCCTCGCCGTCGCCGGCTATGTACCCGTCCCGCTGACCGGGCGCGACTACCTCGAACTGCTCCCCGTGCGCTGGCAGGCCATCACCCCCGCCGGCATCACCATCCACCACCGCACCTACGACGCGGACCTCCTCGCCCCGCACCGCAGCCAGGCATCCCCCGTCGCCGGCCGCGGCGGGAAATGGGAAATCCACTACAACCCCCACGACGTGCGCCAGATCTGGGTCCGCCTCCCCGACGGCGAACTCACCGAGATCCCGTGGATCCACCGCGACCATGTCCACCGGCCCTTCGACGAACGCACCTGGCAGCACATCCGCACCCAGGCCGTTGACGGCAACCACAGTGACACCGAGCAGCACGAAGCCAGCCTCGCCGACTCCCTCGACCAGCTCATGCGCCGCGTCCACAGCGGCCACGCCACCACAACGGAGCAGGCACTCCTCGCCCGCACCGCTCACCTCCCTCTCCCCACAGCCCGCGACGGGGACCACCACACCGAAACACCCGCTGACAGCCCGGCGCAGCTGGACGAGGACGACAGCATCGACGACCTCGACGACCTGCCCGACGACGACGTCAGACCCGCCCCGGCCGCCGGATTCGGGCTCTACGACGCACACGAGGAAGCCGACAAGTGGTGAACCCGAGCCCGCCAGGCGCGAGCAGCACACAAGGCGGTCCCGGCGACAGCGGCGGAGCCGAGCTGTCGTGGCCGCTGACCACCTGGCAGGGCTGGCACCGCTTCGCGACCACCGACCCCGTCGTCCCTCCCCGGCCCGGCGACCCACCCCGCAGTACAGAGGAACGCCTGGCCTACCACTCCAGCTTCGTCACCATCCGCACCCCCGCCATCCACACCCTGGCCATCCAAGTCCGCACCCTGATGATCCTCGGCCGTCATCAGCAGACCACCGCACGGCCCTCACTGATCGTCACCGGACCCGCCGCAGCAGGGAAAACCACGGCCCTCCTGAACGTCGGGCGTACCTGCCACCTCGCCCACACCCGCAAAAACCCGCCACCACCGGGATCAGCGCATGCTGCGGTACCCGTCGCGTATGTTCTGGTCCCGCCCGGCGCGACCGCGAAAACCCTCATCACCGAATTCGCCCGCTACCTCGGCATCCCCGTGGCCGCGCGCATGACCCAGACCCAGATCACCGAAGCCGTCTGCCACACCTACACCCAAGCCGGCGTGCAGCTCGTGATGATCGACGAGATCCACCGCCTCAACCCCCGCACCACCACCGGCGCCCAAACCGCCGACCTTCTGAAAGACCTCAGCGAACGCCTCCCCGCGACATTCGTCTACGCCGGCATCAACGTCACTGACACCCCGCTGTTTACCGGCGTGAGAGGCGCCCAACTCGCCGGACGCGCCACCCTCGTCGACTGCGGCCCCCTACCCGCCCGCCACGGCACCCGCCACCCGTTCCGCGACGTCATCACCGACATCGAAAACCATCTCGACCTCCAGCAGCACAAACCCGGCACCCTCCCCCACCACGCCCCCTACCTCCACCAACGCACCGCAGGACGCATCGGATCCCTCACCAGACTCATCCGCCAAGCCGCCATCACCGCTATCAGTGACGGCACCGAACGCATCACCAAAACCACCCTCGACACCATCCGCCTCGACCACCTCGCCGAAACCCAACACCGCTCCCGCCGAGGCCGATAGGCCCACCTGCCAGCCAGGCAAAACAACCCTGACCAGCACAAACACCAACCGGGCCTATACACGCCAGAACTACCTACAACACACCCAGCCCCGCTCAACGCACAACACATAGCCCCAGCTCAGAAGCCCCCACCTACCCGCCCGAGCCGCCGACTCCACCTCTCAGCGAACCAGCAACACCCCAGACCAGCCGCCCCACCACACACCAACAAACCCCCCACCCAGCGTTAATGTTCGCCTCGGTGATCACGAATCCACAGGTGGCCGTTGTCGAGAATTCGCGAAATCTCTCGCCAGAATCGCAAACAGTATTTCCCGTGGTGGCCATTCACGCCAGATAGTGTTACCGCTAGCCTGATGAGTTCGAGGTCTCCGTAGCGACCGGCATCGCAGCACGCTTTCCTACTGCCGCTCCTCTCAGAGTCCAGACGAGCAGCCATGCCGCTGATCCGAGTGCGATGACGGTGAACGTCGTCATCGCGGCCGAGAACGGAACCCCTATGAAGCCGAGGAGACCGCTCACCGCGCTAAGCACTCCACCGACTATCAATCCCCTTGCGCCGCGGATGCTGTCCTTCTCCGCGGCGAGGTGCGCTGCGCGCCATGCGGCATCTGAGGAGAGCGTCACGCTCGTGCGGATACCGGCAAACTGATTGCGCTTGAGCGTGCCGGCGGCGGCGCGGCGTGCGAGGTGCAGAAGTAGCCAACCTGCCGCGACGAGACCTGCACCCGTGGCAACTGCGGTGACGATGAGGGTAACCTGATTATCCATAGTCCAACTCCTTGTCGGGTCGTGAGGAACGTCAACAATCCGACGATAGCGTCAGGAAGGAGAGGGAGACAGCAGGTGCGATCGCCGACAGACTCCTGCTCGAATCACCCGGTCAACTCAAGCACTTCCAGGAACCCCGAAAACACCGATGCCGAACGATTCGTGAACATGTGGCCTCAAGAGGGTGAGAGGCATTCACGGAAACGGATGTCCAGCCCGAGGCCCAGCCTTACGACAGCCTCAAGCTGTCGACCAGTTGCACCTGGGGATCCCACCCCGCCGGACGTTCGCTTACCGATCCGCGCCAAGGGCAGCCGGCCTCGTTCCATGCAGCTCGCGCGGTCATGACCCCCGCATTCGAGGCGTCCTCGTAGCCGAACTCGATGCAGCAGCAGCTGCAGATTGCGAACGACGGCGTCAGTCCGTCGGAACCCCAGGGATCGAATCCCTGATCGAGCCCGCACACAGGGCAATAGGCTCCTAGTGACCTGAGTCAGAGATTCGGTGGCAGTAGGCGGCGACTTTGTCGAGGATTTCGTCGGCCGACTTGGTCCAGATGAAGGGCCTGGGTTGGTCGTTCCAGTCGGCCAGCCAGGCCCGGACGTCGCGTTCGAGGGCTTGGACGGAGCGGTGTACTCCGCGCTTGAGTTTCTTCTGTGTGAGTTCGGCGAACCACCGCTCGACCAGGTTCAGCCACGACGCGCTGGTAGGTGTGAAGTGCAGGTGGAAGCGCGGGTGTGCCAGCAGCCACTTCTTGACCGCCGGTGTCTTGTGCGTCGCGTAGTTGTCGAGGATCAGGTGGACCTGAAGGCCGGCCGGGACTTCCCTGTCGAGCTTGGCCAGGAACTTCTTGAACTCGACGGCCCGGTGGCGGCGGTGGAGCGATCCGATCACCTTGCCCGTCGCGACTTCCAGGGCGGCGAAGAGAGTGGTGGTGCCGGCGCGGATGTAGTCGTGGCTGCGGCGCTCGGGAACCCCGGGCATCATCGGCAGGACCGGCTGGGACCGGTCCAGGGCCTGGATCTGCGACTTCTCGTCCACGCAGAGAACCAGAGCCTTCTCCGGCGGGTCGAGATAGAGGCCGACGACGTCGCGGACCTTGTCGATGAAGAACGGATCGGTGGAGAGCTTGAAGGTCTGCGAGCGGTGCGGGGCCAGAGCGAACGCACGCCAGATCCTGGATACCGTCGACTGCGACATGCCCGTCGCGGCGGCCATCGAGCGCGTCGACCAGTGCGTCGCGTTCTTCGGTGTCTCCTCGAGCGTTCTGACGATCACTCGTTCCACATCCGCGTCGGTAATCTTCCGCGGGACACCCGGCCTGGGCTCGTCACACAAGCCGTCCAGGCCGTTCTCCAGGAAGCGCCGCCGCCAGGTGCGGACGGTGTCCGGTGCAACCCGCAGCCGACGGGACACCTCCATGATCGAGTGACCGTCCGCGCACTCCAGCACGATCCGTGACCGCTGAGCCAGCGCCTGCGCGGTCGTCCGCCGACGCACCCAGCCCTCCAGCACAGCCCGCTGAGCATCGGTCAGTGACAACGGCGGAATCTTCGGCCCTGGACGACTCATAACCAACTAACGCCAAACCTCTGACTCAGGTCACTAGCGCATCCAGCTCGGATTGACGGAGCTGGCAGACGCGTTCGGTCAGGATCGGCCAGGCATCGTGGAGCCAGTCGCGATGAGCCATGTCGTTGTCGAACTCCCAAGCCCACATGGTGTCGAAGCCCTCTTCCACGTCCGCGACGAACTCCGCCCACGCCTCCATGCGAGCGTTCAGTGTCATGCCGTGGAGGTAGCGACTGGACAGTAGTTGTGTGGCCCGAAGAACCGAAGCGTAGTCCTCTGCGTCCAGCAACTCGCTCTCCATGCCTGCAGCCTTGCAGGAGAGCCCCTTCTTGGTCACCCCCTTTCCTCGCGGATCCGCCGGAACGAGGGCACCCTGCACCTGCCAGGTGCAACACATCTGATCAGCTCGTGAGTCCTTTTGCGAGAGCAATGGCCAGGTCAGGGGCACTCCGGCACGTCCACCACGTCTGGACCCACCAAACTCATGAAAGGGCGAGGCTAAGGGCTTTGCCGCCCCACCTGGCCTGGTCCCGCGGTCACGGCGCCGCGTCGGGAGGGCCCAGCTGGGCCAGTGCCGTGGCGCTCGGGCTGCCGGGATCTGCGGTGTAGAGCACCAGCCGCAGGCTGGTGCCGGGCATGAGCAGGGTTTGACGGTCAAGTTCCAGCTCGCCGAATTCGGGATGATGCAGGCGTTTGCGCAGCGTCGGACGGGGGTGTACGTCGTGGCTGCGCCAGCCGGCGACAAAGTCCGGGTTGTGTGCGGCGTACTCGTTGACCAGCTCGCCCAGCGCACGGTCCGCCGGGTGGCGGGCGCCGGCCGCGCGCAGGTGGGCGGCGGACTGCCGGGCGAAGTCGCCTTCCGCGCCGACGGGTGCCGAGCAGAGGGTGCCACCCAGCCGAATGGCGAGGCGCACGGTGTTGCGCTCGTGGACGGGCAACTGCGCGAAGTCGATGATCAACGCGACTGCCGCAGCGTTCCAGGCCACGATGTCTTCCAGGTCGTTCATCACATAGGCGGGAATCGGCCCGAGCCGATGCAGCAGTCGGCGTGCATCGGCAGGCGCCGGCGCGCGATCGGCGTCCGTGCTGGGCGGGATCTGCCCGGCCAGCCGTGCCAGGTGCTCACGCTCTGGGTCAGTGAGGCGCAGTGCCGTGCCCAGCGCGGACAGCACCTGCGGCGACGGACGCGGCGCGCGGGCCTGCTCCAGTCGCTCGTAGTAACTCGTGGACACCCCGGCCAGGGCGGCCACCTCTTCCCGCCGCAGCCCAGGGGTGCGGCGGGCACGCAGGCCGGGCGGGTGGATAGCCGTGGCCGGCATTTGGGTCGGGCGGAGTGCCTCCCGTCGACGGCGCAGGAAATCAGCCAGTTCTGCTCTGCTCACCCGGCCAGGTTGGCACAACGGCACTCGGCTTAGCCACGGACCAGTGGTCCGGGGCTCACTGGTGCGTTCCACGGCACTGCCTCGTGCGCCCACTCTGGGGCGGTCACACGTCCTACAGAACGCTGGAGAATCACCGTGTCACCACGCACTTCCGAAGAAGTCTTTCGCCGGCTGCTGGAGCTGCTGCTGGCCAAAGATATGGATGCCGTTGCCGATCTGTGGGCGGACTACGGCACCGCCGAGTTCCCCTTCGCCGAAGGGGCATCACCGAGACGGTTGACCGGACGTGAGGCCGTCCGGGGCTATCTGGCCGGCTACCCGGACCTGATGGACGTGCAGGCGATCCCGACCCTCACCGTGCGCCACACGGACCAGCCGGACACCAGTGTGGTGGAGTTCACCGCGCGCGGCCGCACGGTGGCCACCGATGAGCCGTACCAGTTGGACTACATCACGGTGCTCACCACACATCAGGGCCTGATCACCCGTTATCGGGACTATTGGAACCCTCTGGCGGCCGCCTCAGCGGCCGGCACACTGCCCGAACTACTCGGCTCGCTGCGCTCGCAGGCCACCCGATGACCGGCGTCCTAATTACCGGCGGCACCGGGAAGACGGGAAGCATCCTGGCCGAACTGCTCCGCAATAACGGTGCGCCGGTCCGGGTGGCAAGTCGCATCCCACCGGCAGACGCCCCGGACGCGGTTCGGTTCGACTGGAGCGATCCGGCCACCCATCCGGCCGCGTTGCACGGGATGGACCGGGTCTACCTGGTGCCTCCGGTGGACACCACAGATCCGATGCCGCTTGTCGAACCGTTCCTGGCCGAGGCCGAACGCCTCGGCGTGCGCCGGGTGGTGCTGCTCGGCTCCGCTATCGTGCTGCCCGGTGCCGCCAGCGCGCTGGAACTGGCCGCGCACGTGCGGGCTCGGCCCGGATGGATGGTGCTGCGCCCCTCCGGGTTCATGCAGAACTTCTTGGCCCCCCACCCGCTGGGTGAGCGGATCCGGCGACGCGGTGAGATCCGCACCGCCGCCGGAACCGGCCGGGTGGGCTGGATCGACGCTCGAGACGTTGCGGCGGTGGCCGCCGTGCTACTGACTCAACCCGACGGCCACCCCGACGACCGGCGTGACTACTTACTCACCGGGCCGAGGGCGCTGAATTACCAGGAGGCGGCACAGATCATCACCATCCACACCGGCCGGCCGATCCGGATCGAGCCCGTCGAGGTCGTTGAGCAGGCGGACACCTACCGTGCGTCCGGCATGCCGGACGCCTTCGCGACCGCCCTCGCCGCCGTCGACGCCGGTATCCAAACCGGCCGGAACGACCAGATCAGCACTGCGGTGCTGGACCTGACCGGCTGCCCGCCCCGCGACTTCGCCGAGTTCGTCCAGGACCACGCACCCCAGTGGGCGAACGCCGGGACACCCGAGGGCTGACCGACACCTGTGCTGGCCCCGGCGGGAACTCCTCCTTGGACCAACTCGTGAGCTCGGCCGCCCATCGTGCTCAACCCGCCAGATCAACTGGCCAACTGAAGGGGTCTGTCAAACAAACGAGCGGTGCAACTCGAGTTGTTGCGGGTTACTGACGTGCTGCGGAGAGCTGGCCGTCGAAGGTGATGTCGAAGGCCGTCAAGGGTGTCTTCCAGCACATGGTCCAGCGTGGTTAGCGGGCGCGGGAGATCCAGCCGGAGCACTCCTCCTCGGTGGCATTGGTGCACCGAGGAGGGCGGTCGCCGTCCATTGCCCGGCAGGGGATCAGGTAGTGAAGGTGAGGTAGGTGCCAGTGGTAAGGCCGGAGAAGGTGATGAGTTGTCGGGGCTTGAGGCAGGTGAACGCGGCGTGCATGGCGATGCCGGCTGCCACTGCGTACGGCATCGTCTGCGGGATCAGGAGCGCTGGGGGCAGGGCGATCTCCGCCGCGATGGCAGCAGCTGAGGCCAGGCGCCAGAAGCGGATGTCCTGGTGAGTGAGGTTGCCGGTGTGGTGGCGGACGAAGCCGGGGACGGCGTGCTGGCGACGGTGGGGCAGTCGGTCTCTGACCTGGTCGTAGACGTGGATCCACTGGGCGAGGAAGAGGCCGGTGCGGAACTGGGGCGAGCGGATTTTCTGCCAGGCGCTGTTCCAGTAGATGTCGGCGGTGATCAGGACGAGGAGGCACTGCGCCCAGGTGTTGGCGGTGCTGGGCTGGTGCTCGATGTGGAGGCCGTGGCCGAGGTCGCCGGCCAGGAGGAGGCACGTGCCGGTCAGCAGGGTGAAGCGCACGGCGTTCGGGCTCTTCAGGTAGAGGAGCTCCATGGCGGCGCCGGCCAGGACCAGGACGAGGGACAGGCGGGGCTGGAGGCCTGCGGCGAGGGTGACGGCGGCGACGGTGCGGATGATCAGTGCGGGCCGGTAGGAGCGGGCCAGGATGCGTGCCGGGGTGGTGCCGAGGCACTGTTCGGCGATGTGGGTGCTGAGCGATTCGGGGGTGAAGCGATCCCAGCCGCTGTGGCCGAAGGACAGGGCGAAGCGCAGGGTCAGCACGGTGGCGAAGACGATGCGGAACAGCTGGAGGCGGCCGGGGTCGGTGGGGTGCTGGAAGCCGGAGGCGATGCTGTCAAAGAACCACATGGCTGTCCCTCACCTCGATGTGGTGCTCCCCCTGGGCATTGAGCAGTCGGCCGTGGCCGTCGAGGCGTGCGTAGCGGCCGCTGCTGATCAGGTAGTTGATGATGGCCTGCAGCTGGGGTGGTCCGAGGATGAAGGATCCTGGTGAGAGGTGGTCGTAGACATTGACCGGCTCGGTGTGTCCGTCCGTTGTGGTGCCGGTGAGCGTATGACGGTGAAGTTGGCCTGGCAGAACATCTTCCAGCGGAACCAGCGTCCGGGCAGGCGGGTGAAGCCGGTGATCATCCATGCGGCGAGGGTGAGGGCGCTCTGGGCAGCGGGCAGCACGAACTGGGGCATGGGTGCCAACCTCCGGGCGGGAAGGTCACCGCACCGGTCAACGCCTCCGACGGGGTGGAGGTCACCGGGACGCACGGTGAAGGGTGGTGTGGCAGCACCGGTGAACCGGGCGGCCTGGGGGTCAGCGCTCGGGCTTGGGGGGCCGCTGCATCAGCGCGGCCGTGGCTTGACCAAGGCTGATCTTGTCGTGGAGCAGGTCCGACATCACTTCGGTGATGGGCATTTCGACGTCGTGGGCGCGGGCCAGGGCGAGGATCGCCTCAGCGCTCTTGACGCCCTCGGTGGTGGTGCGGGTGGCGGCAGTTGCCTGCTCGACGCTCATGCCTTGGCCGAGGTGGGTGCCGAAGGTGCGGTTGCGGGAGAGCGGGGAGGAGCAGGTGGCAACGAGGTCGCCGAGCCCGGCCAGGCCGGCGAGCGTGCCAGGGTGGGCGCCCATGGCGGCGGCGAGGCGGGTGGTTTCCGCGAGGCCGCGGGTGATGAGCATGGCGGAGGCGTTGTCGCCCAGGCCCATGCCGGAGGCGATGCCGACGGCGAGGGCGATGACGTTCTTCACTGCGCCGCCGAGCTCGCAGCCGGTCACATCGGTGCTGGTGTAGGGCCGGAAGTACGGGGTGTGGCAGGCCTGCTGAAGTCGGCGTGCGGTGTCCTCGTCGCGGCAGGCGACCGTCGCGGCGGCGGGCTGACCGGCCATGATCTCCCGGCCCAGGTTCGGGCCCGACAGCACCGCCATGCGTTCCTCACTGACGCCGGTCACCTCTGTGATGACCTGGCTCGCGCGCAGGCCGCTGCCCAGTTCGATGCCCTTCATCAGCGACATGATCACTGTGTCCGGTCCGATGAGCGGCGCCCATGCGGCAAGGCTGGTGCGCAGTGACTGGGCAGGGATGGACAGCACGAGGTAGTTCGCGCCGTCCAGTGCGGTGGCGGGGTCGGTGGTTGCCGTGAGGGTGGCGGGTAGTTCGATGTCGGGGAAGTAGCCGGGGTTGCGGTGCGTGGCGTTGATGCCGTCGGCGATCTCGCTACGGCGGGCGTGGACGGTGACGTCGGTGCCGGCATCGGCCATGATCTTGGCGACTGCGGTACCCCAGGACCCTGCTGAGAACACGGCCGCACGGCTTCGGGGCTGGCTCACTGCGGGGTCCTCTCGTCGGGCGTGTGCCTGCCGCCGTGGCGGTCGGGCCTGGCCATCCTATCGGCGGTACGGGCCTGATCAGGGGCGGTCGCGTGGCGGTACAGGGTCAGCAGGACGGCCCGTCGGCCGGGCAGTGCGGGCAGCACGTGTTCGGCCTCCGCCAGCATGCTCCGCGCCGGTGCGTCCCCCAGCTCGCGACGCAGCTCGTCGGCGTGGGTGATCCAGAGGCTGTAGAGGCGCTCCCACATGGCGGGCTCGCCGGGGCGTTCGTCCACGTGCTCCACGATGAGTCCGGCTGCTGCGGCCTGCTCGACCCACGTGGGGGTGGCGTCTCGGCGCAGGGAGCGGGTCATCACGAGCCGGCCGCCCGGGGCCAGGACGCGGCCGAGCTCGGCCACCGCTTGGTCGCGGTCCCTCGTGCGGCCGAGAGCGTCGATGCAGACGATGCTGTGGGCGGCGGAGGTGGGCAGGGAGGTGTTCTGCAAGTCGGCGACGCGGAAGGTGGCGCGGGCAGTGTTGCTGCCGAGGAAGTGGGGGCGGCGGGCGGTGGCCTGGGTGACGGCGACCGGGGAGAGGTCGAAGCCGTCCAGGCGCAGGGCCAGGGCACGGGCCAGCCAGAGGCCGATGCCGCCGGTACCGCAGCCGGCATCGACGAGGAGCTGTCCCGGTCGCATGCTCAGCCGGCTGGTGATGAGTCCCAGCAGGGGCCAGTCGCAGGAGCTCGAAGCGCCGATCTCGAAGGGGTAGTCGGCGCCCATCGCCGCGGCGTACATCCGGGCGACGAGGTCGGTGCGGGCACGGGCGGTGTGGAAGGCGTCGTACTGGGCGGGACTCGGCAGCGCGGGGGCGGGTGCCGGGGGTGGGGTGGTGTTCATCGTGGCATCGACCTCCGGATCCGCGAGTGGGTGCCGGGGCACAGGACCTGCACGGCGTGGACCGGTGCGTCGAGGGCTGACAGCTCCAGGGCCACGGGTTCATGCCCAGTGACTCCGGTGACCCTGCGGACCACGTCGGCTCGGCGCTCGGTGAAGGTCGGGGCAGGCGGGGCGAGTCGGGATGCAGCCTGTTTCCAGGCACGAGGCCGGTGGCCTGCGGTGGATGGAACGGGGTGTCGAAGCTGGCGGTGTCGCTGGGGAGGTCGTCGCGCGTTCCGGCGATGGCCGTCAGCCGCGATTGTGCGGCTTCTGTCAGCGCACGGGTCAGGGCGATCGTGGGACTGCTGTGGCAGCCGCCGCCGGCGAAGACGACCGGGTGGTCGTCCGCCCAGAGGTAGGCCACGCACACCGGCAGGCCGTACGGACCGTCCACGAGCGCCATCTCGAGCATCATGCCTGCGGCCGTCAGCCGGTCGACCACCTCCTGGCTGTGCGGGTCGTCGACGGTTGCGGGGTCGATGAGGGTGCGGTTCCTGCCACCGTTGAGACCGTCCCGGTAGAGCACGTCGCGTTCCATCACCTCGTACAGGCCGTGCAGCAGGGCTTCGTCCCTGGTGTTCCCACACGCGAGGCCGGTGCTGGTCGCGCGAATCAGATCCGGGTTCCACTCGGGTCGCTGCGTCCGGCGGCGGACCACGTCGACCGGCACGAGGACCTCTTCCCCGCTGGCCAGGCCGATGCCCGGCGTCCAGTCCCACACCATCCTGGCCAGCGTGTAGTTGGGGTGGGGAACGGTCAGTGGCAGGGCGGCCACTGGGCAGTTGGGGGCCACCTCTGTTGCCGGACCGCGGGCCGCAATGGGGAGCGGCTGCTCGGTGTGCCACAGCTCGATCCCCTCCATGACCGCGGAGAGTTTCGCGAGCAGGCTGGTGGCCCCCTTTCCCTGGGACGTGCTGAGGGTGTGGGAGGCGGGGCGGATCGCCGTCCAGACCGGGAGCCCGATGCAGTCCAGTCCGGTCAGGTCAGCGACGCGGGTGATGCCGTAGTGCGGCAGATGCCCGGCCACGGCCTCCCAGGTCTGCTCTGCGCTCCGGGCACGCACCGTGCCCGGCAGGACAAGCACGTCGTCAGTGCGCATCAGCTGTCTCCCTCTTCGCGGCCGACTCGCTCATCTCGTCCAGAAGGCCGGGGACGAGGGGCTTGGCGGCCGCAACGGCGTGTGCCCCGCAGACCAGCCCGCGTGCGGAGGCCTCCGCGTCGAAGTACTGCTCGGGGCACTTCCACACCCGCAGCAGGAGCTGCCGGGTGAGGCCGTCGCGTGCCGCTGCCGTGGAGAACCCGGGCCGTGTGCGGCGCGCCTGTTCGAGGACGGCGGCGTACCGGGCGACGGCTTGTCGGTCCTGTGGGGTCTCGCCGGCCAGAAGCAGGGCCGCAGTCTGCTTGTCGCGGAGGTCGATGCTTGGGTGGAACACGCGGTCGGCGGGCAGGGTGTTTCCGGCAACCTGGGCCAGCCGCACCGTCAGCGGCAGGCCCGGGCCGTGGGCGGGGTGCAGGGAGCGGTGTTCGAGGTAGGCCGCCCACGTTTCCCGGAAGGCCGGATCGAAGACCTGCTGGTAGACGAGGCGGCCCTCGGTGGACAGGTGCAGTCCGTCGACCCTCTCGTGCGCCCAGGCGTTGGACCAGCGCCGGTAGTACGTGGTGTCCCACACAGCCCGTGCCGGCCGGGCACCGACCGGGAGCGGCCTGCCGGAGAGGGCGGTCTGTACGGCGGCCAAGGCGTCAACGCGTTTGACGTCACCGAAGTGCGGATCCCGATCGATCTGTTCGGCCAGCCACCGGGCGAACGAGCTCTCGCCCTGCCAGCGGCTGACGGCCCGAACCGCGGCTGTGGTGCGCTGGGGGTAGTAGACCGCGCGCAGCGCCTCCAGCAGTTCGTGCGCCCGGGCGCTGTCGAGGATGCCGGCCTCCTGCGCCAGCCGGAGCACGCTGCGGAGGTTGACCAGCGGCCAGGTCAAGGCCTCCCACTGCCCGTCGGGAGCTTGGCCGACGGCTACTTCGTCGTCGGCGGTGATGTCGCCGCGGTGGTAGGCGGCGTAGACGGAGCCGACGCCGAGCATTCCGTACGGTGCGAGTTCGGCGGCCCGCAGCGCGCCGATGCTGGCCGCTCCGATGACGTGCACACCCCGGCCCATCGCGGCGAGGATTTCCTTATGCCGCAGGGCCGGGGCCTGGTGGTACACCCCGTCGATGAGTACGACGGTGTCGTCGTCGCGGATCGTGGCGTGGAACAGGTCCCCGTGCCGTGCCGGGGGCCAGCGCCGGATACCCGGTGCGGACAGCTGCGGTTCGGACCGTGACAGCGTCGGCCCGACGAATACGTGGATCACTGCGGTCTCCAGACGGCCGGTGCGAGAGAAACGCCCGCCTCTCCCCCACAGCCCAGCTGGGCACGAGGAGAGGGGCGGGCATCCCCGGGGATCAGGACGCGGAAGGAGGGAGTGCTACTCCTCGTCCTCCACATCGACAGCGACCACCACGGGTCCGGTGAGCTCGTTGGCCTCGTCGGTCGACGCCGGGATGCTGGCGGCGGCAGTAGCGGACTTGGACTCCATGGAGTACCTCCTGCGGAAGGCGGGTTCAGCGGCCGGTCGGCGCGCTGTTGGCAGTCGCCAGTGAAGCGGGAACCGGACCTGTGGATAAGCCCGCCGTGGGGGCCCGTCATGGGGGTAGCGTCTGTGCTCTCGCTGCGAGCGAAGGGGGACTCGTGGACGACTTACGTCCGTCACCAGCGCAGATTCCAGACCGAGTGTTGAACGACCCGGTGTTCGCCCATGCCGCCCGGGTCCGTGACTTCACGACCGTCTTCTCCATGGCCCGCGAGCACGGCGTCAGCTTCTACCGGATCGGTGAAGCCGCCGGCATGAAGCCCGAGCGGGTCGCCAAGGTCGCCCGGGGGGAGGCGACGGTGACCACTCTGGACGCGACCGAGCGCATCGCGGACGCACTTCGGATTCCCGGTGCCTTTCTGGGGCTTGCTGCGCGACCCTGGGAATACAGCTCCCCAAGACCGCACCCGGAGGCCGACGATGGAGATGACCCGATGAACCGCCGCCAGGTCCTGCGTGGCGCCCTCGCAGCCGGTCTCACGACCACCGCCCTCACCGCACTGCGCGAGACCCGCCAGTCACTGGACCTCGCTCTGGCCGCTGATACGGCCCCGGCTGATCTGTCCGACCTCGAGGCAGCTGCCGAGGCCTACGGCTACGGTTACCACGGGCAGGTCCCGACCCGGTTCCTCGCCGATCTCGTCAGCGATTTCGCCGAGCTCCGGCCCCATCTCGACAGCCCCCAGCCGGTCGCCGCCCGCATCCGGGTCTGCCGCACCGCCGGGCAGATGGCGGGGATGATCGCGATCGTCCTGCACGACCTCGGCACCCGCAAAGAGGCCAGAAAGTGGTTCGCGACGGCCTCCAGGGCCGCCCAGGAATCCGGCGACCGCCAGCTGCACGCCTGGGTCCTGGCCCGCGAAGCGATGGTGCCGATCAACTACGGCGCCCCACAGGCCGCGGCACTGCTGGCCGAGCAGGCACGGCACGCCGCCGGAAGCCAGCCGACGGCGGCCGCGACTCTGGCAGCCGCAGTCGCCGCCCGCGCCTACGCCCTTTCCCACCAGCAAGACCAAGCCCACGAGGCGCTCACGGCCGCCGACGCCCTCATGGAACGCCTCGATGCCAGCGCTCGCGCCGACACATGGCTCACCCACAGCGAGCAGAAACACCACGTCCATCTGTCCCACGCACTCACCGCGCTCGGCGACACCCGGCGTGCCCGCGAAAGCCAGCAGAGGGCACTGGAGCTATCCGCGCCGACCAGCACCATGACCCGGGCGTTGCTCACCATCGACGCTGCCACCTGTACTCACCAGGACGGTGATACCGAGGAGGCCTGCCGGCGCATCGTCACGGTGCTGACCACTCTTCCCGATGCCTACCGCAGCGGCCTCGTGCGCCACCGCGCGACGGACCTCTACCACTCGATCCCCGGCCGGCGTCACGACGAGCGCGCCGTGCACGAGCTGCGCGATGTCTTGGCCGCCTGAGCCGAGACTCGAGCTCAGTTACCGGGACGGTGTCGCTCTGCCCTGAGCTGCGATGCGCCGTAGGTCGCACGCCTCATCACGGAACAATCTCGGTGTCTTCACTTTTCCCTCATGGCTCTGTTCACGAGAGACGGCAGCGTTGTGACAGCTGTTCGGGAGGCCCCGAGCAGCGAGGGCGGCAGCGAAATGTTCACGGGTTTCGGTAGCAGTCGTTCATGATCTAGGTCTGCGTGGGAGTTGTCCGCGTAGTCGTAGAGGCGATGTCGTGCACGTTTCCGTAGGCGGGTCGACGAGCGGGCGCGCGACCGACTCGGCGACCCGCACCAGCTCGGCGTCCGAAGCGTCGACGCTCACAGCTCGAACCAGGGCCGGATACCGCGGCGGAGCAGTCTGCGCCAGGGGCAGACGGCCGTCGTCTGCTACTCGCGCCTGCTGCTCAGGTTTGTGGCTTGCTCTGGCGCCTCGGCCGTCTTGGGGCCATCCGCTCCGTTGTCGGCGGTGGCGGCAGAGGAGGCGGGCTCAGGGCGTCGCGGACGGCGGTCAGGATGTCTTCGGTGTCGGCGCCAAGCGCACGAGCGGTGGAGGTGAAGTCTCGTGCCAGAGTGTTGAGTTGGTCAGCATCGTGCGGGTACGGCTCGGGTGGGAGAGCTGCGACCCGGGTACCCGCGCCACGGCGAGTGCGGATCAGCTTGGCGGACTCGAGCTCGCGATAGGCGCGAGCCACGGTGCCCGGCGCTAGGCCGAGGTCGGTGGCGAGCTGGCGTACGGTCGGCAGGCGCTCGCCCTCGGTCAGCCGACCGGTGCGGATCAGCGCGGCCAATTGGGCGCGGATCTGCTCGTACGGCGGCGCCTGGCTGGTGGTGTCGACGCGGACGGCGGGGTCATGCATTGTGGGCTGCCTCGTCGTCGACCGCCCGGGGCGCAATCACGGTGAGAAGGGACCATCCAAAGGTGAAGAGACTGAGCAGGCCCAGGGGGCAAATCACCACGATGGTGGCGGCTCCCAGCTGGCCGGCGCAGCCCTTCTCCGTGAGCGCGACGAGGATCATCAGGACGACGAGCAGCACCTGACTCGACACCAGCAGCCCCCAGGCTCCGGTGATCGCCCACGCGCGGTCGCGGCGTTGCTGGTTGTTGCCCGGGCCGTGGGTGATGCGGCGCAGGGCCCAGACGCAGACGGGGGTTCCGACCGCGAGGGCGGCGAGCATCGGGCCGCTGTAGTACAGGCCGGGCCAGGGGCCGAGGTATGTGCGCATCCCGTCGCAGGTGACGGTGATGACATGTCCCGCTCTGCCTATCTGGTAGGGGTCGGAGGAGGCCGTGACCGCACCGATCACCAGCATGCTTCCGAGGGATGCCGCCTGCAGGAGAAGCAGGGGTGCCATGAGGGGCGGCACTTGGTTTCTGACCAGGCGCGGGGCGACACTCGCGGTGCGTACTGCTTCCTGTGGACGCAGGGTCAGGGCGTCGCCGAGCAGGACGCCGCCCACCGCGCACAGGCCGAAAGCGGTGATGGCGAACACGAGGGGCATCGTGATGTCGCCGCTCTCCATGGTGGCCAACTGCTGTGCGGCGACGATGCCGGTAGCCAGGCCGGACCAGCGGGCGTAGTAGTCGGCGTGGTCGAGGAACCGGGACTGGAGCGGGACGGTGTCGAGCATAGAGAGATCCCCCCAGATCATCTTGTATTAAGTAGTGAGTACAAGATGCCCTGGTCGGCATCTTGTGTCAATTGCTCGATACAAGGCGTTGTAAAGGGAGCCGCTGACACAAGGGGAGTTGCCGCCGGCGCGAGGATGGGGACGCCCTACGGCCCGCGGGCCCTTCGCCCTGGCCGCGACCTTTGCGTGGCACCGGCGGGCCCAACGGCGACGGAACCGTGATGCCGGGAAGCGGTCAGGGGCGGGTGTGTAGGCGACGATGGTGTCCTCGGAGGGGCCTTCGGCGAACACCTTGGGTGCCTCGTGCTCGGTGGCGTCCGCAGTCAGCTGCCAGCGCAGCTTCGTGGCCACCCGATCCCCCGCGTACCGACACCGTGCGTCCAGGGACGGCGGCAGCCACTCGGCCGGATCCTGATCCGATTCCTGACGGTTCGTACAGGCGGTCACTGCGACGAGCGAGGCCGCCGCGCCTTGATCGTTGGCGTACGCCTCACGGCGGACTGCCGTCCACGCGAGGCACCAGCTGGCAGGAAGCGTCATTCGAGAAGCGCGATATTCCCAAGCGGCTGCGGTGTGGCAGTGATTGAGGGGAAGCCGAGCTCAACAGCGTCACACTGCCTGAAGGGGGCAGTTCTGTAAGGGATCTACGGGAGCTGATCGAGTAGCGGCGCTGTCTCACGCGGTATGGGCCGGCCCTCGGCCTTCGACGGCCAGCGACGAACGGGTGCCGGGGCTCAGTCGGTGTCGACGCCGTGCGCGGCAAAGACGTCCGCCGCGTCTGGCACGGCCAGGACGCCGTCCTCCACGAAGGTGACCTCCCGCAGGTTGGGCAGCAGGGCGATGTCGTCGAGCGAGCGGACGTCGAACAGGTCGTCCTCTCCGTCCCAGGCAGGGGCGCAGTGCCGGAAGACGTCCGCTCCGGCGTCGAAGCACAACTCCTCGACGTGGGCGAGCAGCTCGGCCGGGATCTCCAAGGTCTCGAAATGGGTCCGGGACTCCGGAAGCACCTCCGCGTGAAGGCCGTTTTCCAGGACGTAGGAGGCAGGGTCACCGATCCCTCGCTCGGCCAGCCGTGTGGGCAGGTCGTAGACCGGGAGGAGGGGCTCGGGGCCGTACATGAGCTCCTCGATGACGAGTAGTTTGAGATTGAAGTCGCGGAACTGGCTCATAGAACATGAGTACCACGGAGGTACGACACAGATCCGAGCCCTTGGCCCTGGCCGGGCTCAGTGCGGTGGCTGCGGAGCGGGCCGGGTAGCCCGGTCGGAGGCGCGCTGGCCGTGGCTGTCTTCGGCGCCCTGATCTTGGCCCCTGCCGGCTTCGGGCACGGCCTGCGGATCAGTCTCGCTCTGACCGCTACTGTCGCAACACTCGCCGCGACCTGGCTGGAGTTTGTAGCAGGTTCCGTCCCGGAGCGCCGCGAAAGGAACGTTGGCGCGTTGTCGGGCGAGACGGAGCAGGACCTGGGTGGTTCTCCGTCCCGAGCTACAGTTCCAACCGCGCGACCCCTCCCGTCTCAAGGGCCACCCACAGAGCGCCGTCGGAACCTATGGTGATGCCGTGCGGCTCGGACGACGGTGACGGCAGGCTGTACTCGGCGATCTCGCCGCTATCGGTGATGTGGCCAATGCGGTTGGCTCCCCATTCGGTGAACCAGCAGTCCCCGGTGGACGCCGCGACGATGGCGTGGGGTTTGGCCGTGCGGTCAGGGAGCGGGAACTCCTTGATCCCGCCGTCCACCGAGATCCTGCCGATCTGGCCCGCTGCGATCTCAACGAACCACAAGGCGGCGCCGTCACTGGTGATGCCCACGGGTGCGGCGCTGGGGGTGGGGAGTGGGTGTATGACGATATCCCCATGGACAGTGATGCGGCCGATTGCGTTCGCCTGGTTGAGGGTGAACCACAGGGCACCATCAGGGCCTGCGGTGATTGCCGAGGGATAGGCGCCCTTACGGGGAAGGGCGAACTCGGTGATCTCTCCCTTGCAGGTGATGCGGCCGATACGGTCGGTGTTCATCTCCGTGAACCACACCGCACCGTCTGGACCGGCAGTGATGCCGAAGGGTCCGCTGTCGGGCGTCGGAGTGGGGAAGGACTCCCTTTCGCCGTCGGCGGTGACGCGGCCGATCCGGTGGTCCTGGGACCGGGTGAACCACAGTGCTCCGTCGGGCCCGGGAGTAATGACCGTAGGGCGACACTCAGACGAGTCCAGGGGGTATTCATTGAGTTCGCCGTCGAGGGTGAGACGCGCGATGCGGCCACTGTGCGCGAGGGTGAGCCACAGCGCACCGTCAGGTCCGGCCGCGATGCCGTAAGGCCCCGCACCCTTGTCCGCCACGGAGATCTCCCTGGTGGCCGGGGCATCAGAATGGTGCACAGCAACTCCTTGCAGGGGTGGTGGGGTGAGGATCAATCGACATTCCTGGTCGATGTCGCAGCTCGGTCTCGCACCAGGTTGAGGATGATCGCAGCGAGGTCAGCGGGCCGGGTCATGGGGACGTTGTGGTTCGAGCTGATGTCGATCAGCCGACGGCCAGGGACGGCATCGACGACAGCACGCACCTCGTCGCGCCGGGAGGCGTAAAAGCCATCCTCGGCCAGCACGATCGTCATCGGACAGGTGACGCGGGCGTACACATCGACGGCTGGGAAGACTTCTGCGTCGGGCTCCACGGCAGTGACAGTCGCGACCTCCTCGATGGCGGGCCGCCGTACCCACCAGTGGCCGCAGCGCATGAAGGAGCGCCGCGCAACCTCCTCGACAAGTCCGGGCCGTGCTCCGGCGTTGAGCCAGTCGCCTCCGGCCTCCCGCACGCACTGCTCGACATAGGCGTGCATCTGGTCGTCATCGGCTTTCCAGCCGTAGCGGAACATCGTCCGTAAGCGGTCCGCCGCCTCGGTAGTCCGCACGTCAGCATGCTCGGCGATTGACGCGTTACGGTCATCGAGCACTATGCCGTCCACGATGCAGAGGGCGGCCGGTTCCACAAGTCCACAGGCAGTGGCGGCCGTCACCGCGTACCCGCCGGTGGAATGGCCGACCAGCACGGGGCGGTCCCAGGCCAGCGCGGTGACGACGCTGCCGATGTCTCGCCAGTACTGCTCGGGATTGGTGGAGTCGAGCCGGGTCTGCCCATGGCCACGCAGGTCGAGGGCAATCGGATGGCACTCGCTCACCAGCTGGGACGCCACATCCGTCCAGGCCGCAGCGTTGTGTCCGCTGCCGTGGACAAGCAGCACGCCCTCACCGTGACCGCCGAAGTCCACACCGGATAGGACCCCATCCACGACGGGGAGTTCGATCTCTGTTCCGGTCACCACCGCACCCTGCCTGTGAGAAGACAGCCAGTGCAACTACTTTTCTCACAGGGAGTCAGGGCGGGGTGAGAATTCCTTGAGACCGCGCCGGCGAGCGGACAACGCAACTTTCGCAGCAAATACCGGATTTACTGCGGCGGAGCCCCTACGGTGATCACCGCGACCTGCGGCGGGGCGCTCCGGCCGCCGCGGCGAGTCGTACTGCGGCAGGGCTGGAAGGGCGGGACAGATGTGACGATCGAACCAGTGACCGAGTCCGGGAGTGGTGGCACGCTTCGGCTGCCGCGCGCCCGGGTGGTGCCCCTGTCCACCGCTCCGGCGTCGTACACCGCGGCGGTCGAGCGCTACCTCACCGGCGCGGGCGTCGCGAAGTCCTCCGCCCGGATCTACCGGATCTCGCTGACGACGTGGGGGGTGGATGCTCGCCGGCGAGGCGGCCCCGACCGGCCCGGCCCGCCGGGGCGCCAACTCGCCCGTCTTCCCCGTCGCTGCAATCGACGACCCGGCGCTTCCGGAGGTGCTGGCCGAGCTGGCGGCGGCGCGTGCGGACGAGATGGACGCCGACACCATCAACTGGGAGCTGTCCATCGCCCGCAAGGCGATCGGCTGGTGGCAGCGCCAGGGCTGGATCGAAGGCGATCCGACGGTCGGCATCGAGCGGCGGCCGGCACCGCCGGACCGCACCAAGGCCCTGGCCGAGAACCAGATCGCCGCCCTGTGGCGCCTGGACGTCGCCCTGCGGGAGAAGACGCAGTGGAAGATGCTCTACGAGTCCGCCGCACGGACCGATGAAGTGCTGTGCCTGAACGTGGAAGACCTGTACCCAGAGGACAAGCGTGGCAAGATCACCGCCAAGGGCGGGGCGACGGAATGGATTCACTGGCAGTCCGGCACTGCCCATCCTGCCCCGTCTGATCGGCCGCCGTACCCGCGGCCCGCTGTTCCTCACCGACCGCAAGGCCACGGCCGGGACGCCGACGTTGGACGTGTGCCCGGAGACCGGCCGCGCCCGGCTCTCCTACCGGCGGGCTGAGGAGATCTTCGAGGAGAACACCCGGCTGCTGGCCAACCCGCTCGCCCCACCCGAGGACATCGAGGACCTGGACGGGTCGACGCTCCACCGGCTACGTCACAGTGCTCTGACACACGACGCGGAGGACGGCACCTCCACCCGGTGTTACTGGCCTGCTACCGCCACGCCTCCGTCCGCTCCCTGGAGCGGTACGCCCGCCCCGGCGTTGGCTCGGTCGCCCGACACGTCGCCGAACGCGATCCCGCTGCACGCCGCCGGACGTGACCCCCGCCGTTTGCGGCTGGTGACAACATTCTTACCGGCACCCCATGTTGCCCCGCAGCCGGATAGGGGCGGGGCTGATGGTGTACCCCCGGAGCCGACCGCGGGTACTGCTCGTTCGAGCCGCACTGTCAGGGGCTGGCCCCTGCCCGCCACGCCGGGGCAGGCCCCTTCCTACGCAAGGGCGGCTGCGGCCGGTAGACCGGGCGAACCCGAGAAAAGAAGGCAGGCGGATGGACAAGGACACAACAGGAGCGGCAACGGATTTGCCCGTGCGGCTGCTGCTCGTCTCGGACACCCATGTGCCCCTGCGCGCCAGGGGGCTCCTCGATGAACTTCTGCGCGAGACGGACCGGGCGGACGTCGTCGTCCATGCCGGGGACTGGGTCGACGTGGCCACCCTGAACCTGCTGGAGGAGCGTGCGCGACGCCTGGTGGGGGTGTACGGCAACAACGACGGTCCGGAACTGCGGGCCCGGTTGCCGGAGGAGGCCCGTGTCCGCCTGGGAGGCCTGCGGTTGGGCGTCGTCCACGAGACGGGGGCGGCCCGCGGGCGGGAGACGCGCTGTGCTCAGTCCTACCCGGACCTTGACGTCCTCGTTTTCGGACACAGCCACATCCCCTGGGACACCGTGGCGCCGGGCGGGCTGCGCCTGCTGAACCCGGGGTCGCCGACCGACCGCAGACGGCAGCCGTACTGCACGTACATGACATGCACGGTGGCGGACGGGGTGCTGGGTGAGGTCGCCCTGCACCGGCTGCCGAGGCGCTGACCACTCCCCCGGGCCGGGAGGGTCAGACCATGTGGGCGTCCGCCCCTCTGGTGAGAACGTCGCAACCTGACCGCGGCCGCAGTGCACACCCCGGTCCCCGGTGCCGCGCCGGCCACGGCGTCCAAGAAGGCGCTCAGCTGACTTCATCACACGGTAGTCGTCGTAGTGCACGGGCAGCGAGAACTGCGGGCGATCTCGTCGGCACCCCTCGAAGGGGCTGTCGCCGGAGACGTGGACGCGCAGCCGCACCTGTCGCCGCAGCCTCGAACTCGAGCGTGCTTCACATGACCCGCGGCAGAGCCGGCCGCGCATCATCGCAGTCAGGCGGACCTGGCGGCCATCCTTGGCAGGGGTGCGATGAGCCCAGTCTCGCGGCCCTGTGGCGGCGGAAGCTTCCAAGAGTCCGCAGGGCCCGCGCTGCCTGCTGGTTTGCCAGGGGGCCTACTCGAGGTTCATGCGAGCCACTCGGCCCAGTGGTCGCCTAGGGACCGTATTGAGTTCCGATCAATGGGTGGCTCGGGTGAGGTCCTTGAGCCAGATCATCGAGGCGCGTAGGTGGAGGCCGGCGAGGTAGCTGTCGGGAGACTTGTCGTACCGGGTGGCGATGCCACGCCAGGCCTTCATCTTGTTGATCAGCCGCTCGACGGTGTTCCTCTCCTTAGCACGTCAGAGGGCCATGCCTCCCGTTGCGTCGATGACCTGGCCGGTTACCCAGCGTGCGTCGTCGGAGGCGAGGAAGGCCACGATGTCGGCCATGTCTTCCGGCCGCCCGATCCGGCCGAGGGCGGCAAGAGACGCCGCTTGCGCCTCGGCATGCGGATCGCCCAGCAGGGTGGCCGCGCTGGCATCGGTGAGGACGGTTCCGGGGGCCACCGAGTTGACCGTGATGCCCCGGGGGCCCAGCTCCTTGGCGAGGGCGAGACTGAAGTTGTCCAGGGCTCCCTTGGTGGCGCCGTAGGCGATCATTCCCGGCGTGGCCAGGCGGGCCACGGAGCTGGAGATGTTGATGATCCGGCCCCCGTCGCGCAGGCGCGGCAATCCCTGCTGCGTGACGAAGAACGGTGCACGCACGTTCACGGCGAAGACCTTGTCGAAGGCGTTCTCGGTCAACGACTCCAGGGATGCGAAATCCCCGATGCCGACGTTGTTGACGATGATGTCGAGCTTCCCGTCGGGCACGTGCTCCGTGCCCGCGGCGTCGAAGGCGGCCCAGAGGCGGGCCGCGTCGCCGCGTTCGCCCAGCCCCGCCTGGAGTGCGAAGGCCCGTCCTCCGTTCTTGCGGATGTTTTCGACGGTCTCGCTCGCCGCCGTCTCGTCGCGGGCGTAGGTGACGCCGACGGCGGCGCCGTCCTGGGCGAGCCGCTCCGCGATCGCCCGGCCGATGCCCCGGCTGCCGCCGGTGACCAGTGCGACCTTGTCCTCGAGTGCTCTTGCAGACATGGCGGAAGACCGCCTCCCGTTCATCGAATCGTCTCTTGAGTGCTATGGAGCGCCTAGACCAGCGGCTTGTGTTCGGGCCACCACCGCTGGACGGCTTCGACAGCCGTCGTCGGGCTGACGTTGAAGCAGAGCTTCGCGCCGGGTGCCAGCTCGTGGGTGGTGTTGACCAGCACCTCCAACAGCGGGGTCAGCTCCGGGTCCAGCCGGACGCCGGCGCCGATCAGCACGATGTCGTAGTCCTTGGCGGTCAACGCGGCGCGAAAGACCGCCTCGGCCGTGCGGCCGTAGTCGAGCAGGCAGACATCGACACTGAGGCCGAGCTCCTCGAGCCGAGCCCGGCCCGCGGCCATTCCGGCCCGGACCGCCTCGGCGTCGATTTCAGGGAACGCCGCCCGTGACGAGGGCGCGTCGTCCACCAGCGCTGGATCCAGTCCGACGTTGAGCATGGACGGGGACATGTCGGTGTACCTCCGGTGACCTGGGGTTTCTCGGACCCACTGTAGGCGCCTGGAGGTCGGGCGGCCCTCCCACATTTCTGGGATACCGTGGCAAGGGTGAGTTCCCCGATGGTCCGGCGCGAGACCGTGCGCGACATCGAGGCGATCTGCCGTCTCGACCTCGACTCCCGAATACTGCGCCGCCGGATCGCCGACCGGCTGACACGCCTCATCCCGGCCGACTCCTACTGCTTCAGCACGATCGACCCGATGACGCTGCTGACCGCCGACCAAGTCAGCGCCGGGCTCGTACCGGAGGCGGCCGCGGCCGCCGCGCACAACGAGTACCTGGTGGACGACGTCCTGAAGTTCGCGGCGCTGGCCCGCTCCGAGGTGTCCGCGGGCACGCTCGGTGCGGCCACCGGCGGTGATCCGGAATCCAGCCACCGCTACCGGACAGTGCTGCCGATGATCGACGCACGGCACGAGCTGCGGGCGGGCTTCGTGGTGGACGGCCGCTGCTGGGGCGTCGTCGCCCTCTTCCGCGGCGGCCGGCGGCCCGACTTCACCCCGGCCGACGTCGGCGTCCTGCGGCGGCTGTCCGCCCCGGTCGGTGCGGCCCTGCGCCGGGCCGCCCACCGGGCACCCGACGACACCGCTGCGGGCCCGTCCCAGGCCGGAGTGCTCCTGCTCGACCAGGACTTGCGGCTGTTTTCGGAGAACCTGGCCGCGAAACTCTGGCGGGACGAGCTGGGCCCGTCGCAGGCGGAACTGCCGTCCGCGATCCTGGAGGTGGCCGCACGGGGAAGAGGCGCTGAGCTGCCGGCGTACGGACGCATCCGCGGCCGCTCGGGCCGGTGGCTCTCCGTCCAGGCCTCGCCGCTGAGTGGTGGCCCGCACCCGGCGGCCATCGCCGTGACGGTACATCCGGCGCCGGCCGCCGACGTGGCCGAGATACTGCTGCTCGCGTACGGGCTTACACCGCGCGAGCGGGACGTGCTGGCGCGAGTCGTCGCCGGTCTGCCGTCGCGGACCATCGCCGTGGAACTGCACATCACCGCGGCGACCGTGCAGGACCATCTGAAGAGTGTGTTCGCGAAGACCGGTGTCCGCAGCCGCAGCGAACTGGTGGCGACGGTCCTGGGCCTGTGACCGGACGAGTGATTACTGAGTTTTCGTTAGGGACCGTATCCAGTTGTGATCAATCTGCGGGATTCGACCTCGCGGCACGGCGTGAGCCGGTAGACCTGGTGTCATGACGCAGGTGCAACTGAGCGACGCTGAATGGGAGTTCATCGAGTCCTATCTGCCGATCGGCCGGTTCGGTCCCTCGCCCACCGTGCACAACCGCTTTAGGCAGTGGCGCGACGCGGGCGTCTTCCAGGCCCTGATGGAGGGGCTGGTCGCGGAGGCGGCCCGGCGGGACGAGGTGGACCTGTCCCTGGTCAGTATCGACTCCACCACCGTGCGCGCCCACCAGGACGCGGCCGGCATGCACCTGAGCCCAGACGTCCTCACCGCCCTGGAGAAGGCCGCGGCCGAAGAAAAAGCCAGGTCAAAGGGGGCGACAACAACGGACGAACCGGACAGGACATCGACACCGACCCCGGACGGCAGGAGCGGCGCCGCGTCCGGCACCGGCTGCGGCTGCGGCTGCGGCTGAAGGCCGCTTCGCTGGGCCGCTCCCGGGGCGGGCAGACCAGCAAGATCCACCTCGCCGGCGACCGCAGGTGCCGCCCGCTGGTGCTGCTCCTGACCGCCGGGCAGGCCGCCGACAGCCCTCAGTTCATCCCCGTCCTGAACCAGATGCGCGTCCGTCTGCCCGTGCGCCGTCCGCGCACCCGGCCGGACGCCGTGGCGGGCGACAAGACCTATTCCTCCCGCGCCAACCGCGCCCACCTGCGCAAACGCCGCATCCGTGCGGTCATCCCGGAGAAGAAGGACCAGCTGGCCAACCGCAAGAAGAAGGGCTCCCAGGGCGGTAGGCCCGTCGACTTCGACGCCGAGCTCTACAAGGAGAGGAACACCGTCGAGCGGCTGATCAACAAGATGAAGGCCTGGCGTGGCATCGCCACCCGGTACGACAAGTCTCCCGACAGCTACCTCGCCGGCCTCCACCTACGCGCCTCGATGACCTGACTCAAGGACCTCACCCGAGCCACCCATTGATCGGAACTCAATACGGTCCCTAATAGGGCGTCCAGGATCTCCGCAATGCCGACAGTGTTGGCGGATCCGGACCACGGTAAGGGTGCCGTGGCGGCCGGTACCGGCGAGGACTTCCACCACCAGGTCTGTCTCGAGACCTGTGTAGGGCTCTCCGTGCGTGCGCCGCTGGCCGGTGGCAGGCGCGTTGATCAGGGCGGTGCCGATCCGGGCGGCGAGGACGGGGGCTATCCGTGCGGACAGGCGGGGCCGGGCTGTCCCGGCTGGGACGAGGACGAGGTTCCGCGGCCTCCGCCGGGGGCCGGTGAACCCGACGACCCGGGCTTCGGCCGTATCCGCATGCCTGACCTTGACCCAGGCCCTGCGGCCGGCGGGATACCCGGCCGTGGCGCGCTTGGCCACGACGCCTTCAAGGCCAAGCGGTTGCAGCGACTCGTACCAGTCCTCGGCAACGGAGCGGTCGTCCGTTGCCGGAACAGGCTGGATCGGAGGCCCGAGGTCGGCGAGCAGGTCCAGGAGGAGCTCCCTGCGCCGGGTGTAGGGGAGGGGGGTGTCCCCGATCGCCGGGTCCGGGTGATGAAGCACGTCCCAGCAGGAAGCGCATGAGTTCGCGGATTCCTGTGGCCTCAACCGCTGAACCTGCCCGCCTGCGGCCGTTTAAGCCGAGGACCGCGACCGGTTCATCGGCTCCCGCTGCACCGTCAGCGTCGCTCAGTCAGTCTGTGGCTGACGCCACTGGCGGAGCGGCGACCTTGATGGATGTATCGCTCGTGCGAGGGGCCGGCGGCTTCAGGGCGGCAGCGGCCTTGCGGACGAAGGGGGTGCCGATGATTGCGAGGCAGCCGATGGCTGCCGCAGTGGCGAAGGCGGCTTGTGCCGCCGAGATGGACTGGGGCAGGTTCAGTGCTCCCGCATCCTGCGCGTGGGAGCCAATGGTGTAGGCCGAGATCAGGATGGCGCCGCCTGCGCCGCCGGCCAGCTGTTGGGCGGTGTTGAACGCCGCGGTGCCGTGCGGGTAGAGCTCGGCGCGCAGGGAGGACAGCGCGGCCGTCGTCATCGGAGCCCACATCAGGGCCTGTGAGGCCGACAGGACGAGGTAGGCGGCCAAGAGTGCGGTGACACTGGTGTCCTCGTCCACGCGACTCAGGAACCACAGGGAGCCCGTCCAGATGACCGATCCGGGAATGGCCAGGGGCCGCGGTCCGTAGCGGTCGTAGACGCGGCCGCCGAGGGCCGAGACAAGGGCGATCAGGGCTCCGCCGGGGACCAGGAAAAGGCCGATCTGGAATGTGGTCAGGCCGGCGACGTTGGTGAGAACCAGCGGCAGGACCATCGTGGTGCCGAAGCCAACCAGCGCGACGACGAGCATGACCAACAGCGGCACGGTGAATGCCTTGGTGCGGAAGATCCTCATGTCGAGGAACGCGTTGTCGCTTCGCTGCAGCACGGTCTGCCGGCGGACGAAGGCGGCGAGGGCGAGGAGCCCGATGACGATGGGGATGTAGGGCGGGACCGGTGCGTGGCCGGAAGCGGACTCGCCGATCGTTGACAGGCCGTAGACGAGGGCGCCGAACCCGATGGCGGACAGGACGAGGGACAGCACGTCCAGCCTGACCTGCTCGGGGCTGGTGATGTTGCGCAGTTTGGCGGCGCCCAGGGCCAGCCCGGCCAGGACGACGGGCAGGATCAGAATGAACAGCCACCGCCAGCTGAGCTGGGAGATCACCACGCCGGACACCGCCGGGCCGACTGCGGGTGCCACCGCGGTCAGACCGGTGACCAGCGCCATCGTTCGGCCTCGGCGATGTGGGGGAACCAGGCGCATCGTCGTGGTCATCAGCAAGGGTACGAGGGCGGCCGTGCCGACCGCCTGGATGATGCGGCCGGTGAACAGCACACCGAATCCCGGGGCGACGGCGGCGATCGCCGTGCCCAGGGTAAACAGGGACAGCGAGCCGATGAAGATCGCACGGAGGTTGAACCTGCGCAGGAGGAACCCGGTGGCGGGGATGAGGATCGCCAAGGTCAGCAGGTAGCCGGTCGTGAGCCACTGTCCCGTGGTGGGCGTGATGTCGAGATCGGTGATCAGGGTGGGGAGTGCGACTCCCAGCAGCATCTCGTTCAGCAGGACGGTGAACGCGGAGACCATCAGGATCCCTATGACGAGAATGTCCTTGGAGGCCAGTTTTTGGTTGTTGCGGGTCGGTAGTGCTGCATCTGGTGTGTCCGCGGGGGCCTGTGCCGGAGTCTTGTCGGGGGACATGTGATCTCTTCCGTGGGGCTGAGGTGGGTGCTTGAAGCAGAGTTGGGCGTGCCGTCGTGTGCGCGCGGCAGCCCGGGCGTGAGGCATAGCAGCGGCCGTGAAGTCGGCAACCAGAAGGGGTGGCTTCCGGCGGCCACGGGCGCCGTGGCCGTGCCTGCGGATCTGCTAGCGGTAGCGCCGGAACCAATAAGGAGATAGTCTCCGTTTCGCGGACGACAATACGGAGAGGGTCTCCGTATTGTCAATGGGAGGTGCAAGGCATGAGCGAGGGAGCAGTCGGCGGGCGTCGGCAGCGGACGGATAAGCAGCGCAATCGCACACACATCCTTGAGGTCGCGGAGGAGTTCTTCGCCGAGCAGGGCATCACCGGCTCCATGGACGCCATCGCCAAGCGGGCCGGGGTCGGCCCGGGCACCCTGTACCGGCACTTCCCCACCCGTGAGGCACTGCTGGCCGCTTTGCTGCATGCCCGCGACGAAGAGCTGGAGGCTTGTCGCGTTGCCATCCAGCGCGAGGTGACCGACTCCCGTGCCGCGCTCGCGCAGTGGCTTCAGGCGCTGAGTGCATGGGTGACCGCCTTCGACGGCCTGCCCGAGCCCCTGCGGGCCGCGCTGACCGAGGGCACGTCGCCTCTGGCGATCACCTGTCAGGGCTTCGTCACGACCACCGAGGAATTCCTCGGTGCGGCTCAGCGGGACGGCGCCGCCAAACCCTGGGTGCGGGGCCGGGACCTGTTCCTCAGCACACTGGCCACAGCCTGGGCGCGCGGCGCCGTCATGGCCGACGAGTCGTCGCCCGACGCGCTCGTCTCTCTCATGCGCATCGGGTGGGAGACACCCGCGAGGGAAACGGCGCCCGGAAGCGACGAAGGGCCTTCACGAGCGTAGGCGTGCTTCAGACCAGCAGCCGGCCACGTTGCCATGGGGGCGCCGTCACCACGTCGGCCGCAGCCACCTCCCGCACCCCCACTCGATGCAAGGAGACCCACTATGAAGATCGGCATTCTGGGCGTAGGCCACATCGGTAAGACCCTGACCCAGCGGCTCAGTGCCGCAGGGCATGACGTGAAGGTGGCCAACTCGCGCGGCCCGCACACGATCGAGGCTGATGTGCTGTCCTCAGGCGGGCAAGCGGTCACCGCGACGGAGGCCGTGGCGGACGCAGACGTCGTGATCCTCTCGATTCCCCTGAACCGTCTTCCGCAGGTCGCGCCGCTGATCGCAGACGTGCCGGCCGACACCGTCGTCATCGACACGTCGAACTACTACCCGGCGCGTGACAGCCGGATCGAGTCCATCGATGCCGGTCAGGTCGAGAGTTTGTGGGTCACCGAACAGCTGGGCCGTGCTGTCGCCAAAGCGTGGAACGCGATCGGTTCCCACTCGTTCTCGGCTAAAGGCAGGCCCGCAGAAGGCCCGGACCGCATCGCCATCCCCGTTGCCGCCGACCGCGACCGAGACCGCCAGGTGGCCATCGCACTGGTCGAGGACACCGGTTTCGACGCCTTCGACGCCGGGACGCTCGCGGACTCCTGGCGCCAGCAGCCAGGCGCACCGTGCTACTGCACAGACCTCACCCGCGAGGAGATGCCGGGCGCGCTTGCGGGAGCAGAAGCCGAGCGCCTGCCCAGGCGGCGGGACTTGGCCGTGGCCGCGATCCAGGAAAGGGTCGGAGACGCCGCCACTAACCCCGACTCGGACTACGGCGTCCGCCTGAACCGCGTCCTGTTCATGTGAGGCCAGGAAGTGTGCGCCGCACCCGGACACGGGATCGGCCGTCGATCGGTATAGGCCCCGCCCGCCCCGAACCCTCTTGGCCCCGGCGTCGGTCGACGCCGGGGCCAAGAGGGTTCGCGTGCAGCGCCCGGGCCGGTTGCTGCACGGGCAGGTGCTGTCAGAAGGTGCGCGCGGCGACCTTCACCCGCTGGGCCGTCCGCAGCGCGTCGCGCAGCTTGTAGGCCGGCACCGGAGCCGCGGGAGCCTGGAGCATGCGCTCGGCCGGCACGTCGGGATCTGCCAGGTAGATACGAGTGTAGGCGCCGGCCTCGGGCTCGAAGCGCCAGCTTTCGTCCAGGGCTCCGGCATCCACCGTGTCGAAGCCAAGTCGGCCGATCAGTTCAGCCGCCCGGGCCTTCGCGTCGGGGTCGCTGCCGGCGATGGGCAGGGCGCTGCGGTCCGGAGCCCCGGCGGGCCGGGCCAGCTGGGGGATGTGGTGGGCCAGGATGTTGTTGAAGGCCTTGACCAGCAGCGCGCCGGGCAGGAGCTGCTGCTCCAGCTCCGCCGTGGTCACCTCCTCGGAGTCGAGTTCGGTGATCCGGCCGTCGCGGTACGGGTAGTAGTTGCCGGTGTCCAGCACGGTCCTGCCCGTCAACAGGCCGGCGGGCAGGTCGCGGTACGCGGTCAGGGGAATGCTGAGCACGGTCGCTTCCCCGGCGCGGGCGGCCTCCTCGATGGTGCCTGCCGTGGCGCGCGGCCCCAGTTCCTCGATGAGGTCCGTCAGGCTCTCGGGACCGCGCGAGTTGGCGATCACCACCTCGATGTCCGCAGCCACCGCCAGCCGTGCGACGGCGGACCCGATGTTGCCGCTTCCGATGATTCCCAGGGTAGTCATCGTTGCTCCTCGCTTCCTTCATGTGTGCCCAGGACCGAGCGGTCCGGACGGTTTCGGTTCATTGCCCGCAGTGCCACGCACCTGGTGGAGCAGGGCGCGCAGGCCGTCTCGTAGTGCGGGCCGCGAACAAGGCCCGCAGTTGCCTTCCCCGATGTGCCGCCGGGCTACCGGGCCAGAGGTGTGTGGGTGCCGAAGGATCGTCGGTGATACGTGAGCGGTCCCGGGTATCCCTCGCCCGGCTCAGCGGCCATGACGTGGGCGAGCAGGATGGTGTGGTCCCCGGCGTCGGCACTGTCGGCCACCTCGGCGGCGATCCATGCGGCGGCATCCGGCAGCCGCGGCAGTTCCTCGCTCGGTGACCAGTCGATTCCCTCGAACTTGTCGGGTCCCGAGCGGGCGAAGACGGAGGCCAGGCCGACCTGATGGGCTCCGAGGACGTTGAGGCCGAAGCGGCCGCTACCCCGGATGACCGCCAGCAGTTGTGAGCGTTCGTCCAGCGACACCAGCACCATGGGCGGCGTCAGGGACAGGGACGTGAAGGCGCTGACTGTGGTGCCGTGCGGGCGGCTGCCGTCCAGGGCGGTGACCACGGCGACCGGAGACGCCACGGCGGCCATGACATCGCGGAACTCCTGCTGGGCCGCGGTGCCGGTTCGCGAAGACCGAACGGTGGACTTCACAGGTCGGCCGTTTCCGTGACGCGCGGGTCGAGCCCGTACTGCTCGCGGGCGTGGAGGTGGTCGCGCAGCGTGGGGCCTTCGTAGTCGAGGTGGAACAGGCCGCGTTCCTGCAGGAGGGGAACGACCTGGTCGACGAAGGCGTCGACGCCGTCGTGGTAGCCGTCGATGGCCAGCGAGAAGCCGTCGCAGGCCCCGGCCTCGAACCACTGCTGCATGTGGTCGGCCACGTCGGTGGCGGTGCCGGCCACGACCGGGTGGTAGTCGATGACGCCGTGGGCGAGCACGTCGCGCAGGGTCCAGCCCTCCCGGGCCACCGCCAGGGCGCGGGCGGAGCGCGGGTCGTGCGGGCTGGGCACCGCTTCGGCCAGCTGGTCCGCGGTCAGCGGCTCGTCGATCTGGCTGTGACTGAGCGGCAGGCCGATCATGCCGCCGAGGTAGCGGACGCGTTGGCGCAGGTCCACGGACTCGTCCAGGAACCGCCGCCGGTCGAGGGCGGCCCGGCGGGAGGCGGCGATGGTCGGCATGAAACCGGCGAACATCTTCACCTCGTCCGGGTCTCGACCGGCGCGCTCGGCCGCATCGCGAAGTGCCTGGCGCTGGGCCTGACCCTCCTTGATGGTGTAAGGGTTGACGTAGACGCCGTCGGCGTAGCGTCCGGCCAGTTCCAGGCCGTATTCGCCACCGCCCGCCTGGAAGATGACCGGCTGGCCCTGCTCGGAGGGCGGGATGGGCAGCGGGCCGCGGGAGGCGACGTGGCGGCCCTGGAGGCCTACCGGCTGGATCTTGTCCATGTCGGCGAACCGCTTGCCGTGCACGTCCAGGACCCACGCGTCCTTCTTCCAGCTGCCCCACAGCGCCTGCACGATCTGCACGACCTCGTGGGCCCGCTCGTATTTCTCCGCCCGCGGCGGGACAGCGCGGCCGTAGTTCGCCGCGGCGGCGGGGTCGGATGTGGTGACCGCGTTCCAGCCGGCCCGGCCGTGGCTGATCACGTCCAGCGCCTTGAACTGGCGGGCGAGGCTGTAGGGCTCGTTGAAGGTGGTGGAGGCGGTGGAGACCAGCCCGATCCGCTCCGTTTCGCGCGCTATGGACGTCATCACGAGCAACGGGTCGATCGCGAAATGCGGGACCTGGTGTTCGAGGTCCACATCCAGAACCGGAGTGTCCGCAAAGAACAGCAACTGGATCTTGCCTCGCTCGGCTGCCTGCGCGTACCGCACGAACTGGTCCATGTCCGTGTAGCTGCGCAGGTTCGCCCCGGGAAGGCGCCATGCCCCGGGTTCGGCTCCGTAGCCGCTGGTGAACTGCATGCACAGGAGCATCTGACGACTTGGCACGACTAGCCCTCCAGGCGGGACAAAGAAACGGAGGATGTCTCCGATTGCTCGCTTTGACGATACGGAGACATCCTCCGCATTGTCAAAGGAGGGCAGGCCCAGCTAGGAAGGAAAGGACAGTCGGCACATGGGAGCCGCAGGCGTACAGATACAGCCCTGGCCAGCGCGACATCGACGGGAAACTCCACACCTGCACCCCTTGGGCGTTCGCAGGCTCGCCAGCATCCCGAGGCCGTCCGGACGGTCGCATCCCGACCCGCTACTGCCAACGATTCGCCGGAGCGGGCCACGGAAAAGCCCCGGCCGCGCACGTCCAGCAGCCGGAGGCTTCGTCGTCACCCGGACCCGTGGGGAGGCGCCGGGAAACGGCCAGGGCATGGCAACGCAGCTACCCTCGGTGCGCTCGGTCCCGGTCAGCCGATCGAGCCTGGCGCGCGCAGAGCGCGCACCAGTCGAGCGCGGCCTCGGCAGCACCGCACGGCGCCTTCCACCGGTACGGACAACCGTCCCCCGCCTCCCCGGCCTTGTCGGCGAGTGAGACCGGGAGGCACCCAAAGGCGCGGCACTCGCCGGAACTGCAAAACGATCCATGATTTCCTGAATTCAGGACTAGGTGTACTGTCCTGAACGTGCTGACTGTTACCTCCGACATCGAGGTGCTGGCCAGGTTCGGCCGCGCGCTCGCAGACCCGATCCGCTGTCGCATCTTGCTCGCCCTATGCGACGCCACCGCCTACCCCGCAGACCTCGCCGACGCCCTCGGCATCTCCCGCACCCGGCTGTCCAACCACCTGGCGTGCCTGCGTGACTGCGGTCTGGTCGTCAGCGTGCCCGACGGTCGCCGTACCCGCTACGAGCTGGCCGACGAACGCCTCGGCCACGCCATCGACGACCTGCGCACCGCCGTGGTCGCCGTCGATGCCGACCGCACCTGCCCGGACGCGGACGAGAAGGGCTGCTGCTGATGGCCGCCGACATATCCGTAACGCTCGGACCCTCTTCCGCCCGGCGCGATGCGCTTACCCGCCGGATACGGTTCCTCGTAGCCGTGACCATCACCTACAACGTCATCGAGGCGATCGTCGCCCTCACGGCCGGGAGCCTCGCCTCCTCCACCGCCCTGATCGGCTTCGGCCTCGACTCCGTCATCGAGGTCTCCTCCGCCACCGCGGTCGCCTGGCAGTTCTCCGCCCGCGATCACGCCGTACGCCAGGCCCGTGAGCAGCGCACTCTGCGGATCATCGCCGTCTCGTTCTTCGCGCTCGCCGCGTACGTCACCGTCGATGCCGTCCGTGCGCTGGCCGGTACCGGCGAGGCCGAACGCTCCATCCTTGGCATCGTCATTGCCGCCCTCTCCCTCGCGGTGATGCCGTTCCTCTCGGCCGCCCAGCGCCGAGCGGGCCGTGAGCTCGGCTCGGCCTCCGCCATCGCGGACTCCAAACAGACCCTGCTCTGCACCTACCTGTCCGCCGTCCTCCTGGTCGGCCTGGTCCTCAACGCCACCCTCGGATGGTCCTGGGCCGACCCCATCGCCGCCCTCGTCATCGCCGCCATCGCCCTCAAGGAAGGCCGTGACGCCTGGCAGGGAAAGGGATGCTGCGCAGCCCCCGTTACGACAGTGTCGTCTGTTGAGGCATCGGCAGACGCGTGCGGTTGCCGCCCCGCCTGCGACTGCTGCGGATGAGCTCGATCTGCCGTCGACAACGTCAGGCTGCTGTCGGAACTCGGGTTATGGCTCAACTTCTGTGATGTGAGCGATCACACCGGTCTCTGAACGGAGCTGTGCCCGGCGTCTCGCAGCTCAGGCCGGTGGAGCAGGCTCTTGAAGGAGGCACTCGCGCTCCGATGTTGAGCCAGAACCCGTTCTTCATGGACAGGCCCAGGCAAGGACCTGACCACCGCCAGCACCTCCATGGAGATGCCTTTCCCGCGTCCTCTAACCCGTCCTTGTGGGCTTGGTCTTCCTCGCCGTCGGCAACCGTGTCAAACGGTGACCCACCACTCCCGTTGCGTGGATCCTGACGTCCAGTGCCCTTTGTCAGGCGGTACGGCCACCGCTCGCGCTGTGCTCGGATAGGGCGGCCCTGCGGCGAGGGAAGTCCGTGAGCAGCGGGCCGACCTTTTCCGGGGTGTACGGCGTGCCGGTGATGCCCTGGCCAGCCAGGGCGCTGAAGAGCTGGTCCGAGACCGGCGTCTCTCCCTCGTGGTCCAGGTGCTGGGACGCGGCGGCAGCGAGTGTCGTGGTCTGTGCGGGCTCGGCAGGGGCTGGGGCAGTCTGTCGCTCGGCCCGGCCGCTATGGGCTGACTGCGACGCGCTGTCGAACGGCGAGCGGCTACAGGCGGCTGAGACCGCCCTGGCGGTCGTGATCGGGCTCCCCACCGAGTGGTTCGAGAAGAGCCCTCACGGCAGCTTGCTGTGCGCGGCCAAGTCGGCGCACTACAGCCAGCAGAACCCCAAGTTCCTGTTCAGGTGCGCGAAGCTGAAGTCGAACGTCGCGCTGGAGCACCTGGTCATCGTTTAGCGGTCGCCGGCCTGGAGCTGACTGCTCGCTGGGCGTAGGTATCACCGCCCTGGATGAGTATGGGCAAGCCGGGTCTGCCGGGCTGCGGGGGCCAACCGGTCCCCGCCGCGCCGTCCGTTACTGCCCGGCCGCGGCTTTTGCATTCTCTTTCCATCACCCGCTGGACCGCACTGTGTGCCATCTGGTCTCGCGGCGCGCGGCGCGAGCCGCTGAGGCCGACTGGCGGGGCGGGCGCGGCTCCGGTCGTCGAGGCCGCAACGGCGCAGCACAGCCCGCAGTCCGCGCCGGCGGCGGTCCCGGCGACGCGGTGCGCCGTGGGACCGCCGTGAGGAGCGCGACAGGACGCGCCACGGCGGCGTGGTCTGCACCTGCGATCTCATCAAGCGGTACGGACCGAGCTCCGAGCTTGACGGCTACTGGCTTCCGGCTTCGACCGGACCCCGGGTCCGTACAGGGGCCGTGGTCTCGCACGGAGTCTGTCGGAGGAGGCAGCGCGCCATGGCGCGTGACGACGGTGGTGAGCAGGCAGCTATTGGCCGCGGCAGGTTCTGAGGTAGCTGAGGAACGATGCCTGCAGCCCGGTCACGTGCGTTTCGTGCATGAGTGCGCTGGTGACGGAGCCGTTGCGTGCGGTGAGGTGGTGGAGGAACGTGGCCGCGTTCTTCGCGAGGTTCTGGTAGACCGCAATGTCTCCGAGGATCTCCCGGTCGTTGAAGGTCACGTGAAGCTTGGTAGCTGGCAGAGTGTCACCCATGGCTTGAAGAAGGGCGAAGACCTGGCTGTCCTCGTTGATAATGCCAGGGCTGCCCGCGCCGATGCTCTCGAAGAAGGTGCTGTTGGTGAGCCAGGCGTAGAGACTGAAGAGTCCGCCGTAGGAGTAGCCGAAGAGGCCGTGACCGCTCGGGGCGGTGCCGTAGTCGCGTTCGATCCGCGGGTGCAGGTCGTCGGTGATGAAGTTCAGGAACATATCCCCGCGGCTGTCGCGCAGTTCAGCGAGGTAGGCGTCGGCTTGTTCTCGTGTCATCGTGCCAGTTTCGATCCCCATCTCGACGGCATCGATGAACTCCTTCGCGATGGGTTCGCCGGGGGGAACGAGGTCGCGGTTGCGCAGGCGTTCCCAGTGCTCCGCCTCCTCGCCCGCGTAGCCCACGCTGACCTGGACGTATGGCTGGATCGACTGCATGGGGTCGAGTTGCGTGACGATGAGTGGGGCGGTCATGCCCACGGTCCAGTTGCCGTCGAGGACGTACACGACAGGTGCTTGGGCCGTGGCAGGGTCGTAGTTCGGTGGCGTGGTGACCCAGATGCCGTAGTCGTGCCCACCGCTGGAGCGCATCTCGAAGTAGTCGGTGTGGGCGAGGCAGCCTTGCCACATGGTGCTCATATGGGGTCCTTCACGGTGGGGCCGGCCTGGGTGACGAGGACGGCGTCGGCGGGGGCGAGAGCGGATTCGGGTCTTTGGGGAGGTTGCCGTTCCACAGAACGGGGTCTGCCTGCGCGCCGCGCTGGGGGCGCCGAGCTGGGGCATGCGGCCGTTCTCGACAGCGTCATCGAGGTTGCCGGGACCGCGCCCCGATCCATCGACGGATGCAGCTCGACTGGCTGAGCAGGCCTCATGGTCGATCCTCCGCCGTTGCGAGCTGACTGCGATCATGTGCGAAGCAGCACGGGACCGCGTATCATTCTTTTCCAATGGAAAAACTATAGGAGTGATTCTGTCAACTTCAGACCCCAAGGGCAGCGCGCCGCGCGAGCGGCTCCTGGCACGGCTTCTCGACGCCTTCAGCGGAACCCTCCCCCCGCCGGAGATGTCGCTCCGTGGGATCGCCGCCCGGGCCGAGACCAGCCACGCCCTGCTGCGCTACCACTTCGGGTCGCTCTCGGGCACCCTGGCAGCCATGCTCACGGCGCAGCGGTTCCGTGACAACGAGACGCTTCTGCAGGCAGCCCAGCAGGGCACCTTCGACGATTTCGTCGCGGCGATCTGGCGTACGTACACCCGGCCGGAAGAGCTGTCGCGTGTCCGGGGCTTCTTCCACGTCGTCGGACTGGCCGCGTACGAACCTGAGAAATTCCGTGAGTTCGTGGAGTCGATCGGCGACCTCACCGTGATGCTGTCCTCACTCGCGGAACGCGAAGGGCTCGACACGAAGGAAGCGAGGAATGTGGCCACCGTCACCGTCGCCGCGATGCGCGGCCTCCTTCTGCAGGAGGTCCTGACTCCCGGAACCCGCCCGGAGGATGCGGTCACCTTGATCCTGCGCATGAAAAGGGGCCGGCCCGATCCGCGATCACATCCGGAGCGTCCGGAGCGTTAAGGGCGTACAGATCATTGACTTGGCTTCTTGATCTTTCATAAGGGCAGGTCAGAAGCGAGGAACGTCGTGATGTCGGCTGGTGTGCGGAAGCGGGCGGTGGAGGCGCCGACACGGGGGCCGTGTGCTTCGAGGAGTAGGCAAATTTCCTGATTCGCTCGGCAGATGATCACGGCGGAGACGCCGAACAGTTGACCCAAGAGGTCCATGGTGGCGAGTTTGCGCAGGTGGAGCACGGTGGCGGCACCTGTGCCCGGTGCGACGAGAGGCTCGTGCCCACGACGTGCGCGGAGCACGTCCTCGCGTTGAGCCTCCAAACGAACGCATCAGCGTCCTGTTCGCGATGCTCCGCGACGGCACCCTCTACAACCCCGAGCCCTCCACCGTCACCCTCGCAGCATGAGCACGACCAACAACCCCAGAACCGACGGCACCGTCTTGACTACCGACATAGAGGCACCCGAAGAATCTCCGAGACGCCTTCCCTCCGCTCCTCGATCCCCAGGGCATGGACGAAGACGTCCTCGCCGAGGCCGCCGCCGAAGCGCGGGCCTTCGGCGCCGGCCCGGCGGCCGCCGTCGACGAGCTGGTGCGCGGCCTGCTCGGGCAGTTGGCCGACTGGCAGCAGTCGATCGGCGAGCTGGGTTGCGCGCTCACCACGGCAACTGAAGGCCGACCGCTACCCGGCTGGTCCACCGACGCCGGCCGCACCGAGGACATCGGGGGGCGCCAGGCCCGCACCACGCTGCTGGAGGCCGTCACACGCCACCATCACGCTCGCCTGCTCGCCTGCTCGCCGCCATCGTCGAGCTCGACGATGCGCTGGAGCTCGTAGCTACCCGTAACGAGCGCTTCAGGGGCGCGGTCATCCCAGAAGGCTGCGCGGTCAGCGCCGGCCGCCGCCGATGCGGCGGCCGTCGGCCAGTGCAGTAAGCGGGCCGAACACGCGGGTAGCCGGTCCTCACGTCAGAATCTCGCCACAGCGGGCCGGGAACTCCTTGGGGTTGAACTCGGGCATGGTCCAGGTGCCAGTGCCCCGGTCCCACAGCCACAGGTCCCCGTCACCGTCGACCACAGTCGGCGGGACCAGTATGGGCGCATGCGCCGAATTCTACGGGCGGGGGCTGACAATCGCGTCGACTGCGTCCAGGGCCAGCTGCCATGGGAACGGCAGCTTCTCGCCCGGCTGGTTCGGGACGAAGCCGCCCTCGCCGTAGAGCACCTCGATGCCCATCGACCGCAGGGCATCCACCGACCAGTGGAACTGCGGGTGCTGCGCATAGGCGGCGTTGACGCACGGAATCGCCACCGTCGGAATCTCCTTGCCGATCGCCTCCGCGACGACGCCTACGACGAACCTGTCCGTGAGTCCCAGCGCCCAGTGATTGACCGAGTTGAACGTGGCAGGAGCGAACAGGATCACGTCCGCCGGTGGCCATGCGTCCGGCTGTCCCGGCAGCTTGTAGTTCAACCGCACCGGGTGCCCGGTGAGCTCCTCCAGGGCAGGCAAATCGGCCTCCAGCCACTTGGCGGCGGAGGGCGTCAACCCCAAGCACACATCCCATCCCCGCGACTGGGCTTGCTTGATGACGCCAGACATCTCAAGGACCGGAGGAGCAGCAGAACCGAACAGATACAGAGTCGCCATGGGGCCCAGTCGACCATAGGCAACCGCCCCCGATGTGCGTGGAATCGGGGGCGATGCAGGCTCCGGCGCGCGGAGGCGGCGGTACCGTTCCAGATGACGAGTCAGGAACGGAGACCAGTATGCGCAGACTGGACGACGACCACACAGGCACCCGCATCAAGGAGCAGCGGAAACTCGCCCGCCTCACCCAGCGGCAGTTGGCGGACCGGCTCCCGTACTCCTACAGCCTCCTCAACCAGGTCGAGTGCGCCGCCAAGCCGGCGAATCTCGACTTCGTGGCGGCCGTTGCCAGAGCCCTGCGGGTCGACGTCACCGTACTGACGGGACAGCCCTACGTGACCGAACTGCAGCAGGACCGCCTCGCCGGACTCGTCCGCCCTATCAGGGAGGCACTCGACCTGTACGACCTGGGGGCCGACGACGCGATCGAGGAGAAGCCGACCGCCCAGCTGGTGGCCAGCGCCGAGTACCTGTGCGCGCAGGTGCGGGCAACGCATCTCCGGAACGCGGCCCGACTGCTGCCCGTGACAATCGCGGACCTGACGACCGCGGCGTGGCGGACCCAGTCGACGGAGCTGTGGCAGGCCCTGGCCTCGACGTACCGGACCGCCCACGATGTCTCGGTGAAGCTCGGCTACTACGACCTGTCTAGCGTCGCCCTGGACCGCATGGACTGGGCCGCGCACCGGGCATCCGACCCGTGCCTCTCCGCGATCCGCCAGTACATGCGGGCGCTCGTCTATTTCCGGGAGGGCGAGTACACCATCGGGCAGCGCCTCGTCGCCGCTGGCCACTGCATCGTCGGCGCCGCCGAGCAGACCCGGGAGGCCGTCGCGGTCACCGGGCAGCTGCACCTCGGGGCGTCCGTCATCGGCGCCCGAGCCGAGGACCAGGCCGCGGTCGACACCCACATCGCCGAAGCAAAGCGGTGCGCCGCACAAACCGGAGACGCCTCCGAGATTCACTGGCTGTCCTTTGGACCGACGAACGTCGCCCTGCACCGCATGTCCGCGGCGGTCGAGATGCGGCAGTACGACGAGGCGCTCGACCAGGCCCGGCAGATCAGCTTGCCGCCGGCCCTCGCGACGTCGAGGCGCGCGCACTTCCTCATCGACAAGGCCCGGTCCGAGATGGAGACCGGCCGCACCGAGGCGGCGCTCGGCAGCATCGTCGAAGCCCGCCACGCCGCCCCGGAGCAGACCCGCTACCACCCTGGCGCCCGGGAGACCATCAAGGGCCTGGTCCACATTTCCCGGCGCACCCCGGACTCTCTCGGCCACATGGCTGCCTGGATCGGTCTGTAATTGCATGCTCACGCTCTGACCTGGCCACGCTCACGGATCTGTGAGCGTTACGTCCTTCCCCGCGGGTCACCCTGGTCTCGTACCTGATCAACGACGAGCCGAGGACGACGTGACCGTGAGGAACTTACCGCCAGTCGCCGAGTTGACGAGGCAGCAGCAGCGCGGCTGGGTATGCGTCTGGTGCAGCGCGGCGCTTCACACGGGTACCGCCCTGGACCTCGGCGAGCAACGCCACCAGCCGACGGAGGGGTGCGCGTACTCGTGGTTCCCGCGGGCCTGCCCTGATTTGGTGGCCTGCGCCGAACGGGAGCCCGCACCGTGACCCGCTGCGTAAGCGACGGTGGCAGCCACGACTTCCCCGTCGAGGACTCCGTGCAGGCGTACTGCCCGGAGCACGGGGTCCGGTTCGTCTGGAAGTGCCCGAAGTAGCCGAGCTGGTGGTGGACCCGCCAGGTCCGCTTGAGGAGGGTGGCGGCGATGCCCTGGCCGCGGGCATGTTCGGCGCAGCCAGGCCGTGGATCTTGTCGAGGAAGAGACTCAGGGCCATGGCCTTGTCGGCCGGGTAACCGTTGTTCATGGCCATGTCGATGGGGGTGCCGGGAGCGGAGCCGTCGTGGGTGCGGACGGCGCCGGGAGCGAGGTAGCGGGCGTTCAGACCGATGGGCGCCACGTCGCCTGCGTTGGGGCCGGAGCGGTGCAGCAGCGCGACGCCCGGAAGAACGGCGTCGCCTGCCGCGACCGGGACGGGAACAGCGTTGCCATGCCAGAACCCGTCCTCGGCCAGGACGGCTTGGTCCGCGCGGCCACGTCGCTGTCCGTGCTCGGTCTCCAGTTCATGCGACAGGTAGCCGAGTTCGTTGGAGCCGGGGCGATGTGCAGGCAGCCGTTCACCACGGTGGTTTCGGTGAGGGCGAGTCAGGCCGGCACCGACGCTGCGGGCTCAACGAGTCACCCCGCCAGATCGCAACACCGGGTTGCGGCACTAGCCTGCGGTGGTGGCCGGGATTGAGTTGAATGAGTTGATCGTTGCTGACGGCGCGGCGCTGCGTGCGTGGCTGCTGGACAACCACACCGCCTCTCCTGGCGTGTGGCTTGTCCTGACGAGGAAGGGCGGCTGCGTTACCACGTTGACCTGGCAGCAGGCGGTCGACGAGGCACTGTGCTTCGGCTGGATCGACGGGCAGGCCCGCAAGCGCGACGAGGAGAGTTCCTGGCGGCGGTTCACCCCGCGTCGGCCCCGCAGCGTCTGGTCCCAGCGCAACGTTGCCAACGTGGCCCGGTTGGAGGCGGCCGGCCTGATGCTGCCCGCCGGCCGGGCCGCTGTGGACGCTGCGAAGGCCGACGGGCGGTGGACGGCCGCCTATGCGCCGTCATCGGAAGCGGAGGTACCGGCCGACCTACGAGCCGCGATCGCCGCCGACCCGGCGGCGCAGGCGATGTTCGAGGTGCTCACCAAGAGCAACCGCTTCGCCCTCATCAGCCGGGTCAATGCCGTCAAGCGGGCCGAGACGCGCACCCGGAAGATCGCCGAGTGCGTGGCGATGCTGGTCCGGCACGAGACAGTCCACCCGCAGCGAGCCAAGCCGACGGACCCGCCGACGTCGTGACCGGGCGTCTGCCGGAACGGACAAAACCGCACTCCGGATCATGGAACCGGGCGTGCTGGAGCGGCGGCTGCGCTGCGAAACGGAGGGCTCCCGGCGTACGCACGACGAAGGCCACCCTCCATGCCCGCAGGAGTGGCCGTCGTTGGGTCAGCATCTTCTAGAGCCGACGCAGCTCGTTTCCCTCCGCATCGAGCGTGACCACGGGGCCGGGCGACCAGATGGAGATGCCACCTTCCAGTACACAATCTCCAGTTCTTGGGCGTCGGCCTCCTCGACACGTGCGGATACGGTCTCGGAGGGCCCGAGCTCATAGAGCTCGTAACACGATCTTGTTGATGTTGGCTGGTGGGGCGTTACCGGTGTGACGATTCGGCCGTTCGTGAGGGTGTGGGTACTCGACCGTGGATCGTGGACGATGAGTTGTGGGCTCTGATCGAGCCGTTACTGCCGCCGTGGCCGGAGCGGTCGCCGGGGCCGAGGCCGGTGTCGGACCGGCTCTGCCTCCAGGGCATCCTGTTCGTCCTCTACAACGACATATCCTGGCAACTTCTGCCCTCCGAGCTGGGGTTCGGCTCGGGGCAGACGTGCTGGCGCCGGCTGGACCGGTGGCAGAAGGCAGGGGTCTTCGACCAGCTGCACCGGGTCCTGCTCGCTGAGCTGAATGCGGCTGGTGAACTCGACTGGTCACGTGCGTGTGTGGACGGTTCCCACATCCGTGCGAAAAAGGGGGAGCCGACACCGGTCCGTCGCCGGTCGACCGGCGGAAGACGGGCAGCAAACACCACCTGATCTGCGACGGACGCGGCGTCCCGCTCAAGGTCATCACGACCGCGGCCAACGTCAACGACGTCACCCAGACCCTCGCCCTGGTCGACGGGATCCCTCCCGTCTCGGGCCGTCCCGGCCGCCCCCGCCGACGGCCCGACGCCCTGCTCGGCGACTCCAACGCACACCGCGACGAGCTCCGTCACCGGCGGATCCTGCCCGTCATCTCCCGCAAGGGATCACCCAACATCAAGGGCATCGGCAAGCTCCGCTACGTCGTGGAGCAGACCTTCGCCCTGCTCCACCACTCACTTCAAACGCCTTGCAGTCCGCTGGGAACGCCGGACTGAACTCCACGACGCCTTCGTTTCCCTCGCCTGCAACCTCATCTGCTGGAGACGACTCAAGAAGGCCCGATCATGATCGTGTTACGAGCTCATAGGTCTCCCCATTTGGCCGGCACCTCCGAGACCTGTCGCGAGGTTTTCCGACTCGCAGGGGCATCAATTTGGAAAAGGATCCTTGAAGGCTTATTTCCTCGTACGTAACCTCCGCTGTAGCACGAACCGGATCATCACATCCTTAATCATCCCCTTGCGCCCATACCTCACCTGAGTTAGGAAAAGGCTTACTAAGCGTAGTTTCATTGACGGCAATGCGTGCGAAAACTGGACCGCACCCCGCTTGTTCAAGCCAAAGTTTCCATGCGCACTCATGCACTGTGGGATGCGTCACAGACATGATCGTCGACTGTGAATAACTTGTTCCTTCTGGCCGACAATTGCGTGAGGGTCTCGAGGTTCTGGTTGCACGTCCATAGAAAGGCTACCTATCTCCATGAGTGCAACGATCTGAAACGGGCTGTCAGTTGTCGTCATAACTTGAATAGCAAATTCTGCACCGACGGCTGCGGCTTCGGATGACGGATCGCCCTTGACAAAAGGAGCCCCTGTAACCGCATATGTGGCGGGCGTGGACGTCACCGGAAGGGTGCCCGCCGAAACGATAAAAACCATCGCGGTCGCCTGCGGCAACAGCATGGGTGCCGACGGCATCGGCATACGGGAAAAATTCCGAGGACACCAATCCGGTAATCCGATCAATCCCGCACTGCAAAGCCGTCCTTGCAATCTGATTCGCATCGTCCGGTCCAGTAGGTTGCTGTGAATGCTGACAAATCGTTCGTCGTGACCGGTTCGATTCCCCATTTCCCGCACATATCGAAGAATCGAAGGAGCGGATTGCCACCATGGTTGACGAAATGGTACTTCAAGCCCAAAAGTGGGTTAACGCGACGTACAAGAGTGTCGCCGGCTACAACGCCGTGACGGAGGACGGGAAGACCGGATGGAGCACCATGTACTCCCTGACACGGGCGTTGCAGCATGAACTCGGAATCACAGTGCTCTCCAACGCCTTTGGTCCCACGACTTTGTCTACGTTAGCCGCTAGGGGGGATATCAAGGTCGGCGAGCCGAACAAGAACATAGTCAAGATCATCCAGTGTGGCCTTTGGTGTAAGGGTTACACCGGCGGTGCCATCGACGGGGAGATGTCCAACGCCACTCTGTTCGGCTTCAAGACAATGATGGAAGACATCGATCTTCCGCCGGAAAAAATCGGACCCTTCCTTCCGGCCAAGGTCTTCAAGGCCCTGCTCACCATGGATGCCTATAAATTCCAGTCCGGCGGATTGGAGCAGATCCGCCTCATGCAGCGGTGGCTCAACCGCATGTACTGGGAGAAGTCGACCTTTTTTATCGGGCCGTGTGATGGGTTCTTCTCCCGTGACGTGCAGCAGGCCCTGATGAAGGGAATCCAGTATGAGTCAGGAATTCCCGAGGGCTCGGCCAATGGCGTTTTTGGTCCCGCCACTGAAGCGAGCCTACGAAACCATGTGCTCGCCGAAGGAGACTCTGGGACCTGGGTGCAGCTTTTCTCCGCCGCTTGTGTGGGAAATGGTCCCTCCAACACAAGTGGCGACATCGCTAGCTTCAGCTACGAATTCGGCCCGAAGCTCGCTAGCTGGGTGAGGAAATTCCAAAGCTTCTCCGCGATTGGCGAGACGGGCAAGGCGGACTTTGACACATGGGCTCAATTGCTGGTTTCTTACGGCAACCCCGACAGGTTTGCCGACTGCTGTGACACCCGCTTCACCATCACCTCCTCCCGGGCGAAGGCTCTCTACGCTGCTAAATTCCGCGCAGTAGGTCGCTACCTTGACGAGCCGGCCGGGAGCACCCTGAACAAGGAGATACAGCCCGGAGAGCTGGACGCGATCTTCTCCGCCGGCCTGAACGTCATCCCGATCTGGCAGTACGATGCGCGGAAACTTGCAGACTTCTCGTATCCCAATGGGTTCTCGCACGGGCGCAAAGCTCACGAGCGGGCCGAAGGCTATGGATTCAATCGGAGTACTGTGATCTACTTCGCGGTTGACTACGATGCCACGCAAGCGGATATGGATAAGATCGTCGACTACTTCATCGGCGTGAACGACGCCCTGAAGAGCAACGGCAGCAAGTACATCACTGGCGTGTACGGTTCGCGGAACGTTTGCGCAAGCGTGTCCGCGGGCGCCTATGTTCCGTACGCGTACGTCTCTGGTATGTCCTACGGGTTCTCCGGCAACCTCGGATTCCCGCTCCCGCAAAACTGGACGTTCAACCAGATCAAGGAGTTCGACTTTTCTGCGGGTGCTGACACCTTCGCGCTTGACCGTGTGGCACGTCGCCCCGGCTCCGACTTCGGGCAGAGCTCAGTCAACCAGTCGGGAAGTGCATCAGTCGATGAGTTCATGACGTACGTCCAGAAGGTCTATGACGCCGCCGTCGCGTATGGAAAAGGCAACGCGAATGAACTGTCCCTGCAGTTCATGCGCTGGGACAAGTACACCGACTCTCGCTGGGCGGCGCTTTTCGGTGATGTGGACAGTGCGTTCTTTCAGTTCGCGCGCGACCGGGGACTCGGCCGCTCGCGGGATCTGGCGTACCTCGACCCGTCGATGGGTGGCACTATCAACCCGGACCACCTGATTGCCAGTGCCGCAGGATATTTCCTCAAGGGGAATGTGGGAGTCGGCAATGCGAATCGCGCCGATCTCGCCAGTTGGGGTGGGGACCTGCTCACGTTCTACGGCGAATGGAGTCGTTCGGACAATGCATCCCCGCTGGACTTCTGCCAAAAGACGCTGGCTAGGCCCGACGTTGCGTCCACGTTCTCACTCGAGGACCTGATCGAGGACATTGACGGGTTCACGGTAGCGACAGCGCTGAAGGCGGGCAGCACAAACATCGTCACCGAACTTAGGAAAATTTTGCTCGGTGGTGGTCACATGACGCGTTTCAGTGACTTCAAAGCGACCAGGTTCGGCAACACCACCGACGGCGTCAAGAAGACGGCAAAGGCATTTCTCGAGGACCAGATCGACGATACTTTGCTGTCAAAGACGCGTACACTGCTGATTCAGCGGAACTGCCCGCTCCTCAAAGAGCCCTGGAACGAGCCCGACTCTATAATGGACGAGTTCTACCGAGGATTCGCAGAAGTTCTGCAGCGTCTCATCGACCAGGAAGTGACCCGCTGAAGCAGGTGTCTCGGGCGGCGGGCTGCAGCTGTTGTCCAGACTCTAACGGAAGCGTATTTACGCCAAGCATGCGCATTCTGCACCACAGCTAGGATGACAGTAGAGGCACACGGTCGTACCCGTCGAAAACGGCAGGCCGGGTGACTTTCCCTGCCATGGTGAAGCACATGGCGCGGGAGACCGAAAAACTACTTTGCTCCGCGTGTCTGCGGAAGCGGATCAGGAGAATGGGACGCAATGCCGACGCCTTTGATGGGCCTGCTCCTACTCATTAGTGTGGCGGCTGTGCCGGCCTGCATCCTGGTGATCGTTCTCATGCTGAGAAACCCGCCCCGCTCGCTGTCCAGGATCTGTGCGGTTCTCGCCCTGATCTTTGGTTTTTCGGCTACGGCCGTGTACTGCTACGGCTGGTTCTCCGTCACCCTGGGGGGGCCGTTCCCGGAGCTGTGCGAGGACAGGCACACGTCCGGCGCCCAGTTGGCGAGCCTGAAGCAGGATTTCTGGCCCCTCCGCAACGCCTGTATCTATGCCGACGGCTCGACGGTGGAGCACGTTTCCTCATCGATCAACGTGTTCGTCTACGTGCTGGCCGGTCTTGCCGTCGCCATGGCCTGTGCCGCGTTCCTGTACCGGCGGGCACGAAACATTCCCGAAGGGACCTCATGACCACCGAACTTTCGCGTCGCACCATACTCAAGCAACTCACAGGCGTCGTCGCTGGAGTCGCCCTGATCTCCGGCGGCGACGCACTCTTGGCTCCCGCCACCGCTGTCGCCGCGGATACCACGTGGCGCCAATCGTATTCTGCGAACGGCTGGAGCATCTCGACCGCCCGCGCTTCGTTCACCAGTAACTGCGACATCCAGGGAACCGGCCTGACCGTCGTCCTGCGTGAAGGAGACACCGCAACGGTCCTGGCCTACCTGGCACAGCGCTTCCACTACGACGTCGCCCGGCTGGAGAGCGAGCGCGGCGAGATCGTCGGATACCGCGCCCGTCACGAGGTCAGGGCGGAATTCGAGTCCAACCACCTGTCAGGAACCGCTCTCGCGCTGTATCCGGAAAGCTTCCCGCTGGGAGCCACGGGCAACTTCTACCCGTACCAGGTGACGGCGATCCGCGACATCCTGGCGGAACTCAGAGGCGTCGTGAAGTGGGGCGGTGACATGAGGCCGGCCATGGAATCCATGTTCTACATCGACGTGCCGCCGGAGTCGCAGCAACTTAAGCAGGTCGCAGCGACGCTCCGAGAATGGCAAATCACTCCGAGTAAGGGCGCTGGGACTCAAAACGTCGAGGACCCCAAGCGCATCAAGGCGTCGAAGGCACTCACGAAGAGGCAGAAAAGCTAGGCGTTCTGTCCACAGAAGTTGGTTGCGGTGACAGTGAGCTGTTTCCAACCCTCCCCCGTCAGGTTGGAAACAGCTCAGTTGGGGCGCACCGGATGAACCGCGCGGCGCTGTCCTACCTAAGAGCTCGTAACACGATCTTGTTGATGTTGGCTGGTGGGGCGTTACCGGTGTGACGATTCGGCCGTTCGTGAGGGTGTGGGTACTCGACCGTGGATCGTGGACGATGAGTTGTGGGCTCTGATCGAGCCGTTACTGCCGCCGTGGCCGGAGCGGTCGCCGGGGCCGAGGCCGGTGTCGGACCGGCTCTGCCTCCAGGGCATCCTGTTCGTCCTCTACAACGACATAGCCTGGCAACTTCTGCCCTCCGAGCTGGTTCGGCTCGGGGCAGACGTGCTGGCGCCGGCTGGACCGGTGGCAGAAGGCAGGGGTCTTCGACCAGCTGCACCGGGTCCTGCTCGCTGAGCTGAATGCGGCTGGTGAACTCGACTGGTCACGTGCGTGTGTGGACGGTTCCCACATCCGCGCGAAAAAGGGGGAGCCGACACCGGTCCGTCGCCGGTCGACCGGCGGAAGACGGGCAGCAAACACCACCTGATCTGCGACGGACGCGGCGTCCCGCTCAAGGTCATCACGACCGCGGCCAACGTCAACGACGTCACCCAGACCCTCGCCCTGGTCGACGGGATCCCTCCCGTCTCGGGCCGTCCCGGCCGCCCCCGGAGAGGCGCGTCCCGCCGCACCTATTTCAATTACGCGAACAGTCGATCCACTTCTTTTCCGCCTTGATCAATAACGATGACATCCCCGTATATCCAAACCGAAACGCCTCCAACCCAGTAGGTGATCTCTATTTCATCAATCCTGGATGAGGAGAATTCAAGGAACATGAATTCTTCTGGCTCTAGCTCATAGCTAACCCCAAGCGGCTCGACCATCAGCGTGAAGCCGACCGTCCGGTCAGCTGCGACCTTGATCCTGCTCATGCGTCATCCCTCGATCTAGCCGTCATGACCGTACGCGTCAATAATTCGCTGGAGCAGCTTGACGCGACCTGCAGCACTCGGGTTCTGAGGACGGAGTGCATCAGCATTTACATAGAACTTGCGAAGCCTAAGCGCGTCGGAAAGTGAGGCTTGACCACGAAGCGTCTCCGCACTCGGAGACTCACTCAGGGCTTTCGTGACGCCGTCCGGCGAACCTCCCCAGATATTCCTGCCAACACTCGCGGCCGTCGGACCTCCATCCAACGGCCTAGTGCCATTTGTCCCGGGCATTGGCACGGATCCGTCAGAATTTACGTCGGGCTTAAAGCAGTTCGCATTGTGAACGAGTACCGGGGTCTCGCCCGCCAGCACATAGTACGTATGCAGGTCCGCGACCGTCAGGTTGTGCACCGTGGCGGGCTGGCGAACGTGCGCGACGTCCGTGATGCGGACGCTCTTCCCTGCGGCCGTGCGCAGCTTCTGGCCGGCCGTCAGCTCGCCCGCGTCGACCCAGCGGTCGAGGTCGGGGACCCAGAACGGGTGGCCGTCGGTCGCGGTTACCTGCACCGGCTCGTCGTCGAGCGTGACGGTCACCAGGTCCTTCAGGCCGTCGCCCGTGATCTCGGCGGTGACCTTCCTGGCCACGGTCCGGCCGGTTGCCGGGTCAGTCGCCAGGACTTCGTCGCCGATCCGGACGTCCTCGATGGCCCTGGTGGTGCCGTCCGATCGGCACCGCGCCCAGGCCGCCACCCGCCTAGCCGCTGGGCTGTTGATATCAGTGGCGGCCTCGTCGCTGCAGCCAGCACATCTACGAGCCGCTGCCGGACCACCTTGCTGAACGGGCTGCGGCTTGTGTTCCGTCGGACCTACGATGGATATTCGTTCTGTTCCGGGAGGCACCCGTGGCACCGCACCGCCCCGACTATCCCCCGAAGACCCCACCGCCGCCAAAGAAGCCGGTTGAAGCTCCCCGCCCAGCCCCGACGACTCAGCCAGAACCGACGAATGCCGTGGAGTCTCTGTGTTCGAAGCAGGAGGATGAGCAGGGCGCGACGAGCCCGGTCGCTATCCGCGGCCGCCGCGCCCGCAACTGGCCTTATGAGGCCAGTGAAACCGTCGCCGGCCGCGCGGGGCGCGTAGCCGAGGACGCCGTGACCCGATGGGGATACAAGGTCACGGGGCATCAGGTTCAGGCGGTAGTGGAGCTTCTGTTCCGTGCGGCAGCGGAGGACGGAGGCCGACGGCTTTCCGTGCACTTGGCGGACGACGAGGATCATGGCCAGGTTCTCATGCTCGTGATCAGCCACCTGCAGGGCATGCCTGCTGGCGACGACGACCAAGTCCTGAGAGAAGCACAGCATATGCGTGCGCTGGCCTCTCTCGGGCCCCGCGACGTGGGTGTCGAGACCACAAGCGAGAGTCGGCGTTGGTGGGCCGGGCTCGATCTGCCTCGTCCTGGTGTCCCGTGTTCACTGGGCAGCATGCCAGCTCGGGCGATCTCCCGAGGGCCCCGAAAGATGGAACGGCCCCCCGTCAGCACCTGATCCCAGCCCTGCTACGGCGTATCCACTTCGGTACCTCTCGTTCCTGCTGTTTCGTCCTGGCCGCCCGCCATGGCGACGGGCACCTTGCCGAAGGGGTCTCGCTGCGCGTCCCGGGCCGGACGTACGTACACCTTTCGCGAAATCGGTGACTCCTTGACCCAGCCGCCGTGAGCGACCTTCACGCTCGGAGCGACCTCGGGCGGCGGAACAGCGTCAGGATTGGGCCCTGGTGATCGCACTGGTAAGCGCCACGCGAAAGACGCCATTTAGCTCGCGCGCCGATGCCCACGCGCCCCGTAGGGTGGTCTGATGTTCGACCGCCTGGAGATCAAGGTGTTGCCACCGGGGACCCGGTTCCCTGCTCAGTTGCGGTTCTTGGTCGACGGCGAGGACGTGGTCGAGGAAGCGGTCGGCGAGGGTGGCCACGGGCCATACGCGGCTGATGCGCTACAAGCCGACTGCCCCAGCTCTCTTCGGGCGACCGGCGAAGCTCGGCGTCTGGAGCTGGGGGAACCGGACTGCACCGGAGGCTGCTGCGGATCTCTGACAGTGGTCGTCCAGCGGGTCGGGGAGATCGTGCGTTGGTCGGACTGGGAAGTTCCGTGGGCTGCGCACACCCCTGTGCCCCGCCCTCCGCCGGAGCTCCACTTCGACGCGTGTCAGTACGACGCCGAAGTGGCTCGCGCTGAGTCGGACCACGGTTGGCAGATGCACTCGTAGCCCATCGCGTGGTCGATGTGCTCCCGCCGCGTGAAGCTGGGCCGCCGGCCGAGTGGCTGATCCGTCACCGAGGCGTGGAGGTCATCTGCCGGGCCCCAGCCGGTGCATACGCCGAGGGTGGCAGGCGCAGGTCCCCCCAACGCCCTGCAGGTCGCTGACCGGTTCCATCTGTGCCAGGGCCTCGGCCGCCCGCCGCGACTGCCTACGCAGCCGTCACCCAGCGGAACACTACTGGAGTCAGTGGCTGTTGTTGCTCCGATCTTGAGCGGTGTCGCTCTAACGGAAGTCTCAGTATCGGGTGACCATGGTGGGTGCCGGGTATGAGAAATCGGCGTATATGGTCGTCTCGACACAGATCGTCGCTTGAGATTCGCTGTGGTCCCCAAGAGTGTCGCCCCTACTCGGATCGTCGACGCGCGAGATGGACAATGATGTCGGCGGCGATCTCGACTGTCTTGGGAAGAACCCCCGTGATCGCGTCGTACGCCTGCTGTCGCCTCGATTGCGGAAGTTGGAGATACGCCGAGACCGTCGACAGGTAGCCCACGTAGCCAGAGGCGCTCGTCGTCAAGCGCCGCTTGACGACGGACTGCTGAACGTCGAGGAACAACAAAGACCGCTGCAGTTCCGTGCCCGGCCACTGCATTTCCTCGTCAGGATCAGTCCCGTCGGGAGACGGAACCTCGTCGCTTTCCAGGAACGGCGCCCGCGCCGCACGCACACGCTCCGCAACAGCTGGGTCAGCCGGGTGAACCTGGCCACCGAATGAGGCGAACACGCCCTCCGGATTCAGTAGCGCGGCCGCTCTTGACCACCGACCCTCTAGGCGTGTCCAGTGCAGGGCTGCCGCCGCATAGATCAATTCATAGATCTCACCTGGCCGCAGGTCCTCGAACGCGGCCCGCACGGTCGTCACGTTCGCGGGCACGGTCTTGTTCAGCTCGGCGAGCATGGCAGCGTCGGGCTCCGTCGCCGTGACCGCGACGCCATGGTCAGCGAACAGGCGGGTTGCTTTACCTGTCCCCGCACCGATCTCCAGGGCCGTCCGGACCGGCCGGCCCGCGTACGTCATCACCAAGTCGAAGAGCTCCTTGGGATACCCCGGCCGGTACCTTTCGTAGGCTTTTGCGGTTGCGCCGAAGCTCAGTGCACGAGCAGACATGCCGACCATCCTCACACGAGCGGGGCAGACAGCGCTTGGCAGCGCTCAGCGGCTTGGCCGTCCGATCTTGAGGAGCGCCGGTCGAACGGGAGCCTCGATCGGGTGAGTGCAGCGGCCGCCGTGCATGAAAGCAGGGCCTCTTGGTAGCTCGAAGGGTGTCTATCTACGCCAAAGAGCGGTCCGGAGGCCCTGTTCTCGCAGTTCTACGGCATCGCGGGAGCGGGGTCCACTTCGGTCACTCTCGCGTGTGAATGCCTGGCACACCGGTTCGGGAACGCCGCCGACCACAGGGTCCGTGCACGCCGCTACCCGACGGACATGTCCGATGCGAAGTGGACGGTGGCGCGGCTGCTGCTGCCGGTGCCGGGCTGGCTGCGCGGGCGGGGCGGGCAGCCGGAGGCATACTGCCACCGCGCGATACTGGACGCGATCCGCTACCTCGTCGACAACGGAACGAAGTGGCGGGCCATGCCGGCCGACTTCTCGCCGTGGGACCGGGTCTACGCCTTCTTCCGCCGCTGGCGCGACCACGATCTGGTCAAGGAGTTCCACGACCGGCTCCGTCGCAAGGTCCGCGAGCAGGCCGGGCCAGACCCAGAGCCGAGCGCGGGCGTGAGCGACTCTCCCAGTCCATCAAGGCGGACGCCGTCGTCGGCCATGACAGCCGAAGCTTCGACGGCGGCAAACTGATTAACGGCCGCAAGCGGCACGCCGTGGTCGACACCCTCGGCCTGTTGCTGGGGGTGATGGTCACCGCCGCGGACATCGGCGACCGCGCCGCCGGGCAGGACCTGCTCGCCCAGGTCGCCGCCGCGCACCACCGGCTCGCTCTAGTCTGGGCCGACGGCGGCTACACCGGCAGCCTCGTCGAGTACAGCCCCGCCGCCCTCGCCCTGGTCCTCGCCATCGCAAACGCAGTGACGACATGCGCGGCTTCGTCGTGCTGCCCAAGCGGTGGATCGTGGAGCGGTTCTTCGCCCACCTGATGCGAAGCCGCCGCCTCGTGCGCGACTTCGAACGGTCCACCGGTAGCGCGGAAGCGATGGTCTACTGGTCGATGACCCTGCTCATGACCCGCCGCCTGGCCCGGCCACGGGGCTCGTGTGCGTCTGGTAATGCGCGATCCGCGCCGCCGCCTGGATGTCATTCACGAGCGCAGTTCCTGCCGTTCGGGGAGCCGGGGCGCAGTCGAGTTGCCCTCGCGCGGTGGTGCGTCGACTCCGGTGGTGGATTCGTCCGCGACGAGAACGTTGATCTCGTCGGCGAAGTCGGGCCCCGGCAGCGGGAGGTCTACGTCCGGTTCGTCAGTGACGTAGCCGACGGCAACGGCAGTTGGCACGTAGTGCATCAGCGCGTCGACGATCTCAGTTCGTGGACGGCTGGTCCTGCGCAGGAGGTGCCTGAAGACGCGAAGGACGGTTGAGGTGCTGGTGTCGAGGTTCCTGATCGTCTCCGGGGTGGTCAGGGAGTGCTGAATCCGCTTAGTCGTCGTTTTTCCGGGCCCTCTGTCGCCCGGGTGGTGGCCGGCTTCCGGGGCGGCATCGACCTCTGTCTGTTGGTGCCACCAGGCGGCTACCTCGCTCTCCCCCAGGGACAGGTGGTGCAGGTAGAGGCAGTAGGAGGCGGCTCTGTCCCCGGCCCCAGCGGCGTACTGCCACCAGGAGCGGGCCCCGTCGTCGGCGTCTGCGAGCTGGAGAATGCAGCCAAGCACACGGGCCCCGTCCGGTTCCGGAACCTGTTCGGTAAGGAACTCGCGCAGCGCCGTAGCCGGCGCACTGGAGACGAGCGCCTCGCACAGGGCCTGGAGGTCGCGATCAGCGACGGCACTGGCCCGGTCCTCCTCCTCTCTGCGAGCGGGATGAGTTCCAGATACGGTGCCGGCTGCTGGGGCAGTCCGGACGGTGAGCGGCATCTGCGGAACGATGTCGCGCGGGGTTCGTGGCTCGTCGATGAGCCGTGCTCGGGAGAGGAGTTCATCGATCGGGGTCACGTGGGGTTCCCTTCAGAATCTTGCTCGGTACACAGGGCGGTTTCCAGGGTGTGCTTGGCATGCCGCTCGTCGGAGCGCACGGACGCGATCGGAACGCCGAGCACGTCGGCTACCTCGGACGGTTCCATGCCGCGCAGATGCCGGAGCACCATCACGTCCAGTTGGTGATCGGGTAGCCAGCTCATCGTGGCGAAGAGGGCGACGCTCTCTTCGATCTGTGCAAACTTTTCGTCGCTGGTCGTCGCGGCACGCAGCGCGATGGTGTCGAAGGCTGCGTCGGAGAGTTCGGGGCGGCCGTCGACATGCCGGGCGCGGGTCATGACCGTGCGGCGCAGAACCGGCCATGCATACTTCACGACGTCTGAGCTGGCCAGAGCGTCGTTCCAGCCCAGCCACAGGATGTCAAAGGTGTCCCGCACTGCTCGGACGGCCTGTTCGCGAGGGCTCAGGAAGACGGTGGCGTAGGCGAGGTAGGCGTCGGCCTGGAGCTCGGTGAAGGCGCCATGGTCCAGCGGGGGGTCTTCTGCCGACAAGACTTGTTTCTCCACACACCTCTCGATCCACTCCGGTTTCTTCCGCGCCTCACGGGCCGCCGATGTCCACAGGCGCCGCATCGGCCAGGTGGGTACGCCTAGCAGCGACAGCAGGCTGTGCGTGATCTCCCAACGCGGATACAGGCCCGTCCCCCGCAGCAGCTCGGAGATCTTCGATTTTGCCCAGCCCGTCTGTGCACTCATGTCGCTGATGGTCATGCCGCTGGCAAGGAAGCTGCTGCGCAGCGGCTCGAGCCATGCCCGGTGGGTGCTGCCGACGCTCTCAGCGATGGGTCCCAGTTTGCGGCCCGGTTTCCCGGAGGGGCCGCCTGTGGGCTGCTGAGGCGGTACGAAGTGTGGGGTCACCCGGCGTGCCCCTCGTCCCGGTTGGCGGCCGGCGGCTCGGCGCAGGTACGGCCTGAATCCGAGCGGGCGGTATGGACGATCTGTTGCACGACGAGCGCGAGCGACGGGACCAGCGTCGCCACTGCTGCGATGTGTCCGAGTGCGGCCATGACCGCGCTCCACGCCAGGACCGCCATCAGCGCGATGACGATAAGTACTTGTTCTCGGGGCATCGGAGCCCTTCCCTCTGTGTCCTTATGTGTTGTCCGGAACTCCCGGTGGCGGTGCCGAATCGCCGCTCGGAAGTTGGACCAGCATGAAGGGACACCAGTCGATCACGCCACGTGATCATGAATTCGCGGAACAATGGCACACCACTGAACGTCTCTCGTACGGCTGCGTATTGGCGTCTCACTCGCACTGGAGTCGCACATATTCGCCCACTGATGCTCTTTCAGGGCGAAGTTCCGGGATTCTCTTGCAATTGCGCGCTGAACATCCGCCAATGGAACAACGGCGCCCACAGCGTCGGACCTTCCCGTCCGGAAGGACGTGCCCCCGTGCCGAGACCCACCTGGGGACACACCACCGCTCTCGCGCGGCCGCCGAAAGGGGCCGGGCGAGAGCGGCTCGCACGCTGGGCGACCCCGCAGTCCTGCCGACCGGCCTCGGCCACAACGGAATCTCTGCGCCGCAGTGGGGCGTTGAGTTCCGCACAGGCCGCCCCGGGGTACCGCGGCCCTCACATCCGCACGGGCAGCCTGATCAGCGGTTTCCGCCACGTCGTGGGCAGAGGGGTGACCCCCTTACTCTTCGATTGGTCCTGGCCGCGAGGCCGCGTCCTGGCGGATACGACCGGGGTTGACCTCCGCAACCGAGGTCACGCCCAGGAGCTACATCACCACCCGCATCTCGGCGTGCAGGATCTCGATGGCGCGTTCCACGCCCTACTGCCCACACGGGCCAGTTCCGGGCAACTCCCCCTGGCCCCAGAAAGCACCCGGAAAGCAGAAGGCCGCCGCCGGCTGCACGCCGAGATCGGTGAGGGCCTGCGCGTACGTGTCCGGCGACCACCGGTTGCGCACACTGACCCGGGTCAACGCGAAGACGTCGGCCGCCCTGGCACTCCTCACACTCTGTGGGCGCTGTACCTACTCCGGCCCATCGCGATGAGCGCGACTACCTTCGGCGTGGTCCCTGGGATCGGAGCCCTGGGCGCCGCGGCCAGGACGCTGGCCACCCCGTCAATCGCGGCGCGGTACGGGCCCGGACCCATGATGCTCGCCGCGCTCGCGATCTCCCCGCTCACAACAGATCCCTCTGCCTCTCGCTTCTCCAGGCCTCGCCTGCCAGTTCGGCATCGGCGGTGCCTTGTTCCTTCAGCTTGCCTGTGCCTCGGTCGCCGGGACAACGCAGGTCCATTCGCCAGTTCGTCACTGCCGACAGCATGCAAGCCTGCACGCAGGCCGCGGGCAGCTGGCTCGCCTCCGGTGCGCGGCCGGTAGCCGCGCTCCTCGCCGACCGACTCGGCACCTGGTTCGGCGTGCGCCCACGGTGATCGTCGACACCTGCCTCCTCGTCATCTTCGGGAAGTGAGAGCTTCCAGTCCACGACCTTGAGGATCGTGGGGCGGTCGAGCCCCAGCTCACGCAGGGTTCGCACGAAGGCCAGGCGTGCGACGGCGTCGGTAGTCGACGTCAAGCTTGGTGCGGCGGTGTGGCCGGGACATCCCCGCCGGGGCCTGGCGGGTCGGACTCAGCCAGCGCAGTGCGGCCGGTTACGGCGCGGACTCCCGAACGGTCAGCCGGGTCGGCAGGATCAAAGGGCTGAAGTCCTGCCAGTTGATCGCGCTGACAAGTATCCGTGCCCTCTTGTGCCCCAGCGCCCTGACCGGCTGACGCACGGTGGTCAGCTGCGGGTTGGCGTGCCGAGCCCCGGCCAGTTCGTCGTAACCGATCACCGAGGGGCTGCTTGAACGGCTGGCGTGATCTCTGTGTGATCAACGACGCGACTCGGGTCCTCTTGCGTCATCGAGTGCCGGCTGCTGACAGGGCAGAGCGCTCCATCTGGCCGAAGGCTTCTTCTCATGGCCGACTTGAAGGCTCCCGCCAGGGCCCCTGATTGGACGCAGTTGGTAGCGCTTCCAGTTTTTGGTTGATTCGTGTCACCTCGACGTGAAGGGAGAGTTGCGCGGGGTCCCTTGACAGTCTGAATCGCTGCCCACACGATACCGGTCACGCCCTCACAAGGCGGGACTCTGGTGGGAGCGCTCCCAAGTCAACGGTCTGGGTGTGCATCCCACCCAAGCCCGGGGTTGCCCGGGACGTCGCACTACCGCACTTCCTCCGCGCCGCACGCTCTAGACGAGAGCCGGCCTGCGGAGCACCGGCGCTGGCTCCGGGCCGTCGACGCCGATCCCGTACCGGAGCTCGCCGCTCTTCACAGTCCTTGCCACCCCTTGGTCAGCGAGATCGCGGGTTCATCAGTTGCGGTGGTCATGGCGGCGTGGGCGGAGGTGCATGTCGGCGGTGTGGGGTGCGGTGATGGTGGTGTCGTCGGGGACGATACGGGCGGCGAGGGTGACGCCGCTGGCGATGCGGCAGCGGCGCCCCAGGGCGATGCCGGGGCCGAGGCTGATGGTGTTGCCGCTCTGGCAGTCGTCGCCGATGACCGCCCCGAACTCATCGAAAAGATGTCAGCATGAGCGGCGGCAATGCAATCCGGCGGTCAGGGGCGTTTTCCGGTTCCGGGAGAGCCGTCTGGCGTGCACTCCTGTGTGACCTGGTGACCTGGGTCGGACGCTCGTTGCTGGTGAGGGCACAAGAGTGCATTGCGCCCCCTCTCCAGCGACTTGTGATCATTCGGTCGTGGTACCGACCGATCACCGCCGGTGCTCCACGCCGCTGACGCTCGCTCAGGTCCGTACATTCGCCAAAGCCCTCTGTGCTCAGGGACGCTGTCGGCCCCGGCTCTGAGAGCAGTACCAGGCTCGGGTGGAGTCGTTTACTGGGGATGATCGGTGCGCGTACTTCTTCCAGCCGTTGTCCGGATCCTGAGGCAGTCCTTCCCGCCGTCAAGGCGGCTCGTCGCCCGCCCGGCTCCGCGAGTGGGCGCCGACAGGCATGAGCCGTGGTGGTCCTGAGCCTCTTGGCCGTGGCTGCATGTGCGGGCGCCGCTGCGGGCCTTTGGGGTGGTTGGTCGGCGGGGGGCGACGTGTCAAAGACCGAAGCTGCCCACGCGGAAATCTATATAGTCAGCCACTTCGACGCGGGAGGCACATCTGAAGCTGCTGTCACGCCGACGGGCCGGTAGACACCGGGGCGACTGTGATAGCCGGCCTTGGCCTGGCCGCGCGTCTGGCCCGCGCCGACTGGGTCCTGTCCGTTGCCTCGTACTGGGGCAGGTGGGATTTTCCTGTTGCGCTTCGGAAGGAGGGCCGGCGCTCTGGTTCATGCCGTACTGGCCTGCGGGGAGAAGCAGCCCGTGCGGACCGCCCGCCGACTCGTGCCGGAACTGGTGGGTGAGCAGGGTGTACTGCGCGTAGAGGCCACAGGGTCGGCATGAACGGGGGTTGAAAGCGGTGGACTGCGCCGAAAGTAATCTGCCGCAGGCGGAATCGCTGACGGTGCCTCTGGTGTTCTTGATGCTGGTGTTCGCGTTCCGCTCAGTTGTGGCGGCTGCTGCTGGTGGTGGCCGTGCGTCTTTGGTGATCACCCTGGCGCTGCTGCGGGCGCTCACCTCGATGGTTGGGCTGTCGACGTTCTCGCCGAACCTGACGACGGCACTGGGATTCGGGCTGGTGGTCAACCAGGTCAGCTTCGTGTTTTCTTCTCGTTCGGGAACTCGGTCATCAGCAGGTGCTGGATCGTGCCGGCGAGCGCGAGCACGAGGCTGGCCGAGTCGGCGTCGACGGGCAGCCGGCCGACTCTCTGTTCTGCTTGCAGGTGCTGGATCTTGGTGCGGCGGCTCACTGCACGTCCTTCGCGGCGCGGTTCCAGGCGGTGTCACGCAGCAGGCGGAGGCCGTTGAGGCCGACGATGACGGTCGAGCCCTCGTGGCCGAGAACTCCGAGCGGAAGAGGCAGGTGGCCCACCAGATCCCAGATGACCAGGCCGGAGATGAACACACCGGCGATCACCAGGTTCTGCACCACCAGGCGGCGGGCCGCTCGCGAAAGGGCAATGACCTGGGGAACGGTCGCGAGGTCGTCGCGGACGATGACGGCGTCGGCGGTCTCCAGGGCGAGGTCGGATCCGGCGCGGCCCATGGCAATGCCTGTGTGGGCGGCGGCCAGGGCGGGAGCGTCGTTGACACCGTCGCCGATGACCAGCACCTTGCGCCCTCGCGCCTCCAGGCGCCGTACGGCCTCGACCTTGTCCTGGGGCAGGAGGCCGGCGTGGACCTCGTCGCCGGTGATGCCGACCTCGGCGGCCAGGCGAGCGGCGGCACGGGGGTTGTCTCCGGTCACCAGCATCGGAATGCTGCCGGTCAGCGTGGTCAGGGCGGCGACGGTCGCTGCGGCGTCGGGACGCAGCCGGTCGGCGATCCCCAGCACGCCGACCGGAGCACCGTCACGCAGGACCAGGACGGCCGTGCGCCCGCCGTCCTCCAGCTCGGCCGCCAGCTCGGCAGCACGGGCCGAGAGGGAGTCGTCGTTGCCGTCGAGGAGGTGGGCCGGTGCGCCGACCGCGATCGTGTGGCCGTCGACGGTGGCGGTGACACCGACGCCGGGGGTGGAGGCGAAGTTCCGCATGCCTGCGATGGCCAGGCCGCGGGTGCGGGCGGCGTCGACGACGGCGCGGGCCAGGGGGTGTTCGCTGGGGTGCTCGGCGGCGGCAGCGAGCGCCAGCAGGGTGTCCTCGTCCAGTCCGGGGCCTTCCAGGTACAGGGGGCGGATGTCGGCGACGCGGGGGGTGCCCTCGGTGAGAGTGCCGGTCTTGTCGAGCGCGACCGCGTCGACCTGCCCGAGGCGCTCCATGACGACGGCGGACTTCACCAGGACGCCATGGCGCCCCGCGTTGGCGATCGCCGACAGCAGCGGCGGCATCGTCGCCAAGACCACCGCGCACGGCGAAGCCACGATCATGAAGGTCATCGCCCGCAGCAGCGAGCCGGTGAGGTCCGCGCCGAACGCGAGCGGGATCAGGAAGACGGCCAGGGTCGCGAAAACCATGCCGAGGCTGTACCGCTGCTCGACCTTCTCGATGAACAGCTGGGTAGGCGCCTTGGTTTCGGAGGCTTCCTCTACCATGGCCACGATCCGGGCGATCACCGAGTCGGAGGCATCCCGCTCGACCTTGATCCGCAGGGCGCCGGTCCCGTTCAGGGTGCCGGCGAAGACCTCGTCACCGGTCTCCTTCGCGACCGGCAGCGGCTCCCCGGTGATGGTGGCCTGATCGACCTCACTGGCTCCGTCCAGCACCCGGCCGTCCGCGCCGACCCGCTCGCCGGGCCGGACCAGGATGGTGTCGCCGACCACCAGGTCCTCGGTCGGGACGCTCTCCTCGATCCCGTCATCGGCCAGCCGGGACGCGGTGGTGGGGGCGAGGTCGAGCAGCCCGCGGACCGCGTCCTGGGTGCGGGCCGTGGCCAGGGCTTCCAGGGCGCCGGACGTAGCGAAGATGACGATCAGCAGCGCGCCGTCCATCACCTGCCCGATCGATGCCGCGCCGATCGCGGCCACGATCATCAGCAGATCGACATCCAACGTCTTTTCCCGCAGCGCCGCCAGCCCGGCCCAGGCCGGCTCCCAGCCGCCGGTGAGGTAGGCAGCGGCATAGAGAAGTCCCCACATCCAGGCGGGAGCGCCGGCCAGCTGGAGCGGCAACGCGATCAGGAACAGCACCAGCGCTGCAGCGGCCCACCGCGCCTCGGCCAGGGCGAACACCCGGGTACGGCGCTTCGGCGCCATACCCGGGACGGCCGGTGCAGCCCGTTCGGGCCGCTGGTTCAGTTCAGAAGGCATGACGAAGGAACCCCTCCAGGACGGAAGCGCAGCGACACGACCACCATACAGGAACACATGAACAGGTCTTCATGTATAGAAGGTAGAATGGATGTCATGGGTCACGGAGCCGACGACAAGAACCACGCCACCTCTCGCGAGCGCCTGGACGCAGCTGGGGCCACCGACGTAGCCGCCACCCTCCAGGCCCTGGCCACGCCTTCGCGGCTGTACATCCTGGCCCGCCTCCAGGAAGGGCCCTGCGCGGTCGGCGACCTCGCCGAAGCCGTGGACATGGAAGCCTCCGCCTGCTCCCACCAGCTCCGCCTGCTGCGCAACCTTGGGCTCGTCACCGGTGAGCGCCGGGGCCGTTCCATCGTCTACGCCCTCCACGACAATCATGTCGCGGAGCTTTTGGAGCAGGCCCTCTTCCACGTCGAGCACCTGCGGCTCGGACTGCGCGACACTCCCGCCGCCGAACGGACGCAGGCCCCGGCCCGTCGGTAGACCCTGAAGGCCCAGCCATCGCAGCGGCCGACGACACCGTCTCCGAGTAGACCATCGAGGAGCTGACGACCCAGCTCGTCGACGCCTACGGCCAGGTGGATGGACTGGTGAACAACGCCGGCAACGCCTTCTCCAAGCCGCTTGAGCACACGGTCGAGGGCTGCGACAAGCTGATGCACATCAACACTCCGTTGTGCTGGTCACCCCCCAGCGTGTTGCCCCGGAGACGGTGAAGACCGGGGCGGATCCGTCGTCAACGTGTTCTCGATCGGCGCCCTGACACCTCTCCCAACACCGGCATCGACTTCGCACCGAAGGCCGCCACCTCGAACTCACCCGCTCCTTCGCGATGGAGTACGCGCCCCACAATCTTCGAACCAACACCCTGTGTCCGAGGCTCATCCACGCGCCGACAACGGCCCAGCACCAGATGGGTTTCCCCACACCCACCTGATCCACGAGCACCTCACACCGGCCGAAGGGGACGCGGGCGCCCAGAAATTGCCTGCGCATGGGCGCGGGACCCAGATCCCGTTCCTGAAAACGATTATCATCATGTTACGGTCGTCGCACGCTCAACCATTGACCCGCCCTTTACCCGGAGTGACCCGTGCGCGTGCCGTCCCGCCCCCTGCTCCTCCCCGCGGTCCTCGCCGCCTCCGCCCTGCTCACCGGCTGTTTCGCGTCCACGGAGGCCACCGGCACCGGCGCAGGTGAGCGCCTCCGCGTCGCGATGATGCAGCCGCCACGCTCGGGCCTTTCCCCGCTCTCCGACGACGCGTTCAAGCTGTCCCGTTGGTCCACGGCGGAGACGCTCGTGAGACTGAACGCGGACGGCGACGCCGAGCCCGCGCTGGCCACCGGGTGGAAGCAGTCCGGCCGGAGCTGGACCTTCACCCTCCGCAAGGACGTCACTTTTCACGACGGCACCGAGCTGACCGCCGAGGCCGTCGTCCGCTCCCTCGTCAAGGCAACGGATGCCTCCCCCAAGCCCCGCATTCTCGACGGCGTCGAGCTGACCGTGAAGGAAGGGGACCCCGGCACCGTGATCGTCAAGACCGCCGAGGAGGACCCCTTGGTCCCGCAGCGGCTCAGCTCCCCTCAGCTATCGATTCTCGCGGCGAAGGCATATAAGGGGAGGACGGTGAATCCGGTCGGCGCCGGCACCGGCCCCTTCGAGCTGACCAAGGTTAGCGGCACCTCTTCCGCCGCCCTCGACCGCTACGACGACTACTGGGGTGGCACGGCCAAGGCTCCCGGCATCGACGTGACGTTCGTGCCCGACGGCACCGCCCGCGCCGCCGCCCTACGCAGCGGCGAGGCCGACATCGTCGAGGCGGTCCCCGTCTCACAGGCCGCACTGCTGGACAAGGACCTGATCACCGAGGTCCCGATGCCGCGCACCAACACGCTGTACCTCAACACGGAGAAGGGCGCCTTCAAGGACCCGGCGCTGCGGGCGGCGGCCCGGGAGACGATCGACGCCGAATCGATCGTGAAGGGCGTGTACGAGGGGCGGGCCGACGTGGCCGAGGGGCTGCTCGGGCCCGCGCTGCCGTGGGCGGCCGACCTGCGCGAGCCGGCGCGCGGTGCGAAGTCGGGTGATCCGGCGGGCAAGAGCATCACCATCGGTACGTTCACCGACCGGGCGGAACTGCCCGAGGTGGCCGCCGCCCTGCAGCAGCAGCTGCAGAAGGCGGGGTTCCGGGTGAAGCTGGAGGTCCGCGAGTACGCCAATATCGAGTCCGATGCCCTGGCGGGCGCGTTCGACGCTTTCATCCTCTCCCGGGCCACCGTCCTCGATTCCGGCGACCCGGCCGCGTACCTGTACAGCGACTTCGCCTCCGACGGTTCGTTCAACATCTCCCAGCTCGCCGATCCGGCCGTGGACAAGGCCCTGAGCAAGGCGGGCGCGACGCCGACAGGTGACGCCCGCCGCCGAGCCGTCGTCGATGCCGAGGCCGCCGTACTCGCCACCGACGCGGCCGTGCCGATGCTCCACGAGCGCGTGATCCAGGGCGACGCCGCCGACGTGGTCGGCGCGGCCCACGACCCGCGCGAGCGGGAACTGGTCACGCTAGACACCCACGTCAAGTGAGGCCGACCGCAGCGGGGGTGACCCGCGCCGTCGCCCTCGCCGCCGCACTGGCCGCCGTCGGCCTGCTGCCCTGGCTCTCCGGCCGGGACCCGGCCCTGACCGTGCTGCGCGCGCGGTCCGCCGAACAGGAGCCGACCGAGGAGGCCCTGTCCGCGATCCGCCAGGACCTCGGCCTGGACGCGGGCCCGCTCTCCCTGCTGGGCGACTGGGCCACCGGGCTCCTGGGCGGCGACTTCGGCACCTCCTGGGTGTCGGGTACGGACATCCTCCCGTCCGTCGTCTCCGGACTCCAGGTGTCGCTGGGCCTGATGGCCACCGCTCTGACCATGGCCCTGCTGCTGGCTGTGGCGCTGGTGGCACCCGTACTGGTGCGGGGGCGGGGGTCGGCAGGAGCGTTCGCCGCGATGGCCGCCGCCGTGCCGGAGTTCCTCCTGGCCACCGTGGCGTTGCTGGTGTGCGGAGTGTGGATGGGGTGGCTGCCGACGTCCGGGTGGCAGGGTCCGGAGTACCTGGTCCTGCCCGCCCTCGCGCTCGGCGTCCCTGCGGGCGGCCTGCTCGGGCGGCTCGTCGCGGACGCGCTGCCCGCCGTACTGGCCGAACGATGGGTGGAGCTGTGGCGGGGAGCGGGAGTGAGCCGGACCCGTGTCGCCCTCGCCGCGCTGCGTCGCGTACTGCCGCCGCTGGTACCGCAGTTCGGGATGGTCGCTGTCGGCCTGACGGGCGGCGCGGTCGCCGTGGAGACCGTCTTCGCGGTGCCCGGCATCGGACGTACCGCGCTGGGCGCGGCCAAGTCCCAGGATCTGCCGCTGCTCCAGGGGGCCGTCCTCGCCCTGCTCGCACTGGGCCTGATCACCGGAGCGCTGGCCGCCCTCGTGCGACGCCGGCTGCTGGGTCCCGCCCTGCGTGACGCCGGGCTCTCGCTGCCACCGGCCCGCCCTGTCCGGGCACACCCGGCGATTCCGGCCGCCCTCGGCACTCTCCTGCTGGCCGCGATCGGCTGGGGCCTGTTCCGCGACCCGTACGCGGTCGACACCACGGCTCGGCTGGCCCCGCCCTCGTGGTCGAACCCGATGGGTACCGACGGGCTGGGTCGCGACGTGCTGGCCCGGCTCGGTCACGGGGCCGCCTCCACGGTCGGCACGGCGGTGGCCGTGTGCCTGCTGAGCCTGGTGGTCGCCCTGGCACTCGGCTTCGTGCCCGGCATTGCGTCGGGCGCTGCGGACATCGCCAACGCGCTGCCGCCGGTGATCGTCGGCATCCTGGTCGCGGCGGCCGCCGGCCCCGGCACCGGCGGAGCGGCCCTGGCGGTCGCGCTGATCTCCTGGCCGCCCCTGGCCGCGCATGCGGCGGCGCTGGTACAGGAGGTCCGGGCGTCGGCGTTCCTGACCGCCCAACGCGCCATAGGCGCACCGCCGCTGTGGATTCTCACCCGGCACGTCCTGCCGTCCGTCGCCGCCCCGGTCGCCCGCCATGCCCTGCTGCGGCTGCCCGGCATCGCCCTCGCCCTGGCATCCCTGGGGTTCCTCGGCCTCGGCGCCCAGCCGCCCGCCCCCGAGTGGGGTCTTCTCCTCGACGAGTCCCGCGCCTACGTGGAACGCGCCCCTTGGGCGGCCCTCGCGCCTGCCGCCGCACTGGCCCTGCTGGCGGGACTGGCCGTGTCGGGCGCGGCATACGCGCAAGGCCGGGGAGACCGGCGCACGACCGGCCGCACTGTACGGAAGGAGACCGCCCATGCCGTCTGAAGCACTACTGTCGGTCCGTGACCTGCGGATCTCGTTCGGCCAGGTCGAGGCGGTGCGCGGACTGACCTTCGACGTACTCCCGCACGAGGTGTTCGCCATCGTCGGGGAGTCGGGGGCGGGCAAGTCCCTCACCGCCCGGGCACTGCTCGGCATGGTGCCGCGCGGCGCGACCGTCGGCGGCAGCGTGCGCCTGCGGGACAACGCCGACCTCGCCGCCGAACGCGGGCGCCGGATCACCCTCGTCCCCCAGGACGCCCTGTCCGCCCTCTCCCCCGTCCACCCGGTCGGCGACCAGCTCGCCGCCGCCGTACGGTCGGTACGGCACCTGTCCCGCAGACAGGCGCACGCCCGGGCCGTGGCGGCACTGGACCGGGTCGGCATCCCGGACGCCGCGCGCCGGGCACGGGCCTACCCCCATGAGTACTCGGGCGGAATGCGACAGCGCGCGGTGATCGCCATGGCAACGGTCAACGAGCCCGACGTCGTCGTCGCCGATGAACCGACCACAGCACTGGACGAGGAGCGCCGCGAGCAGGTCCTGCGGGTGCTCGCCGAGCAGCGCGAAGCGGTCGGCGCCGCACTGGTCCTCATCACCCACGACCTGGACGTCGTACGGGCCCACGCGGACCGGGTGCTGGTGATGTACGCGGGGCGGGCGGCCGAACTCGGCCCGGTACGGCAGGTACTCGGCCGTCCACGCGCCCCGTACACGGCTGGCCTGCTGGCCTCGCTCCCGCAGGACGGCCCCCGTCGCCGCCGGCTGCCGGTGCTCCGCGGCACCCCGCCCGCGCCCGACGCCCTCGGGCCGGGCTGCGCCTTCGCGCCGCGCTGCCCGCTGGCGACGGACCCGTGCCACGACCGCGAACCCGCCCTCCAGGCCGTGGACGACCGCTTGGTCGCCTGCCACCATGCCGCCGACGTGCCCGACCCTCTACGGAAGTTCGTATGAGCTATCCCCTGCTGGACGTCCGCGACCTCGTCGTCCGCTACGGCCCGGTCACCGCCGTGGACCACGTCACGTTCACACTGGACGCCGGTGAGACCCTCGCTCTCAACGGCCCCTCCGGGTGCGGCAAGTCCTCCACCGCCCTCACGGTGCTCCAGCTACGCCGGCCCGACGCCGGGACCGTCCGGTTCCAGGGGCGGGAGCTGACGTCTATGACGGAACGCGAACTGCGTCCGCTGCGCCCACGCATGCAACCGGTCTTCCAGGACCCCTACGGCTCCCTCAGCCCCCGCCACCGCATCCGCGACGCAGTGTCCGAGCCACTGAAGGTGCACGGCAGATGGAACCCGGCCCACGGACACGCCCGCGTGGCCGAGCTGCTCGACCGGGTTGGCCTCGACCCCTCGTGCGGGGACCGGCGACCGCACGAACTCTCCGGCGGCCAGTGCCAGCGTGCAGGAATCGCCCGCGCCCTCGCCTCCGATCCGCAGCTGCTCGTCCTCGACGAACCTGTGTCGGCACTCGACGCCTCCGTGCGGGCCGGCGTGCTGAACCTGCTCGCTGACCTCCAGGACGAACTGGGCCTCGGCTACCTGTTCATCTGCCACGACCGGCCAGTCGTACGGCACTTCGCAGACCGGGTGATCGAGATGCGGGACGGGCGCACCGTCCACCCATGAGGATCGCGTTGAGGCTCATGGGTGGGCAGCGGCGGCGACGAGCAAATCGTTGCCATCTGCTCACACTCCACCGGGCTTCGCGAAACGCAGCCGGGTCCGTCCGTGCGCCAACAGGGGACGGCGCTCGAACGGCAGCTCTCCGTATCGGCTTGCCTGCTGCAACGCAACCATCGCAAGAGTCCGCAGCTCTTCGTAATTGAATTCTCGCGCCGGCCCGCCCACGGTCCCTTCACCATGCGGCAGTCCCTGAACTATGGCGAGGTCATCGCGCTGCACTCTTCACCGGGATCCTCATCACCACGCTGGTGGCCTGGAATGTGATCCATAGCCCCTTGTCGCCCCCGGTTACGCCAGCTATGCCCCACCACCATCGTGACCTCGACCGGTCACGCCTGCCGCACAAGCGTGCCTCGAGTCGGTTTACGGCCCGCGCTTCACAGAAGACCCGCGGGATGTGTGCTGCCTCACCTCAGCCGTCGCACTACCCGACAGTCAGGCCGGGATGTGAACGAGGCAGCGGTTGAGCGCACTTTCGGAGCGTCCGGACAGTTCCTCCCAAGTGCCTTCCTCGGTGACCCGTCCGGCGTCAAGGACCGCGATGCGGTCACACCGGCGGATGGTGGCGCGGCGATGGGTGATGACAACGGTCGTGCGCCCCTCCTGATGCAGCGCCGTGGCGAGTTCGGCGTCACTGGTGTTGTCCAGGCGGGCGGTGGACTCGTCCAGTATCAGGACTCTCGGCTGTGTCAGGAGCGCGGGGGCGAGGGCGATGCGGGCTCGCTGGCCTCCGGAGAGGGTGGCGCCGCGCCCTCCGACCAGGGTGTCCATCGGGGCGATTCGGTCGACGCCGCACAGACGTGCCGTTTCGGCGAGGAGGTCGTCGTCGGCGTCGGCGCGGTGAGGCGAAGGTTGTCGGCGAGGGTGCCGTGGAAGAGAGGTGTCTCCTGTCCCACCAGCGCGGCGGACCGGCGAAGTTCGGCATCATCCACCTCGCTTACGTCGATGGGGGCCCCGTCCGCGGGTATCAGCTGTACCGCTCCGGCGGCTGGGTCCCGGAAGCGCGCCAGGATATGGGCGCACGTCGACTTCCCGGCGCCCGAAGCGCCGACCAGGGCGAGCGTCTGCCCGGCTGGAACGGTCGGGTCGACGCCGTCCAGCACGGGACCGCCGCCGTAGTCGAATCTCACCCCCTGCAGCCGGACGCCCAGGGGGCCGGCCCGGGGGAAGAGAGCGGGGCGAGAGCGGCGGCGGAGCGAGGGCTGGATCCTTGACCGCAGTGCCCACGCGGGAGGCGGCAGCACGCAGGGACACGGCCTGGCTCAGGGACCGGGCCGACTCCGCGACAGGGCCGAGGACGGCGAGGGCGAGGGCCATCGCTGCCGGCGCCCACGCCCTGTGCAGCCGCCCCGAGGTCACGGACTGCGCCACCGCGGTTACCACACCGAGGACGGCCACCACGATGAGAAGGTCACGGACCGAGGCGGCCAGGGCCTCCCGGGTGGCTTCGACGCGTTGGGCGTCGCCCACCCGCCGTCCGCGTTCCGCCAGTCGGCTTCGTCGGTCGTCGAGGGCGCCGAAGGCGAGCAGTTCACGCAGTCCGTCGACAGTCTCGACGGCGTCGGCCGACAGCTCGGCGCCGGCCTGCCGGGTGCGGGCACCACGCCTCGCGCGCCCACGTGCCTCGGCGAAGGGGGTTTCGGTGAGCAGCGCTGCGATCGGCAGCACGGCAGCCAGCAGCCACGGCTCCACCGTAGCGAGGACCGCCGTGCGGCGGTGAAGACCGTTCCCGAAGCAAGGAGCTGCCGCGTCCGGCCACCAGTTCCAGTCCGGCGCACACGACGGCCAAAGCCGACAGTGCTACGAAACGCCACCTCACCGTGCTTCCTCCGTACCAGTCGTCTCGCCGGGCAGTGGCACAGTGCCGCGGGCGCCGGGCTCCTCCTGGCTGTCGTTCCCCCGCCCTCCGGCATGAGGTGCCTCGACGTCCGGACGAGGGGTGTCGGTACGCGGTCCAGGCACCAGCGTGCGCACCGCCCCCGCACCGGTTCGACTGCCCTCGGTCATCCGGTCGCGGCGCCGGGAACGCATCAGGGCGATCCCCGCGGGCACTCCCAGCAAGGCCGTCCAGGCACCGGCCGGCGTCTCCACCGGCGCCAGTGCCAGACGCGCCGGGACGTCGGCGACCGCCACGACCACGGCACCCCACACGGCGGACCAGGGAAGCCAACGCACCGCACCTGCACGAGGGTTGAACCATCGCGCCAGGTGCGGGGCGAGAAACCCCACCCATGCGACGGGTCCGCATACGGCCGTCACGGGTGCGATCAGCACGACGGCGAGGCCAGCGCGGCCAGCCGCGCCCGCCGGGCACGCACACCCAGCGCCTCGGCATCCTCGTCGCCCAGACGCATGACCAAGAGCACAGGCGACAGGCGCACAGAGCACGAGGGCGGGAGCCGCGACGAGCAGCCACGGCCACAGCCCCGTGACGTCCTCCCAGGTCCGGGCGGAGAGAGAACCCAACAGATACCGGTAGATGAGCTGAAGGTCCAACTGATCCGCCATGACCATCAGGACGAGCAGCGCGGCCTGCAACGCGGCGGCCACCGCGGCGCCGGTCAGCAGCACTGCGGACGGGCTACGCCCCAGCCCGTCGGCACGACCGGCCTGGGCAAGAACATCGAGCCTTGGTCGGACCTGTTGACAGTCGTCGACCTCGCGACCGGAGAGGCCGCACGGGTACGCACACGCGCCGGGGAACCGGGGGTGACGGTCCTTGGCGGTGGTGACCCGCTCGTCGTCCTGCGGCACCGGCAACCCGGCGCGCTGGCCGCACACCGGTTCGCGGATCTCCTCGCGGCTCGGCCCGGCTGCCCCACCGTCACGCCTGACATGGTCCTGCCACTGCCTGACGACGGCCACGGTGACGCCCAGGACCCCGACTCAGGCCGCGTGTTCGCCGCCACGAGCGAGGGAGTACATCCAGCACGCAGGATGGCTGACGGATTGGCGGCCGAGGCGGTGATTCCGTGGGAGTCACCAGCCCGAGGCTGGTACCTGCGCCTCGACACTCACCGACGGGCATTGTGGAGCACGCTACGCGGCGGCCACCCGGAGCCGTTGCGGTGGCCGGACTGGACGAACCAGGCGTGGCGCCACGACTTGGTGACGGGGCGCACGCACCTCACGGACCTCGGCCCGGGCCTGGTCTTCCGGCTGGCCCTCGCCCGTGATCACACGGTCTTCACCCACATCCATCCCGACGGTGACGAACTGGTTCTCCTGTGCGCCGACGAAACCCTGCGCCGCGTCCCCCTCCCCGCCATGGACGGTGCGCCGTCTCGCGGCGGCACTCCCTGGGAAGGCGTCCAACGCCGAGCGGTGGCCGCCTCGCCCGGCTCCGACTGGGTCGCCGTCACACGGGGCGGCCACGGCGAGGTGCACATCTTCGACGCCGGACGGATCACGAGGCGACCCGCCTGAAGACGAGTACACCCCTGCAACATGGAGGCCACGCGATGTTGCATAGCTGGAACGACGGCACCGACGGCGACCCCGTGAGGCGTTGAAGGGGCACTCAAGGTGGCGCACCCCTGTCAGCGCACGGACCACGCTTCACCAGCCGCGGGAGACAGCGGGAGCAGTGTCACCCGCACTACCGGCGCCACGTGCCGCCGTGCCGGCGCCGGACACCCAGCACAGAGTGCAAGGGGAGCAACCACTCCCGCCCGCACGGCTGAAAGACCCCCGGTTCCGGCCGTCCACCCTTTCGCCCATGGTGCAACGGGAACAGTGTGCGCAAGGAGCAACCTCAACCGCGAGAGGACGCCGGAGGGGGCGACCGCAAGTCGGCGAGGAGTACGCCGCCCTCGGGAGGAATCACCGACGGAGAAACAGCGTCATACCAACCGAGCCATTTGATATTGACTATCATTTTCATATAGCGTTCGTTGCCTACGCCGACCCAGGAGGTCTCCATGGCAGTCCCGAAGCGGAAGATGTCCCGCAGCAACACCCGTCACCGCCGCGCCCAGTGGAAGGCCACGACGCCTCAGCTCGTGCCGGTCACCGTCGACGGCTCCGTCTACCAGGTGCCGCAGCGGCTGGTGAAGGCATACGAGCGCGGCCTCCTGCACCCCGAGGACTGATCCTTCATGGCGCAGGACCTGCTGCCCGTCACTGTGCTCTCCGGCTTTCTGGGAGCCGGCAAGACCACACTGCTCAACCATGTCCTCGGCAACCGTGAGGGCCTGCGAGTCGCAGTGATCGTCAACGACATGAGCGAAATCAACATCGATGCGGCGCTGGTGCGCGGAGGTGAGGCAGCACTCTCACGCACCGAGGAACGCCTGGTCGAGATGACCAACGGATGCATCTGCTGCACCCTCCGCGACGATCTCCTCGAGGAAGTGGACCGGCTCGCCCGTGAAGGGCGCTACGACTACCTGCTGATCGAGTCCAGCGGCATCTCGAAACCGATGCCGGTGGCCGCCACCTTCTCCTTCCCCCGCGACGACGGGGCGACGCTGGGCGACCTAGCCCGGCTCGACACCATGGTCACAGTGGTCGACGCGGCCAACTTCCTGCCGGAACTGGCTGGAGGTGACGGCCTTGCCGAGCGTGGACTCGACCAGTACGAGGATGACGAGCGCACGGTCAGCGACCTGCTCATGGACCAGATCGAGTTTGCCGACGTCATCGTGCTCAACAAGCTCGACCTTGCGGACGGACGAGAGCGTGAGCAGCTCAACGCCGCGCTCACCCGCCTCAACCCTGCGGCCCGGATCGTGCCCGTCAGCCGTGGGCGCGTCGAACTGTCCGAGGTCCTCGGTACCGGCCTCTTCGACCTGGAACGGGCCCAGCAGGCTCCCGGATGGGTGCGGGAGCTGAACGGGGACCATATGCCGGAGACTGAGGAGTACGGAATCTCCAGCATGGTCTTCCGTTCGGACCGCCCCTTCCATCCCGACCGCTTGTGGACGTTCGTCACCGACGGGCTCGACAGCGGCCGGTACGGACGGGTTCTGCGCTCCAAGGGCTTCTTCTGGCTGTCCAGTCGGCCGAATGTAACCGGTCTCTGGTCGCAGGCAGGCTCCGTGGCCCGCTTCGAGCCGTCCGGCGCACGTGACTCCATGACCACGCAGGGTCAGGAACTGGTCTTCATCGGTACGGATCTGCGCGCGGAGACACTCCACGAAGCGTTGTCCGCATGCCTGATGTCCGAGGGTGAGGCGCGGCCCGCGGCCGACCACTTCCCCGAATGGGACACGTACGGCATCGACGACTCGCGTGAGCACGAGCACCCGGACGCCTTGGCAGCGCACCCCTGAACTCCGGGCCGGGCGGTGGTCGCAGCCACGGCATCGTCTGGTCCGGCCCATACCGCATACAAGTGGGCCCCGTCGACCATGACATCGGTCGACGGGGTCCATTTGCGCCTGACTGCAGGACTCCCCTCCATCAGTGAGCCGTCACCCGAGCAACGGGTCGGGCACCGCCGCCCCCGCATCCCTGCCCTGCCCTGCGCCGGCTCACGACCGGTCAGCAAAACCTCGTCGAGTGCCAGTCGGGTGGCTGCTCATCGAGATCCACTCCGGTGAGGACGGGACGATCTCGTTGCGCCGCTCCCCGTAACAGTCGTGCCAGAACCACGACGCGAGGGTGCGTCTCTGAGGTGTGGCGGCCTGCCAAGCGCGCGTTTCCTCCGGCTCCAGCCACCTGCCCGCCTCTCGCAGGTCCAGGTGTGCGCCTGCGGAGCGCCAGGTGACCACGGAATCGGGACGGCTGGAAAGCCACAGATGGCCTCGGCTGCGTGTGACTCCCCTCATGACCTTGGCGAGGGCGTCGGCCAGGCGTTGCGGGTGGACGGGACGGCGGGCGCGCCACCGCACAGACTCGACGGAGGGCTCGAGGTGGGTGGATCCGCGCCGGATGCCGGGGATCACCATGGAATCCAGGCGCACCAGCCACTGTTCACCGAAGTCGGCCGACAGCGGGTACGCATAAGGTGCTTCTCGTCGGCGGACGGGTCGAAAAGCAGAGCGGTACCGTTGATCTGCTCGACCAGGGACGCCACACCTGATGCGTACCCGCTGTCGGCGTCCTTCGCGCGGGCACGTAGAGCACATCGGCGGACTCGACCTGCCGTGCAGCAGCCTCGGCCTGCGTGAGCGGAGCCGTGCGGTCCCAGCCGTTCCACAGGCGAACGGCCTGGTGTACGCAACCGATGTCAGCCATGAACGGCGCCGGGTCGACACCCACCAGGACCGGCGCCGCGCGTAGTGGTCCCCGAGGGAGGTCGCACCGCTTCGGGTTCGCCACAACTCCACGAGAAAGGCCAGGATGTCCAGGTTTTCGGGGAGAGCGAGAATGACATGGTCGCTTCCTGCGGTCCGGCGGAGCGACAGCAGGTCCTGCCGGAGGATCACGGCCGGGCTCCCCGTGGCAGCCTTGGGAGCGATCGTCTCGGTACACGGATCGCCTCCGGAGAGGAAGCGCTGGACCGAGGGACGTTCTTCACGCGTCCATGGACTGACACCGCCAGGGTGACTGCGTCCGTTGACAGCCGCACGAGTCCGTCAACGGCTCTCCCTCGTACGGCCGGCGTGTTGCCCGTGACAACACTGAGCAGCCCCTTGGACAGGTGGGTTCCCATTCAAGTGAGGTGGCGCGACGACGGGGCGATGCCCCTTGGAAGGGTGGCGCTATCAGGGCCGGGCAGGCCTACATAAGCCCTTCTCAGCCCGCATCGCCTAACGCACAACCGGGGCAGGTGCCCGTCGCGGCGACAGCGTGCCGCACGTCCTCGAACCCGTGACGAGGCCCGAGCTGCGCGACCCAGTCCTCCAGCACCTGGCAGAAGAACGCGACGCCGGCTCCGCAGACCCGGCACGTCAAGTGGTGCTCATGGACCGGAGGTAGGTACCGGTACGCCTTCGCCCCGCTGCGCGTGTATACCGCTTCGAGCCTCCCTTCCGCGTCTGCGGCAGCCAGCGCCCGGTACACCGTGGTGAGGCCGATACGGATTCCCTGCTGCGTCATCGACGCGTGAAGGCTCTGAGCACGTACAAACCCTCCGTTCCTTCGGAGGGCGTCCAGTACTTCAGGCCGTCGATCTGCTGCGTGGCGACGTCTGGGTCGATCGGGAACGGCAGCCGACGAATCGCTGGCCATCGTCGCCTCCTTACGTGCAAGTAGGTGCAGTTGCTGGTCAATCAGCCTTCGGAGTCGACCCACGTACGGGCCGTCTCAAAAGGAGGGCCGGCACCAGGAAGGAGAAGCCCAGCACCGGCCGCGGCAAACGCCTGGGGGCCCGGCATACCGCCTGGCGCTCCTTCAGGCCAGTTGGCCCGACCCCGCCGTCGGTGGATCTGGGGCATCCGCCGTCGGCGGTGCGGTCGGGCCCGCCGCCATGTCGGCTTCCGCCCCTCACATTATCCGAGATGGTAATCATTTCCAATTAGTTCGACGAGCGCCTGGCGCAGGCCGAGATAGTCGCCGTCGACATGGACCCGCTGCTGCTGGCACTGGCCCGCGCCCGTCATCCGGACGCCGCACGGTACGTCGAAGCGGTGATCGGCGAGGAGGGCTGGACGAGCGCCCTCGCACTTCAGGGGCCGATCGACGCGGTCGTGTCCGCCACCGCGCTTCACTACCTCCCCGAAGGCATACTGCGGAGCACCTACGCCGAGCTGAGGACCCTCCTGCGGCCCGGCGGGATACTGATCAACGCGGACCACCTGTCGCAGGGCGGGGCCGGGTTCGCAGAGATCGCAGAGTTCGTAGGCGTCCGCCGGGTCGAACGCCGTCATGCCTTCGACCACGAGGACTGGGAGACATGGTGGTCCGCCATCAAAAACGAGCCCGAGCTGACGGGGCTGCGCGCCGAGCGCCGCAAGCCAGGCCTCGTCCACGCCGACTGCGCCGTCACGCTCGGTCGGTACATCGAGTTGCTGGCCGAAGCGGGCTTCGGTCATGCCACTCCTGTCTGGCAGGTGGGCAACAGCTACGTCCTCGTCGCCATCCGGCAGTAGGCGCACGGAGGGCAGGGGCAATACTGCCTCTGCCCTCCGGTAAAGTACGGTACGGCCGTCACCCCTCGGCGTACCTGAGATGGGGAGCTACGCTGCGCAGCTTCTCGCACGTCTCCTCGATCTCCCGTGCGGGAACGGACTGGCCGGTGACGCCGGCGCCCGCACGGAGCCAGGCCCTGTCCCCCTCCCCCAGCAGCGTCCGAAGGACCAGGGCCGCGTCAAGTGAACCGTCCGTGCCCCCTCGGAAGACCGCGCCGCCGTACAGTCCCCGGGGGCCCTCCTCGTAGCGCACCAGTGCGCTCAGCGCAGCCCTCTTCCGTGAGCCCGTGGCGGTGATCGCGGGAAAGAGCGAGGCGAAGGCCGCCCATGGGCCGGTGCCGGAACGGAGCCGTCCCGTGACACGCGAGGCGAGATGCTGCACCGAACCACGTGGCCTGACCGCCATGAATTCCTCGACCACGACGGACCCGGGGCGGCAGACCGCCTCCATCTCGTCACACGCGAGGCGCACGGAAACAGCGTGCTCGTGGATCTCCTTCGGGTCCGTGAGCAGTTCATCCCGCCGTCGGTCGTTCTCCTCCGGGTCAGGTCCCAGAGCGCGGGTGCCCGCGAGCGGCTGCGTGCTTACCCGGCCATCCTGCCGGACCTCCAGCACCGTTTCGGGGCTGAATCCGGTGGCCTTGCGCCCGCCGAGGTCGATGAGGAACGAACGGGCGGGAGTGTTGGCCCGTCGGCCGGCGAGGTAGGTCGCTGCGAAATCCGCAACCGGCCCGGCGGGCAGCGCAACCGCACGCGAGACTACGGCCTTCTCCAGCAGTCCCGCCCGGATGTCCGCGACGGTGCGGGCAACCGCTTCTCCGTAGGCTGCGGTGCCGTCGGTGATGAGGTGTTCGGCCCGGTCCGGTGCCACCCCGACGGAGGCGGGCCGGGTGGCGGAAGCAGGGGACTCAGCGAGCAGTTCGCCGACTTTCCGGGCCCACGCCTCGTCGACGGCCCGTATCTCGGCCCGGCCAGGCGTGAGGGACACCTCGACACAGGGGACCAGCGCGTGCAGCAGGGGGCGTGTACCGGCCGCCGCCGGGTCGCCGTGCAGGATGTGTGCGAGCTCGAAGGCGGACCAGCCGTAGAAGCGGCGGTCCTGATGGCCGGCGTCGCCCAGGGCGTCGAGTGCGGCGGCGAACACCTCCAGCGGTCGCTTGCCCGCCTCGGCGGTCCAGGTCCGTCCGTCCGCCCTTGCGGTGACGCTCACAGCGGACGCCGTGAGCGTCACCGCGGAGCCTGCGGCGAAGTACCAGGAGCCCTCCTGTTCGTACACAGCGGACTCGTCGTCCAGTCCCGCGTCCGTGAGGCGCACGGCTGCGGCCGACGGGTCCTCGTAGGGCATTTCCATGCTGCTCGTACATCGGAGCTCGGGTACGGATCTCCCCCATTCCTCCCAGTCGTACGGAGAGCCTGTCGTCATGCTGGTGTGCCTTTCCTGTGGTGTTCCGCTCGTCGTCAGGGCGCGGACGGTGGTCATGGCGTCGTCTCCAGCCGCCAGCCGTGGGCCTGGGTGCGCTGTTCCCAGAAGGAGGCGTAGGTGCCGCCCGCTGTGACCAGCTCGCTGTGGGTGCCGCGCTCGGTGATCCCGCCGTCCTCCAGCACCAGGATCTGATCAGCAGTGACGACCGTGCTGAGCCGGTGGGCGATGACCAGCAGGGTCTTCTCGGCGGCGAGCGTGCGGACCGTCTCGGCGAGCAGGGCCTCGTTCTCCTGATCGAGCGCGGCGGTGGCCTCGTCGAGGATGAGTATCGGGGTGTCCCTGAGGAGGGCACGGGCGATGGACACGCGCTGGCGCTGACCGCCGGAGAGCGCGATGCCGCCCTCCCCCACCCTGGTGGCCCAGCCGTCGGGCAGTTCCTCGATCACACGGTCGAGCCCGGAGAGCCTTGCGGCCCCGGCCAACCGCTCGTAGTCTCCGTCCGGCGCACCGATCCGGACGTTGTCCTCGATCGTGCCCTCGAACAGATAGACGTCCTGGAAGACCAGGGAGACATGAGCGGCGAGCACCTCGGGTGCGATCTGCCGTACGTCGACTCCCCCGATCCGGACGGTGCCGCCCGTGGTGTCCCAGAAGCGGGCAAGCAGCCTGGCGACTGTGGTCTTGCCTGCCCCGGAGGGACCGACGAGAGCGGTCATGCTGCGTGCCGGAAGCCGGAAGCTCACACCGCCGAGCACGGGGCGCGTGGTTCGCGCCTGTTCCTGGGTCGCATCCTTCTCCGCGTAACGGAACTCGACCCCCTCGAACTCCACCTCGGCCCCTTGGGGTACCTGCGGCTCGGCGGGTTGCGGGAACGGCCGCTCGTCCAGGACGGCGCCGAGCCGCTCCAGACTGTTACGGGCGATCCGCATCCCCGCGCCCACGTCTGCCGCCCCGGAGAGGCTGTCGATCAGACGGACCGTCAGGACGAGGAGCGCCAGCAGGGTGGGGACCGTCAGCGAATTGTCCAGGTGCCAGGACACGCCCAGTGCGAGCAGCAGGGCGAACACCAACCGAGCGGCAAAGGCGAAGGAGACCAGGCCGGGCAGGCCGCGGACGATCAGTCGGCGGTCGGCCCGCGACTCCGCGACCAGGGCGTCGTCCATAGCCCCGTAGCCTTCGGTGGTCCGGCCGAAGGCCCGCAGGACGGGCTGGTTCTGCGCGAACTCCACTACACGGTCCGAGGCTTCGCCGATCGCACCGTCCCGGCCCTCGTCCAGGCGACGCATGACGGCGGTGCTCGCCGTGTGTACGGCCAGCAGCACGGGGGCGCAGACGAGCAGCACGAGCGCCGTCCGCCGGTCGAAGAAGAAGGTCGCGATCACCAGGGTGACCGGGGTCAGCAGCGAGCCGACGAAGGGCCTCAGCAGGTGGGCGGGCATGTTCATCACCTGGATGACGTTCTGCCCGGCGAGGCGGCTGAACTCGGCGGCCCGTCCCGCGGTGAACCAGCCGAGGGGCAGGTCCAGTGCCCGCGTCGCGAGGCGACGGTGCAGGACCCGGGAGAGCTGCGAACCGACGGTGAAGCCGCCCTTGAGGGCGGCGCCCTGCAGGGCCGCGTAGCCGAGAGAGATGACGACGAGGGCGGTCAGCCATGGCCACACACCGTCCGGGTGGTCGCCGAGCAGAGCACGCAGCGTGGGCACCAGCAGGGCGAAGGCGACGCCTTGGAGGACGGCCGCGGTACAGAGGAGGACGAGCAGGGTGTTCAGGGGACGTGAGCCCTCGCGCCCCAGGACCTTGTACAGCTGGCGGATCATCGTGAGCTTCCCTCTCGGATGTCGTCCTGGGTTCCGTCCGTGTGCAGGGCGGCGGAGACCCGGCCGGGCGTGGCGAACTGTGGCTCCTCCCGCTGGGCTTCCCATAGTCGGGCGTACCGGCCGCCCCTGGTCACCAGGTCCTCATGGCGGCCCTGCTCGGTGATGCGTCCGCCTTCCAGGACCACGATTCGGTCGGCGGTGCGGACCGTTTCCAGCCGGTGTGCGATGACCAGAAGCGTGCGGCCTCGCGCCAGTTCGGACAGCGCGTCCTGGATCAGCGCCTCGGAGTGCGGATCGGCGTAGGCGGTGGCCTCGTCCAGGACGAGGACGGGGGCGTCGGCGAGCAGTGCCCGTGCGATGGACAGGCGTTGGGCCTCTCCACCGGAGAAGGTGACGTCCGTGCCGGCCTCGGTGGCGTACCCGTCGGGCAGGGCCATGATCCGGTCGTGTATGCGTGCGGAGCGGGCGCACCGCTCGACCTCCTCGTCGGTGGCGCCGGGCCGGCCGAGACGGATGTTGTCGGCGACGCTCGCCCGGAGCAGTCGCACGTCTTGGAGGACGAAGCCGATACGGCGGTAGAGCTCACCGGCGGGGATATCCCGGATGTCGGCGCCGCCGATGGAGACCGTGCCTGCCGTGACGTCGTGGAAGCGGGGCAGCAGCGAAGCCAGGGTCGACTTGCCGGACCCGGAGAGGCCGACGAGCGCGGTGACGGTGCCGGGGGCGAGATCCAGGTGGATGTCGCTGAGCGCGTCGGTGCGGCCGTCGTAGGAGAAGGACACTCCGCGCAGGGAGACACCGTTGTGCTCGGGCACGCTCGGTGTCCCTGAGTCGGGCAGGACGGGCGTGTCCAGCAGTGCGGAGATACGGACGGCTGCCGCCTGGCCGGCCCGGATCTGCTGGATGCGGGGGCCGACCACGCCCATAGGGGCGGCGACGGCCGGGCCGAGCAGCAGGAAGGGCACGAGTTCGGCACCGGTCGTCCAGCCGTTGGTCACGGACACCGCGCCCGCCACGGCCAGCAGGAGGAGCACCACGGCCGGGGAGACGATGAGCACTGCGGCGGTCGAGGTGGCGAGCGTCGCGCGGACCCACCGGGAGAAGAAGTCGGCGAAGCCGTCGGTCGCGCCCAGAAAGCGTTCGTACGCTGTGCGCCCGCGGCCGAACGTCTTGAGGACGGCGATGCCACCGGCGAACTCGACGGCCGCGGAGGAGATGCGGCTGAGCGCGGCTCCGTACTCGGCCATCTGCGCCCCCGCTCCGGACATGGCCCTGCTGAACAGGAACACGCCGAGGGCCAGCGGCAGGACGCTAATCAGGGCCAGGCTCGGGTCAATGGTGAACAGGTAGACCAGGGCGAGCACCGGGGCGGTGAGGACGCCGACGACATCGAGGAGTGTGTGGGCCACCAGGGTGTGCAGGGCCCGTACGTCGTCCTGGACCGCCTGCTTGACCTGGCCGGTTCCCCTCGTGGTGATCCAGCCGAGGGGCAGTCGCCCGATGTGCTGGGCGAGGCGTCGGCGGAGTGCGAGCTGGAGGTCGTTGTCCGCGAGGTGGCTGACGGCGCCGGCCGCCGAACCGCACAGCAGGGCGAGCAGACCCGCCGCGCAGGCGAGTGCGACCAGCGGCCAGAGGTCGTCGCCGCCGACCTGGGAGCCGTCGGTGAGACGGTCCGCGATGCGGGAGACGGCGATGAACGGGACGACTCCGGCGAGGGAGGCGACCGTCTGGAGACCGACTGCGAGGGCGAGGCGCCCCCGGGCACCGCTCAGGAGGGTACGCAGCGCGGGCTGCGGGGTGGAGGGGGGTGTGGGGTCCGGACCGTAGCCGGACGGGTGCGGCTTCACTTGACGAGGACTCCGATCTCGGGGATGGCCTGTCCGCCGGCCTCGGTGATGCGGCGGCTGGTCATGCCCGCTTCGGCGGCGAGCCGGGCGACGTCGAAGGTGTGCCAGACGTAGCTGTCGGTCACCTCGCGCACGGTGCGGCCGTCGGACAGGACCTTCCAGGTGGTGGTGAACCGCATGGCGTCGCCCTCGGTGGGCTCGCCGCCGATCCACCACTCGTACGTCTGGCGTCCGATGGTCTCCCTGAGGGACATCACCGGCGGAATGACGCGTGGGGAGGAGACGCCCATCAGTTCCACGACGATGGGTGCGCCGTCCGGCAGGCAGGCGGCGAGCCGCTTCCAGAGAGCCACCCGCTCGGGGACCGTGAGGTGGCCCGCGACGCCGAAGATGACTACGGCGGACAGTTTTTCGGGCAGGGGCAAGTCCTGGGCCGCTCCGTCCACCACGGTGACGCGGCGGCGTAGATCGGGATTGCGGGCGACCCGTGAGGTGAGCATGGCGCGCATCGTTGCGGAAGGCTCCGCCACGATGATCTCCGCCTGCGGCAGTGCTGATGCGATGACCTCGGTCACGCGTCCGGTGCCCCCGCCGATCTCCAGCACGGGGCCGTATGAGGTGTCGACACCTTCGAGGACACGCCTGAGCGGTGGTCCGCTGCTGGCGGTGTGCCGGGTGGCGACCATTTCGTAGAACTCGGCCGAGGTCGAGTAGTAGTCGATCAAAGGATTCTCCAGGAGAACGGACGGGGACGCGGCGGCCGGCTCACGGCGTGCTCGGCCACATGTGTCCGCCCGTGGTCAGTGAGGGGTCCATCCGCCGCAGGACGGTGGCGACGACCTCCCGGCGCCGGGGGGTGAGGTAGAAGTGGTCGCCGGGGAAGGTGCGCACCTCGGTACGGGCGGTCGTGAGATCCGCCCAGCCTCCGGCCCGCTCGCTGATGCGCTCCTGGCCTAGTTCCGGGTCCTCGCTGCCGGTCAGTACGTGGACCGGGCAGTCCAGTCGCGGGCGGACGGAGGGACGGTAGGTCTCGATGAGCCGGTAGTCGTCGCGTACGGTGCCGAGGACCAGGGCACGGAGGCCCGGATCGTCGAGCACCTCGCTGCTGGTGCCGCCCAGCCGTCGCAGTTCGGCGCAGAGCACGTCGTCGTCCTGGCGGTGTACGTCACCGACCACGGCCGTACCGGGGGCGGCGCGGCCGGAGACGAACAGGCGGCGCGGGGCCGCTGCCCCGCGGCCGTTCAGCTCGTGGGCCAGTTCCCAGGCGACGGCTGATCCCATGCTGTGCCCGAAGAGGGCGTACGGCCGGTCGAGCAGGGGCGACAGGACGTCCGCGAGGGCGGTGACCAACTCATCCATGCTCGCGGTGGCGGGGTCTTCGTAGCGGTCCTCGCGGCCGGGGTACTGGATGGCGAGCAGTTCGACCTCAGGGGGCAGCAGTGCCGCCCAGGGGCGGTAGAAGCCCGCGCTGCCGCCCGCGTGCGGAAGGCAGATCAGCCGGAGGCGGGGGGCGGTCCCGTCGCTCCAGCGCCTGATCCACGGGCTGTGGGAGGCGTTCGGGAGTGAGAGGGAGGAGGCGGTCACCAGGTCACCATCAGCTCTTCGAGTCCGAAGGTGGCCGAGTCATGCTTGAACGTGACCTCCTCGCGGTCACCCGCGAGACGCAGGGTCGGAACCCGGCGCAGGAGTGTCTCCAGGGCGATTTCCAGCTCCAGCCGGGCCAGATGTTGCCCGATGCACTGGTGGACGCCGTAGCCGAACGCGATGTGGTGGTTCTCCGGCCGGTGGAAGTCGACCTGTTCCGGGTGCTCGAACTGCTCGGGGTCGTGGTTGGCCCCGGCGAGGAGTCCGATGACACCGTCGTCGGCGGGTATCACCCGGCTGGAGAGCTCGATGTCCTCGGCGGCCACCCGCAGCGGGATGGAGTCGGCGATGGACATGACGCGCAGCAGTTCGTCGACGGCGCGGGGCATGAGCGTGGGGTCGGCCAGCAGTTCCTCCTTCAGGTCGGGCCGGTCCAGGAGCAGCAGCGTGCTGAGGGCGATCATGTTCGTACTGGTCTCGCGGCCGGCGTTGATGGTGATGCCGACGGCGGAGAGCAGTTCGTTCAGGGTGACGTTTCCGGTGTTCAGGTGATCGGTGACGAGCTTGGAGAGCAGGTCGTCGCCGGGTTCCTTCTGGCGTTCGGCCACCAGCTCGGCGATGAGGCCGAAGAGACCGCCGAGGGCTTCGGAGACCTGCTCGGCGGTGCTGTGGCGGGAGCCGGAGATCCGGGTGACATCCCGGAAGAATTCGAGGTTCTTCCGGGGAATGCCGAGCAGTTCGCAGATCACCGATGTGGAGACGGCGTTGGCGTACGCGGAGACGAAGTCGACCGGCTGCTCGGCGGCGAGCATGTCGTCCACGAGTTCGTCCACGCGGGCCTGTACGGCGGGCCGCATGGCGCGTACGCGCCGGACGGTGAACTCCGGGAGGAGCATGCGGCGGTAGCGGGTGTGCTCGGGGGCGTCCGTGCGGATGAAGGGGCGGAATTTGGCCCCGGCCTCCTGCTCCCCCTCGCCGAGCGCCGGGAAGTTGGGGCGGCGGATGTCCGCGCTGGCGCGTGGATCGGAGAGCAGGGCGCGCACGTCGTCGTAGCGGGACACCACCCATGCCTCGCGCTTGGTGGGGAGCGTCACGCGGGTCACCGGATCGTCGGTGCGCAGGGTGTCGTACTCGGCGGGCGCGGCAAAGGGGCAGCCTCGCTGGATCGGGAAGTCGCGGGGCCGGCCGGCTTCGGACAGCCCGCTCCCGCCGGGGGTGCTGGAGCCGGGAGGGGTGGAAGTGTTCATCGGTGGTCCTCGGTAGGCGTAGACGGAGACGAGTGGGGGTGGGCGGCGGGTACCGGGCCTGGCTCGTGGGTGAGTACGGCCAGCGGCGGCGCACCGGGCCGGGTGGGCAGGGCGCGTACGGTCATGCCGGACTCGGCGGCGACGTCGCTGAGACCGAAGGGGTGCCAGCGGTACGAGTCGTGCACCTCGCGCACCACACCGGGTTCGTCGTCGCGGTGGACGCGCCAGGTGGTGTGCAAGCGCATCGCGACCGGGTCCGTCTCGTCCGGCGCCCCGGAGAACGACCATTCGTATCGGTGCTGTCCGGCACGAGCGGTGGCGAGCCTCGTCTCGGGCAGAGTCAGCAGCGCGTCGAATCCCATGAGTTCCACGACGACGAATCCGCCGGGGGCCAGCCGTTGTCTCAGCCTCTCCCAGAGCCTGCGGCGCTCTGCGGCGCCGAGGTGGCCGAGGACCCCGCAGAGGAGGACGGCGCCGATGCGGTCGGGCAGTTCGCAGTCAGGAGCGGCGTCGGCCGTGATGGTGACCCGGGAGCGCAGGTCCAGATCGCTGAAGACCCGACTGGTCAGTACGGCGCGCATGCCGACGGCCGGTTCGCAGGCGAGGATCTCCACGTCGGGCCTGGCGCGAGCGACGGCTTCGGTCAGGAGTCCGGTTCCCGCGCCGATGTCGAGCACAGGGCCGTCACCGAGTTCGGCGTCGGCGAACAGGGCGGCGACGGCGGAGGCACTCGCGGTCGCGGTGTGCTGTGCCGCGACGAGGTCGAAGAACTCCGCCGAGGGAGTGTAGGAAGCCGTTTCTCCGGAGTGCTCAGGCGGAGCGGCCCGTCGAGTGGTGAACGCGGCCGGCTCGGGGTCCGGGAACACGTCGCCGGCCGAAAGGGGGCGCGGAGTCCCGGGCCTGACGATCTCGGGCGGCCCCAGCCGGGCCGCGAGGTCGGACCAGATGCGGCAGACCGCGAGGTCGTACTGCCCCGCTCGAAGCGCGTCTCCACCACGCACCGCCGCGTCGCGCAGGCCGTCGAGGGCGCTGCCGATCGCCTGCGGCCACAGGTCGGTGAACACGTTCCGGAAGGTGCCGGTGGTGCCGACGATCGCGGTGGTGCCGAGACCGAGACTTCCCGTGCCCGGGCCATCGAGGCGAAACCGGCGGTCCTCGTCCCTGGTGATGTGCAGCCGCGGACTCCACAGGACCGGTCCGTGAGTGTCGGCCAGTGCGAGGACGCCTCCCTCGGTACCGATGGAGAGCCGGTGCCAGTGCAGTGCGTGGTTGTCCCGGTCGGACGGATCGAGCTGGTGGTGCACCCGCAAGGTGACAGGTACGCCGCCGATCATGCCCTGCAGGGTGCGGAACGGCTGCGGACCGATGTCCGGGGGCAGCGCGGCCGGGTCGGCGAAGCGCCAGGGGCGCAGGGTTCCCAGCGCCTGACCGAGGATGTCCACCATCGGGTGCAGCAGGTGGACGGGCGTGGCCGCGTCCACGAACAGCGGCTTCTGCTGGGTGGTGAGCCTGCGGGCCGCTCCGATGAAGGAGCGGACGGGGCCCACGTGCGGATAGTGGGTGTTGATGCGGTACTGCACTCCACGGCGACGTGCGTGTCTCAGGCAGTCCGTCAGTTCCGTGAGGTGCACGGGGTGTTCCTGAAGTACGTGGATGCCGCGGTCCATCAGTGCCCTGGCCAGCTCCGTTCCCTCTCCGCCGGAGATCGAGGAGCTGACCGCCACGCACGCGGCGTCGATGTCGTCCGGGAGCTGATCGACGTCCGTGAAGAAGGGCACGCCGGTGCTTTCCGCGTACGCCCTTGAGGCGGCGGAGCCCCGGCTGAGGATGCCGGCCAGGACGTATCCGGGCCGCCTGCGAACGGCTTCGGCGTAGAAGCGGCCGAAGTTGGTGCCGCAGACGAGGACGCGGAAGGGTGCTGCGGCGGTCACAGGACCCCCTCCTCGTCCGGCTCGGTGTCCGCCGGTGCGGCGGTGCCGGTGAGCCGCAGCTCGCCGGCACCGCCCGTACGCAGGTGGCGGACCACGGCATCGGGGTCGAGCACGTCGCACGCGAAGTGGACACCGGGGGGCACCACGGCGTTCAGGACCGCGTCGACCGCCAGCGCGCCGACGGCGGCCGTCAGCCGGTAGCTGCTGGCGGCGCGCAGCGTCAGTCCGGCCGTCGCGGGCCGTCCTGACGCGGCCCCGGCCAGTTCGAAGTCCATGACGTAGTAGGGCTTGCGCCCGGCCAGGTCGAGGTCGGCTGCGAGGATCAGGCGGCGTGCCAGCTCGTCCGGGTCGGCGCCCTCAGCAAGGTGGCCCGGCAGGAGGCTGAGCAGGGAGCGCACCTGGGCACCCGGGTGGACGTTGTACCAGTCGAGCCGGTCGAGCCCCAGGTCGTTCGCGAGGCGTTCGCTCTCCCCACTCAGGTAGGGCTGCACAGCGACCCTGCCGGGGAATCCTGCCCGTTCGGTGTCCTCGGCGGTACGCAACGCGCGTGTGACGCGACGGCCGCCCCGGACGGCCGCGAGCGGCTCGCCGTAGGCGGCGCCGTCCGCGCCCCCGGAGGTGAGCGAGAGCATGAGGTCCTGCGCCACCGTGGGTGAGCAGGTCTCCAGGCCGCCGCAGTGCGCCGTCAGACCGGTGGGCCGGTCGAGGCCCTGCCGGGCCAGCCAGCGCGGCAGCAGGCTGGACAGGCCGGGCAGCGCCCCCGCCGACAGGACCACGGACCGGCCGTCCTGGCCGGGGTCGCCGTCCTTGAGCAGGTCCTCGGCGGCCGGGTCGTCCCCGGCGACGTCCACGCAGTGTGCTCCGGCAGCGAGAGCGGCCGAGGCGACGGTGGCCCGGAGCCGGTAGGTGGGGCCGACGCAGTTGAGGACGACGTCGCAACCGTCGACGAAGGCGATCAGGCCGCCCGCGGTCTCGGCGTCCGCTCTGACGGTCTCGTCACGGCCATGTGGGTCCTGCTCAGCGATCGCACGGAGCGCCGACGGGGTGCGACCGCCCAGCCGCAGTCCCCCGTGGCCGAGTGCCCGCAGCTCGCGCACGGCGGCCCGGCCCACGGCTCCGGAAGCGCCCAGGACACCGATGAGAGGTCTTTTCGTCATCGGGTGATCGCTCCCTGGGTCAGCTCACTGAGGGTCTTGAGGATGGTGGCGGCGTGTTCGACGGACAGACAGCTGTAGTGGTCTCCGCCGATGTCGACGATGTCCAGCTCGCCCAGTGCCAGTTCGTGCCAGTACGTGGTGACGGCGTCCTTGCTTCCGGGGAAGGGATACGCACCGTCGTGACGCAGGAAGGTGATGTCGCCCGCGTACGGCTCGGCGTCGTAGCGGGTGATGGCGAAGACGCTCTGCCGGAAGGCGAGGAACAGCCGTGTCATGTGCTCGGGTTCGTAGGTGCCCGCGGATGCCGGGACGGCCTCGCACATCCGCGCTATGCGGGTCGCGCGGGGCACCTCGGCCAGGGCCCGGAAGCGGTCCGCGACGTCGGCGAACTCGGCAGGGAGCGCGGCGAGCCCGCCGTCGGGCAGGACCCCGGGGCTGCCGGCCAGGACGGCATCGGCTGCCGCGGCCACCCGGTACTGGTCGCCGGGGAAACCCAGCGCGGCGGGGTCGATGCCCATCATGACGGCGAAGGAGTACTCGGAGAGCAACTCGTCGTCCAGACGGAAGCGCGGGCTGTGGCTGCTGATGACCGTGAGGCTCTCCACCTCGGCCCCGGACTCCGCCAGGTTGCGGGCCACTTCGGTGGCAATCAGTCCGCCCAGGCAGTAACCCACGACGTGGAAGCGGCGTCGGCCGCCCGCTGTCAGGGCGCGTGCGTAGTCGGCGGCGAGCTGCTCGATGAGTCCCTCGGGCGGGGAGGCGAGGAAGCCGTTCAGGTCGGGGACCTCCACGCCGACCACCTCGGCGAGTCCTGGGGAGCGTCGCCTGATCTCGGTGATCAGCGCCCGGTACGGCATGATCGTGGCGGTTCCGGCGTGCACGAGCACCGTTGTCGGCTCATCGGCCGACCGCGCACCGTGCAGGTGGATGACGGGATCGGTCCGTATCGCGGTCCCGTTCCCCAGTGCTTCCTCCTCGCTGGACAGTCCCCGCAGGAAGCCGGCGAGTCCGGCCACCGTGGGGCGGCGGAGCATGTGCCGCAGGACGACTTCCCATTCGAGTTCGGCGGCCTGCGGTACGCGGTCGCGCAGTTGGGCCACCATGCGGGCGACCAGCAGGGAGTCCCCGCCCAGGGCGAAGAAGTCGTCGTTCCTGGTGACGCGCTCGACCGACAGGAGCTCTGCCCAAAGCCCGGCCAGGCTGGTCTCGAGGTCGTCCATCGGCCGCTCGTCCACCACGGGCCGGGTGGTCTCCCGGGGCAGCCAGGTCCGCAACAGTGACCGGTCGGTCTTGCCGTTGGCAGTGCGGGGCAGGGTGTCGACCACCTGCCAGACGGTGGGAAGCATGTACTCGGGCAGCCGCGTGGCGGCGCTGCGCGAAAGCTCGCCCACAGGTACGTGGTGCCGGTCGCCCTTCACCGTGGCGATGAACACCTCCTGCCCGGTGGCGGCCAGCGGGTCCTCCGGCTCCGGCAGTGACACCACGTCCGTCACCTCGTGCCGGTCGAGGAGCTCCCGCCACTGCGAGTGGGTGAGGAAGGACTGGCCGGTGTGTGCGCGTACGTCGGTCCAGGTGTGTCCGGCGACCTCAAGGAACTCCATGGAGACCAGCAGAGGGCAGTTCTCGTCACGGGTGTTTTCGACGAACACGAGCTGTCCGCCGGGAACCAGCAGTTCTCGCAGCCGGCCCACTGCCGCATCGGCGTCGGCGGCGGCGTGCAGGGTGTTGGCGCACACCACGACGTCGAAGGTGTTGGGTACGAGGCCCTGCTCTCGCGGGTCCTCGTCTACGTCGAATCGCTGGTACCGCACCCAGGCGTGGTCCGCGAAGCGTTCGCGTGCCTCGTTGAGGAAGAAGGCCGACGCATCCGTGAAGAGGTAGTCCACCCCGTACTCGGCGAGTACGGGCACCAGTTCGCCCGTGGTGCCGCCGACGCCTCCGCCCACTTCCAGCACCCGCAGCCGGTCCTCGCCGGTGTGTGCGGCGGCGATCTCGGCCAGTGCGGCGACGACGGCACGGTTGAGGTGGCGGATGGCGAGGTTGTCGCGGTAGGCGGCGTCCGCCGCCTCCAGCGCCGCGCCGGGGAAAAGGAGCTCCCTGATCCCTGTGTCTCCGGCGATCAGCTCCGGCAGCCGGTCGGCGCAGGTGCGCATGACGGTGAGCAGCTCGGTGCTCCACCCAACCTCGCGTTCCAGTTCGGCGGCGCGCCGCCACCTCCGTTCCAGCTCGGCCCCGGGGATGGCAGCGAGGCCCCTATAGGTGTCATCGGCGTCGCGGTGCGTCAGCTGCCCCCGGCCGGCCAGCGCGCGCAGCCAGCGCCGCACGATGTGACGGTGGCGGGGGGTCGAGCGCAGGGCGGTGCCCACCTCGTCCGCCGAGTGTGCGGCGCCGTCCCCGAAGAGCCCGGCCGCCAGGAGCACGCGCGTCATTTCTGCGAGCGCGACGTCGTCGAGAGCGCCGAGGAAGGCCGTCAACTGCGCGGGGTCGACGGCTTCGGACGCTGCGCGTACGGCTTCGGCCGCCGCCTTGTGGACGCCTTCGGTGGCCTGCCTCGCCGGCTCGTCGCCTTCGCTGCGGGCCGTCTCGACGAAAGCGGCGAGGCGCCTTCCCCCGGAGCCGGAGTCGTCGACGACGACCGCGCCGGCGGCCACGGCCGGGTGTGCTTGGACGGCTGCTTCGACCTCGGCGAGTTCGACCCGGTAGCCGCGGATCTTCACCTGGGCGTCCTCGCGGCCGAGGAACTCGATGGTTCCGTCGGGGAGGTAGCGTCCGAGGTCGCCCGTGCGATAGATCCGTTCACCGCTGGCGGGGTGCTCGAGGAACCGCTCTGCGGTGCGTGCTTCGTCACCGAGGTAGCCCATGGCGACGCCGGCTCCGGCGATGTACAGCTCACCCGGGACCCATTCGGGCCGTGGGCGCAGCTGCTGGTCGAGCACGGCGAAACTCTGGTTGGTCAGGGGCTTGCCGTAGGGGATGCTCGGGCGTGCGGTGTCCACTTCGCCGACGGGGTGCGCGATGGACCAGATGGAGCCTTCGGTCGCGCCGCCGAGGGAGATGACTTCCAGGCCCGGCAGGACGGCACGGGCCTCGTCGGGCAGGGCGACCGGGACCCAGTCGCCGGAGATGAGGGCCAGCCTCAGGGTGCTGTCGTCGTCGGCGGCTGGCTCGGCGCGGAGCCAGTCGCACAGCATGTGCAGCTGTCCGGGCACGGAGTTCCAGACGGTGACGCCGAAGTCTTGGACTAGTTCGGCCCAGTGCGAGGGGTCGCCGCGCCGCTCGGCCTGGGGCAGGACGAGTGTCGCGCCCACCGACAGGGGGCCGAACAGGTCGTAGACGGAGAGGTCGAAGCTCAGCCCCGCGATGCCGAGGACGCGGTCCTGGTCGTTGATGGCGTACCGGCGGTTGATGTCCTCGACGGTGTTGAGGGCGGCGCGGTGGCTGATCATCACGCCCTTGGGCGTGCCGGTTGAGCCCGACGTGTAGATGACGTAGGCGAGTTCGTCGGGGTGGCGGGGTACGTGGGGCGTCGTGGCCGGGAGGTCCTCCGGCAGCAGGTCGACGGCCGAGGCGGACACGTTCGGGGGGAGGTCGTCGGTCTCGGCGAGCCAGGACTGCGTCAGGACCGTGCGGACAGCGGCATCCGCCAGGATCGTGTCCCGGCGGGCCGGCGGCTGTGCCGTGTCGACAGGGAGGTACGCGCCGCCCGCGATGAGTACCCCGAGCACGGCGACCGCCTGTTCCCACCCCTTGTCCATCCAGATGGCCACCGGCTCACCCGGCCGCAGCCCGGACTCCTCCAGCGTGCCGGCCAAGGCGCTCGCGCGGTGGACGAGCTGCCGGTACGACAGGGCCAGCTCGGGTGTCCGGACCGCGATCGCGTCCGGTGTGGCCTTCGCCTGGGTGAGCACGGGTGCGTGGAGCAGGGTGTCCGGCAGCGGCCCTTCGGTCGCGTTCACCTCGGACCTGCGGGCGGTCTGGGACACCGGGAGTTCGACGTGGGCCGGCTCGTCCCAGGCCGCCTCACCGTCGGCGCCTTCGCCCGATAGAAGGCGTATGAGGGCGGTGTAGGCGGCGAACATGTCCTCGGCGACCGAGCCGCTGAGTGCCCCCTCCCGAATGTCCCACGACAGGGTCAGCGCGTCACCTCGCCGCATGACCTGGCAGTCGAGCCACACCTGCGGCGTCTGGGTGACGGCATACGTCACCTCCGGGGGCACCCCGCCCGATGCCGCACCGGAGCTGAGGGCACTGGTGAAGACGACCGGCATGAGGACCGGCGCGCCGGTTCTGCGGGAAAGCTCGGCCAGCACCTCGGATCCGGTGAACAGGGGGTGGCTCAGGTCTTCGAGGAGCTGGCCGCCGAGGGTCTGGGTCCGTTCGGCGAAGGACACCGGGGCGTCGAGGTCGACGGCCAGCAGTTCGAGGGAGGTGAAGTCACCGACGAGCCGGCCTATGTCCTCGTGCAGCGGGGGGCGGTCCACCGTCGGCACGTTGAGGGTGAACCGGGTGGTGCGTGACCAGCGGCCGACTGTCTCGGCGTAAGCGGTGAGCAGTGCGGCGGACACAGTCAGTCCTCGTCGTGCCGCCCGTTCGGTGAAGCGTTCCCTGGCGGAGGAGGGGAGCAGGTACTCGAGCCTGGCGAAGCTCGCGGCGTCACCGGTCGCGGCTTCGCGGCCGGTGACCGTGGCGCCCTCCACCTTCGGCTCCCAGGTTTCCGAGAGAGGAAGTTCGGGAGCGGGCGGAAGTGTGTCGAGCCGGTCCGTCCAGTACGCCCGGTCCCGGGTGTACTCGGCGCCTTCGGCGAGGGCACGCCGGGCCAGGACGTAGTCGCGGAAGGAGATCCGGGGTGCCTCGGACAATGCGGAGCCGCGGTAACGGGTCTGGAACTCGGCGAGGAGGATCCGCAGGCTGGCGTGGTCGACGGTGAGCATGTCGAAGGACAGGTGAAGCACGGCACGCGTGCCGGTCAGGCTCACGTGCACGTCGAACAGCGGCCAGTGGTCGGTGGGCTTCCGCCGTACGGACATCCGCGCCCGGGTGCGCGCGACGGCCGCGTCGGCCTCGCTCACGTCGGCGATGGCAACCAGGTCGTCGACGGTCACGTCCGGTGCGGGGACGTCGGGCAGCACCCGCTGGTAGCCGTCGCTGTGGATGACGGCGCGCAGCATGTCGTGCCGCTGGACCAACTCGCCCCACACGGTGGCGACGCGCTCCACGTCGAGCTCGGCGTACTCCAGTTCGACGTAGGCATGGCAGCCGACGCCGCCGTAGGCGTAGGCATCGGTGCGGCCGATGAGGTAGGCCGCCTGGATGTCCGTCAGCGGAAAGGGATCGTGGCGCCCGGCTTCGTCGCTCCGCAGGACGGTGTCGTCAGCTTGCAGGTGGTGCAGGATCGCTGCCTTGTGCGTGCGCAGTTCGGTCCGGATTTCGTCCGTGAGCCGGCCCTGCGGTGCGCGGAAGCGTAGTTGTCCGTCCTGAGCCCAGAGGTGCACGCCCTCGTCGGCGCAGCGGGCCAGAAGTTCAGCGGGGTTCACAGTTCTCCAGTTTCGTAAGCGGTCGAGTCGGCAAGCGTGCGGGTGATGTCCGCGCCGAGGGCGGCGATGGTCGGAGCGGCGTAGATGCGCCGGGCGGGCACGGAGACCCCGAGCCGGCGTTCGACCGCGCCGACCAGGCGGAGCGCGGAGAGGCTGTCTCCGCCGAGCGTGAAGAAGTTGGCGTTGCGGTCCGGTGCGTGGCCGGGCACGTACTCCTGCCACAGCTCCGCGAGGACCGTCTCGACCTCGCCCCGCGGCGGCTCGGCACCGGTGGCGGTGGTCTCCTGCTCGGCCGTGCGGACCAGGGTGTTCCGGTCCACCTTCCCGTTGCCGGTCAACGGCAGGGCCGGCAACGGGAGCAGCCGGGACGGCACGGCGTAGGCGGCCAGCCGCTCGGCGAGCCAGGCGGGGAGAACAGCGATGACGTCGTCGGCGGCGGTGACCTCCCGCGGCACGACGAAGGCGACGAGACGCTTGGCTGTGCGCTCCCCCACCGCGACCACCGCGGCACGTACCACGTCCGGGTGTGCTTCGAGGGCGGCCTCGATCTCACCGGCCTCGATGCGGTGGCCCGCGATCTTCAGCTGGCTGTCGAGGCGGCCGAGGAATTCCAGTGTTCCGTCGTCCCGGTACCGTCCGAGGTCTCCCGTGCGGTACCAGCGCCGGCCGTCCCGCACGACGAACTTCTCCGCTGTGCGGTCCGGGTCCGACAGGTAGCCGCGGGCCAGTCCCAGGCCGCCGATCCACAGCTCTCCGGGGGTCCAGTCCGGGCAGTCACGCCCCGCCAGGTCGACGACCCGGTAGTCCTGCCCGGTCAGGGGCCGTCCGTACGGGATGGATACCCATCGGGGGTCCACCTCGTCGACGGTCAATGTGTTCGACCAGATGGATGCCTCCGTGGCTCCGCCCATGGCCACGAACGCGCAGGGGCGTGCGGTCCGTTCCTTCAGCCGGCCGGGGAGGTCGAGCCCGATCCAGTCCCCGGAGACCAGCGCTGTGCGCAGGCCCCGGATGCCGCCGTTACCTGGCGCACGCCGTTCGTCGGCGTCCACCAGAAGGTCGAGGAGAGCGGGAACGGTGTTCCACACCGTCACGTCATGGCAGGCCACCAGGCGGGGCCAGTGCGCCGGTTCGCGGCGCAACTCCTCGGTGGGCAGCAGCAGGGATCCGCCGACGGACAACAACCCGAAGATGTCGTACACGGACAGGTCGAAGTCCAGGGCCGACAGGGCGAACACGCGGTCGTCCGGACCGATGCCATGGCGGGTCCCGATGTCGGCGACGGTGTTCCAGGCGGCGGCGTGGGTGATCTCGACACCCTTGGGCTCACCTGTGGAACCCGACGTGAAGATGACGTAGGCGAGCGCGTCGTGGTGGATCTCTCGGGGGGCCGACAGCGGCGGAAACGCCTGCGTGTCCGGAAATGACAACACGTGGGGTGCCGTCGTGTTCTCCTCCTGGCCGGACAGGGCGGGCCAGCTCCCCACCACAAGCCGGAAACCGGCTGTGGCGCGTACCCGTTCCAGCCGAGCGGCGGGCTGTTCGGGACCGAGCGGCACATAAGCGGCACCGGCCGCGACCACACCCAGGACGGCGGCGATCTGATCCGGGCCCTTGGGCAGGGTGACGGCGACCAGGTCGCCCTCCCCCACCCCGGCGGCCACCAGAGCAGCAGCCGTACGCAGTGCCTGCTCTGCCAGCGGGCCGTAACCGGTCGTCGCACCGTCCGGGGTGACGAGAGCTGTGCGGCCGGGGCTGTTACCGGCGTGCACGAAGAAGGCTTCATGCAGGGCAGCGGGTACCGGCTGGTCCCGTCGGGCCTCCAGCACCGCCGCGCGGCGCCGCTCCCGCTGCGCTGCGGGCAGCGGATCGGGCAGGGGTGACGCCCAGTCGCTCTTCACCAGGTGGCGCAGCAGCCGGGTGTGGGCGGTGAACATGGCGTCGAGGACGCCGTCGGCGAAGAGTTCCTCCACCGCGTCCCAGGTGACGACGAGTGCTCCGGACTCCTCGGTGACCTGGTTGTCCAGACAGACCTGGGGGGACTGCGAGATGCCCCAGATCTTCGCCGGGAAGCCGCTGCCTGGATCCGCCAGGGCCGCGTCGCCGACCCCCACCGCGCTGGTGAACACAACGGGGGCGGCGGACTCCACCGTCCCCGCGCGGCGGCCGAACTCCCGCAGCAGCCAGTCGATCGGCACGTCCCTGTGGTCGAGGTCCTCGGCCTGACGCCGTTGGAGAGCTAGGGCGGAAGCCGGCCAGCCCTCGTCCTCCCGGCGGTATCCCGCCAGGGACAGCGAGGTGAAGTCACCCAGCACCCGATGGATATGCGGGTGCGCGTCACGCCGGTTGAACAGCGTGAGAGTGACGGTGACGGCGTCGGTTCCGCTCCAGGCCGCCAGCACCTCGCAGTACACAGCGAGCAGCACGGTGGACGGCGTCAGGCCATGGCGGGCGGCGGCCTCCTTGAGTGTCCGCCAGTCCGCCGGGTCCAGCCGCAGCCGGCGCCGGGTGAAGGAGGGAGCACCGATGGTCGCCGGATCGCGGTCGAAGGGCAGCGAAGGGCTCGGGGGCAGTTCGTCCAGACGGCCCTGCCAGTGCGCGCGGGCACGCTCGGTGGCATCGGGCTCGGAGGGCAGTTGGGTGAGGTAGTCGCGGAACGACACGTCCACCGGGGGAAGCGGACGCTCCGGGTCGGCGTAGAGGGCGTTGAGCTCGGCGTAGAGCGTGGTGATGGACAGCGCGTCGAGGACGAGGTAGTCCAGGCCGATGCCGAGACGGGTCCTGGTCGTGCCGGTGGCGTCCGGGTAGCGCACCGCCTCGACCGCGAACAGGGGCCAGCGGGCGGGGTCACGCACCTGGTGGGACAGGCGTGCTCGCAGGCGGGCCAGGGCCTCGGATGCTTCTTCGAGGCCCATGTCCTCGACGGAGATGCGTAGGGCCGGGACATCGCGCAGGACGCGCTGGGTACCGTCGGTGACGACGGCCCGCAGCATGCCGTGCCGGTTGACGAGCGCCTGCCAGGCCCGCTCCATCCGGTCGAGGTCGACATCCGTGCCGTCGAACTCGCTGTAGTGCCAGGTACCGACGCCGCCCAGGGTGAAGCCCGGGTCACGGCCGGTGTGGTAGGCGGCCTGGACATCGGTCAGGGGAAACGGCTCGTGGGCGTGAGTGGGGTCGGGCACCAGGGCCTCCCCCAGGCCCTCCTCGTCGGCCGCCGTAGCGGGGCGCAACGTCGCACAGAAGTCACGGAGGACAGGGTGGGTGAACAACGCGGCGACGCGCGCGCCGGTGAGTCCGGCCGCGCGCAGCCGGCCGATCATGCGGGTGGCGACGAGCGAGTCACCGCCTAGCTGGAAGAAGCTGCTGTCCCGACCGATGCCGTCGACGCCGAGGAGAGCCGACCACTCACGCGCGACCGCGGTCTCCACCGGGCCGAGCGGCGCTCGTGTCCGGGCGGACCCCTCACCCGCCGCCGCCTCGGCCAGCGCATGGCGTACCGCGGCTCGGTCGAGCTTGCCGTTGGCGGTCAGGGGCAGATCGGCCAGGGCCAGGATCTGGTCCGGAACCATGTAGGACGGCAACCGTTCGGCCACCCGGTCACGGACCGTGTCCGCGCTGGGCGTGGCACCCTGGCCGGAGACGGCGGCGGCGAGCCGCCGGACCGGGGTCTCCAGGACCGTGGCAACCGCGTGCAAGACGGTCGGATCGGCCTCCAGGGCCGACTCCACTTCGCCCAGTTCGATGCGGTGACCGCCGATCTTGACCTGGTGGTCGGCGCGTCCGAGGAACTCCAGGATGCCGTCGGGCCTATAGCGGGCGAGGTCGCCGCTGCGGTACCAGTGTTCGCCGTCGTGCTCGACGAAGCGTTCGGCCGTGCGCTCGGGGTCCGATCGGTATCCGGCCGCCACCCCTCGCCCGCCGACCCACAGTTCCCCCGGGACGAAGTCCGGGCAGTCCCGTCCTCGGCCGTCGACCACGCGCGCCCTGGTGTTCCGCAGAGGCAGACCGTAAGGGACCGATTTCCAAGCAGGTTCGGGGACGTCCACCTCGAAGACGGTCGAGTGCACCGCCGCTTCCGTCATGCCTCCGAGTGCCACGAAGCGGCAGCCGGGAACGAGGGAACGCAGGCGGTCGGGCTGGTCGAGACCGACCCAGTCCCCGCCGAGCAGGACCATACGCAGTGAGTCTCCGAGACCCGTGTCCTCACCCGCCGTCATCAGCAGGTCCAGCAGGGCCGGAACACACTGCACCAGGGTCACCCGGTGGGTGCGTACGAGCCGGGCCCAGTGGTGGGCGTCCCTGCGGTGCTCCTGACCGACCGCGACCACCTGACCGCCGAGGGAAAGGGGGGTGAAGATGTCCCATGTGGCAAGGTCGAAGTCCAGGGCGGAGATCGCGAGTGTGCGGTCATCCGGTCCGAGCCCGAGTTCGTCCTCCATCGCCTCGATGGTGTTGACGACGGCACGGTGCGGGATCTCGACGCCTTTGGGCAGCCCGGTGGATCCGGAGGTGAAGAGCACGTAGGCGGGCAGTTGGGCGTCCGGTTGAGCCACCGGCCCGGGGGTCTCCTCCAAGGCGTCCTCCAGGAGGAGGACGGGGGCGGACGAGTCGTCCGCGCTCAGGTGGCGGTGCGCCCGGTCGGTGAGTACGGCGGACGGGTCGGCGACCGCGTGGATGCGCGCACGCCGCACAGCGGGTTGCTCCACTCCCACAGGTGCGTACGCGGCACCGGCGGCCAGCACGCCGAGTACGGCGGTGATCTGGTCGGCGCCCTTGGGAAGGGTCACCGTCACGGTGTCGCCCTCGCGCACGCCGTGGCGGCGCAGGAGGGAAGCCACTTGCCGTGCTTCACGCGCGAGTTGACCGTATGTGCGACTGTCGCCGTTCTCGCGCACGACGGCGGGCCGTGCCGGCTCGGCTTCGGCGAGGCGGAAGAAGCGGGTGTGCAGGGCGCGGACCGGTTGGGGCGTGGGCGGCAGCACCGCGACCGCGCGCCGGGACAGGACGTCGGGGCCGAGCAGGGCGCCCACGGGGCGGGTCCAGGCAGAGGGATCTGTGACGAGACCGGTGATCAGCCGCTGGTACGCGTCGAAGGCCGCTTCGGGGACGCCCGGCTCGAACAGACCGTCGCGTACGTCCCAGTTGAGGAGGAAACCGCCGTCGAGCTCGGTGACCTGCGCGTCCAGGAAGACCTGAGGGCCCTGCGAGATGATCCAGACGGGTCGGCCGAACGACTTCTGGACGTCCTGTTCGAAGATCTCACCGAGTCCGATGGCGCTGGTGTAGACGACCGGTGCGAGCACGGGGGCACCTTCGAGGCGTGCGAGATCGCGCAGGACCTCCACACCGCTGTAGGAGCTGTGGGAGATGCCGGCCTGGAGCCCTACCTGTACCTGTCGTGCCTGGCGGACGAAGGGCAGCGGGGCGCTCATGTCCGCGTCGAGCAGGACCGAACTGCTGAAGTCGCCTACAAGATTCGCCACTTCGGGGGTGAACATCTCGCGGTCGAAGAGCGGGAGGTTGAGCAGGAACCGCTGGCTGCCGCTCCATGCGGCGATGACTTCGGCGAACGCGGTGGCAAGAGCTGCGGCGGGGGTCACACCGTGGCGTCGGGCACGGCTGATCAGCGCGGCCTTGGCCTCCGGGTCGAGCCAGTGGTGCAGGCGCCGGGAATGAGTGAGCGAGGCGTCACCGGCCTGTACGGGAGTGAGCGGATCGACGGTGGTCGGCAGTCTTGGTGCGCCGGGCAGTTCGCCCAGCCGTTCCCGCCACCAGGCCGCGTCCTGTTCGCGCTCGGGCCCTCGTCTGCGTTCACGTTCGGCGAGGTACTGCCGGTAATCGAGGCCGAGTTCGACGGGCATCGCGCCGGGGGATTCGTAGAAGTCCCGGAGATCGGACAGCAGGACCCGCAGGCTCAGCGCGTCCCCGGCCATCATGTCGAGGTCGATCTGCAGCCGTGTCCCAGCGCCCGGAAGCAGGCACAGGGCGACACGGAAGACGTCGCCGGCCGCGAGGTCCCCGCATGCGTGGGTGTTGTGTTCACGCATACGCTCCAGCTCCGTGCCGGCCTCGTCGGCGGTCAGGGAACGCAGGTCATGGACCGTGAGGCCGGCGTGCGCCCCGCCGTAACTCTGGCGCCCCTCCTCGTCGAAGACCGCCCGCAACATGCCATGACGCCGTACGAGCGTCTTCAGTGCGGTGTCCAGGCGGGCCGGGTCGAGTTCGCCGCCGTCCAACTCGACGTAGAAGTGGGCGTCGACACCACCGAGAGGCTGACCCTCCTGGCGGCCGATCCAGTAGGCGTGCTGCATGGTCGCCAAGGGGAACGGTCCGGACTCTTCCGCAAGCGCGACAGCGGGCGGCACGGGCCGCCCACCGGAGGATGCGCCGTCACGGGCCTTCTCCTCGATCAGGCGCGTCCAGGCGTTCAGGGTGGGCTCGCTGGTGAGCTCCTTGAAGGTGACGACACTGCCGCCCCGGCGCCACTCGCCGGCGAGTGCCATCAACATCAGGGAGTCCAAACCGAGTTCGTAGAGGTCTCGGTCGCCGTCCAGCTCCTGGGGAGCCATCTGTAGCGCGCGTGCCACCGCCTCGCGCACCGCGCTCGGCACGTGGGCGGCACGGTCTACCGGCCCGCCTCGCGAAGCCTGCGCGCCGGGGGCTGGTTCATCGCTCACTGATGGGGGGTCCTTCCAGACAAGGGGGGCCAGTGCTCGCCGGCCATGATCGGCGGCTTCGACGCGAGGTCGGCCATCTACTTGGAAATGATTATCATTTCTGAAGACGTATCTTAACCATCCGAACCCCTGTGCGCCAGCACCTGACGCAGAGTGACGAAAGGCAAGGTCCATGAACGAGACACAACCCACCCGGCCAACAGCCGAATCGGAGCGCTACCGCAACGCCGGCCACTGGGAAGGAGTGACCTTCGGCTCCTCCCTGCGCCGCTGGGCCGCCACCCGCCCCGGAAGCGTCGCGCTGGTCGACGGCGACCGCCGGTGGACCTACGCGGAGCTGGACCGCGAGGCGGACCGCGTCGCGCGCGGACTGCGCGGCCTTGGACTGGGGCAAGGAGACCGAGTGGTGGTCCAGCTGCCCAACTGCGCCGAATTCGTGCTGATCTGGTTCGGCCTGCAGCGCCTTGGAGCGGTCCCCGTACACGCCATGCCGGGCCACCGACGCACGGAGATCAGCCACCTCGTACGCACCTCCCGGGCCACGGCCTGCGTCATAACCGACCGACACGCGCGCTTCGATCACCGCGAGCTACTGCGGGAGGTGCTCGCGGATCATGAGTCGTCAGGCTCCCTGCGCCATGTCGTCGTGGTCGGGGAAACGGGTCGGCACGAGGACTTCGTCCGGTTCGACGAACTGCGCGAGGCCGGCAACGGGCAGGAACCCCTTCCTGCCGACGGCGGGGCCGATTCCGGCGACCTCGCCCTGCTGCTGCTGTCCGGCGGAACCACAGGACTGCCCAAGCTCATCCCGAGGACACATGACGACTACAGCTACAACGTGCGGGCCAGCGCCGATCTCTGCGCGTTCGACCCCGGCACCATCTATCTGGCCGTCCTGCCGATCGCCTTCAACTTCACGCTGTCCTGCCCCGGCGTGCTCGGCACCCTCTTCCGTGGCGGGACCGTGGTGGTCTCGCCCGATCCCAGTCCGCAGACCGCGTTCGCGCTCATCGAGCACGAGGGTGTGACCGTCACCTCGCTGAGCCCCCCGCTCGTCCCGTACTGGATGGACGAAGCGGCCACCGGCCTGTCGGACATCAGCAGCCTCGCCGTGGTCCAGGTCGGCGGGGCCCGGCTGCCCGACGACCTCGCGCGTCGGCTCGGGCCCGCACTCGGCGTGACGGTGCAGCAGGTGTTCGGCATGGCGGAAGGGTTGATCAACCTCACACGTCTCGACGATCCGGAAGAGCTCGTCTGCTCCACCCAGGGCCGCCCGATCTCACCCGATGACGAGGTGCTCGTCGTGGACGCGGAGGGCGAGCCGGTGCCCGACGGCGCTCCCGGCGAGCTGCTGACCCGGGGCCCGTACACGCTGCGCGGCTACTACAGGGCCGAGGAGCACAACCGGACGGCGTTCACCGAGGACGGCTACTACCGCACGGGAGATCTCGTACGGCACCTCCCCTCCGGGCACCTCGTCGTCGTGGGCCGGATCAAGGACCAGATCAATCGCGGGGGCGAGAAGATCGGCGCGACCGAGGTGGAGGAACAGCTGCTGACCCACCCCTCCATCACCTCCGCCGCCCTGATCGGCGTACCTGACGAGCGCTGGGGCGAACGCTCGGTCGCCTTCGTCATGTGCGCGGGGAGCGCGCCCAGCACTCGTGAGCTGGCCGCCTTCTTGAGGGAGCGCGGGATGGCGGAGCACAAGGCCCCGGACGAGGTGGTCGAGGTCGGGCACATGCCTCTCACAGCCGTAGGAAAGATCGACAAGACGGCGCTGGCCCGGCAGTTGCCCCGGGCGTGAAAGCAGGAAGGGGAGGGCATTCGTACCCCTCCCCTTCCGGTCCCGTATCCCTACGCACCACGGGACGTCGGCTCCCCGGCACAGCCGACCAGCTCCCGGGCCACCGGGTGCTCCGGGTGTACGAGGACACGCTCCGCGGGGCCGGCTTCGACCACCCGCCCCGCGTCCAGGACGACGATCCTGTCGGCGCAGCGGGCGGCAGCCGCCAGGTCGTGCGTCACCATCACGACGGTCAGTCCCAGCGTCCGTCTCAGTGTGTTGAGCAGGGTCAGGACCCCGCTCCCCGTCTCCGGGTCGAGTGCCGAAGTGATTTCGTCACACACCAGAACACGCGGTCCGGCAGCCAGTGCCCGCGCAAGGGACACCCGTTGCCGCTGACCACCTGACAGCTCGCCCGGTCGTCGTCCCAGGATTTCGGGGACCAGACCGACCAGGTCGAGCAGCCTGACGGCCTCAGTCGCCGCCGCATCGGCCGGCAGCCCTCGATGCCTCGTCAACGGTCGCGTGAGCGCCGTACGCACCAATTCGCGCGGGTTGAGCGCGCCACGCGCGTCCTGGGCAACCAACTGGACGGCGGCGCCCCCATCCGTCGGGGTGTGCTCCTCCCGCCAGGTGACGCTCCCTGCGGTGTACCGGTGCAGCCCCACGAGACAGCGGGCCAGGGTGGTCTTTCCGGAACCGGAGGGGCCCACTACGGCCGTACAGCTACCGCCGTCGACCGTGAGGGAGACGTCGTGCAGGACGGTTTCGCGTCCATGAACGGCCCTTAGGCCCTCCACGGACAGCAGCCCGCCGGTCGGACGGCCTGCGGGCGCCCCCGCAGGCCCGGGCGCCGGGGCCGGAGCGGCCGCCGGCATCGGCGAGGTGGGGGATGACGTGATCAGGCCGCCTTCCAGACGGATCACGTCGTCCGCTACGAAACCGATCCAGGCCGGGTCGTGGCTGACCAGTACCGCGGCGCGCTCGCCCCCGCTCAGCACCTCGGCCAGCAGTGCGCGCATCCGCGTCGCCAGCGCCGTGTCCAGGCTGCTGGTCGGTTCGTCCAGGACCAGCAGGTCCGGAGAGCCCGCGAGAGCAAGGGCGAGAGCCACCCGTTGCGCCTGCCCGCCCGAGAGTTGGTGCGGCACCCGCCGCTGGAACGCCCGGTCGGCGGGCAGCCGCACGGATTGGAGCAGCGACTCGGTCTCCGCCGCGACCACTTCCGCGCTCGCCGCGCCGTTCCGCAGCCGCACAGCCTCGGATATCTGCTGACCGATCCGCAGCGCGGGGTTGAGGGAGGAGGCGGGGTCCTGGCCCAGGAAGGACACGACGCGTCCCCTGAGGCGTCGGGCGCCCTGCCTCGTGAACGGGTCGGCTCCGGCTACCCGGACACCCCCCTCACGCCTTTCCAGGCCGGGCCGGACATGGCCGAGCAGGGCGAACGCAAGGCTGCTCTTCCCGGACCCCGACCTCCCCACCACCCCGAGCACCTGCCCGCGCTCCACGGACAGGCAGGCGTCGAGCAGCACGGGCGGGCCCCCGGCCGTGGGGCCGATGGTCAGTCCCTGGATCTCGGCGAACGTGCTGGTCATGCCATACCTCTTCCTGCGGCGTCCGCGAGCCGACTGGCCAACAGACCCACGCATACGGACAGCACTACGAGCAACAGGGCCGGAACAAGAAAGGGGGCGAGTGCCAACGTGGCCCCCGGAAGGTTCTCGTTGACCATGCGTCCCCAGTTGGGCGCTGTACCACCCCGTCCGAGACCGAGGAACCCGGCTGTTGCGGTGAGGTGCAGCGAGGCGACCAGACGCAGGGCGGTGTCCAGGAGAGCCGGCCCAGCGATGTTGGGCAGCACGTCGTGGCGCAACACGGCCATTCGACTGTCGCCCCGGGCGCGGGCGACCTCGACGTATCCGCTGGTGAGGATGGAATCTGCCGCAGCACGCAGGACCCTGACGGAGAAAGGCGCGGTGGCGAGTGCGACGGCTGCCACGACAGCGGTATCGCTGCCAGGGAAGCCCGCGGCCAGCACCAGGATGAGCAGGAGGGCCGGCAGTACGGCCAGCGCGTCTACGGCCCGGAGCACGAAGTCGCCGAAGCGGGGGGAGACCATGGCGGCCAGTACGCCGGCGGTCACCCCGATGACACCGGCGAGCACTGTCCCGGCGACAGCGATGAGCACGATCGTCCGGCCCCCGCCCAGCACCCGGCTGGCTACGTCCCGGCCGAGGATGTCGGTCCCGAGAAGCAACCCTCCGCCCGGCTGCTGGAAGGGCGCCCCGACCTGCTCGGACGCGCCGTACGGGGCCACCAGCGGGCCCAGCAGCGCGAGCGCGAGCACGAGGAGCGCGATTCCTCCGGCGAGATACGGCGGTCGGCGTCGGCGAGCCCGGGGGCCGGCCGCACGTATGGCGCGGTCCCTCGTCAAAACCTTGGTCATGCGCCGCGCCTTCTCTGTGCGTTGAGCCACCACGCACAGATGTCACCCAGCAGGAGGATCGCCAGCATGACCGCGGCAAGGACGGTGGCGATCCCCTGGACCATCGGTATGTCCCGCGCGGACACGGCCAGTTGCAGCTCCCGTCCGATCCCCGGATAGTCGAAGACGCTCTCCACCACCACGCCGGACCCGACCAGCGCCCCGGTGGTGAGGGTGAGCGCCTGGATGGCTGGGCCGGCCGCGTTGGGGAGTATGTGGCGCACCGCCAGGCGGGCCCCCCGGACGCCGTTCAGCCGGGCCGATTCCCCGTACGGCGTTGCCGCCACCTCGGCGACGGACACACGGAACAGCCTGGTGGCGACGGCCAGACCGACCGCGCTGAGCGTCAGTACCGGCAGGACGAGTGCGCGTGGCACATCGAGCGGCGTACCGCCGAGGGGAATGAGTGAGACACGCGGCAGGAGCTGGAACTGCACAGCCAGGACTGCGACCAGTAGCGACGCGAGGACGAACTCGGGCACCCCGGCGGCGGCGTGCATGACCTTGGAGACCCAACGGTCCGCGGCCCCGCCGCGCAGCCCGGTCCAGAGACCGAGCAGCGCGGCGAGAGGCGCGGTGAACGCGAGCGTCAGGCCGGCCAGCAGCAGGCTGTTCGGCAGCCGCGTGGCGAGAACGTCCATGACCGGCCGGTGACCGACGAACCCGGTACCCAGGTCTCCCCTGACGGCGTCCGCCGCCCATGACACGTACCGCTCGGTCATGGACCGGTCAATGCCGAGTTCCGCACGGACCTCGGCGCGTTCCTCCGGCGAAGCGTCCACACCGGCCACCGCGCTGACCGCGTCACCCGGCAGCACAACCGTGATCGCGAAGATCACTGCTGACAACAGGACCAGCAGGACGGCCGCGCCCACGAGTCGGCGGCCGACGAAGGAGAGCTGACTCACGCCAAGGACGCCTGAGAGAAGCCCGGGAACTGCTCGAAGAGATCGTCCCGGATTCCGCCCACGCCCTTGGCCTGTGCGTTGAGGTTCGGCTTGAAGACCGGCAGTACCTGGTTCCCCTCGTCCCAGCGCTTGCGCTGTGCCGCCGTACCCAGCTTCCGGGCCTCGGCCCCGTCGCGCTCGGCACGGGACTTCGCCACCAGGGCGTCGACCTCGGCATGCTTCCAGCCGAAGGCTGACGGTGAACCGCCGGCCGTGCTCATCTGGTAGGTCGACAGCGCGGGAATCGGCATCTGATACGAGGCCGCGAGCGGCAGGCGGCTGTACGCTGCGAAGTCTGCGAAGAGCTGGCCCGCAGGCAGTTCGCGGACCGATGCCCGGACACCCGCCTTCTTCAGGTCCTCGACGTACAGCGTGGCCATCTCCACCATTCCGGGAGTCTCAGGGCCCGTGGTCAGCTCGACCTTCACCCCTTCGGCCCCGGCCGCCTTCAGCAGCTTCCTTGCTTTGTCCGGGTCGTAGGCACGCTGGGGCACGCTCTCCGCGTAGTCCGGGAAGCCGATGGACGGCAGGTCGTTGCCCACCACCGCGTTTCCGTAGAACACCGTCTTGACCATCGCCTCACGGTTCGCCGCGAGCTTGAACGCCTCACGCACCCGGGGGTCGTCGAAGGGCTTGACGCTCATGTTCATCTGGAACGACAGTCCCACGAGATACGGGCTGCTCGTGGGAGCGAGCTCGACCTTCCCGTTGTCCGCGAGCGTGCGTGCGGTGACCGGCGAGAGGTCATGGGCGAAGTCGATCTCGCCGCTGGTGAGCGCTCCGGCGCGGGCCGTCGAGTCCGCGATCGACCGCAGTTCCAGGCCCTCGAGGTGGGGCACCTGCCCGTAGTGGTCGTCGTAGCGTGTGAACGCGGATCCCTGACCGGGCGTGAACTCGCTGAGCCGGAAGGGCCCGCAGCTCGGCATTCCCTGCGCGAAGCGCCGGGTCCCGTCCTTGACGACCAGGAAGTTCCCCTGACACAGGATCATGCGGCCGTCTGCGATGGGCCGCAGCGTGGGCAGTACGACCTTGAGATCACCGTCCGCCTTGGCGGCTGCGAGGTCGAAGTTCACAGCGGCCAGTTTGTACACCGGCAGCATGCTCTTGCCCGCGAGTGCGGACAGTGAATGCAGGATGTCCGCAGAGGTCAGCTTCGACCCGTCGGTGAAACGGACGCCGGGCCGGACGTGCAGGGTGTATGTGGACAGGTCCTCGGCCATGTCGATCCCCTTGAGCACTCCGTAGCGCACCCCGTCAGGGGCGGAGGGATCGAGATTTCCCAGGGTGCCGTGCCAGGCTCGGGCCCGGACCAGGTCCAGCGCCGAAGGGCCGTTGAAGAAGTCCAGCGTCTCGGAGGCGCCACCCCCCACGAAGGCCGCGCGGAGCGTGCCACCGGTGCGGGGTGAGGAACCGCCGCCGGCCTTACCCGAGGTGGAGGGGTCATCGGTCGAGCACGCCGCCAGCAGGCCGGGCCCGACGGCCAGAGCCATAACTCCCGTAGCGCTGCGGCGTAGGAAGGCGCGGCGGTCGAACTGTCTGGACATGCTTCTCCTTGAAGAAATGCTGATCAGATCCGAGATGAAAGGAATGCGGACACAGAGGCGGTCACGTGCCGCATACGGGGGTGCACGCATGCGGCCGGCCGAAGCCGATCGAGCTTCATGATGCGAACCGGGGGCGCACAGCCGTCGGGGCAGCTCCGCGCCGGAATCCGCATAGGTCAGTCGACGGCGCCTTCGCGCAAGGTGACGGCGCCTGACGGACACGCCCACACCGCGTCGCGTACGGCCGACAGTTCGGAGGCGGGCGGCGTGTGGTCCAGCACGAGCACCAGACCGTCGTCGACCGCCTGGTCGAAGACGGCCGGTGCGGCGAGCACGCACTGCCCTGCCCCTACGCAGAGGTGCCGCTCAGCACGGACCCGCTCCGGTCCGGTCGGCCGACCAGTCGCACTCACGCAGACTCCTCCCCTGTGTTTCAGATGACGTCGGTGACGTCATCGCCCACACAGTAGTTGATAACGATATTCATATTCAACACATCTGGAGGCACCCTCTCAACACCAAGGGCGATTCGACCCGCACCAGCCCTTCGTCGCCAGCGAAACCGAGCGGCGGCCTGCACACCTTCAGGGCTCCCGGCTCCACCCAGGGGCCTTCACCCGCATCCCGCGACCGCAGGAGTCGACCGTCGCCGCCCAACCCACACCCAGGCCGCACCCCTTACGCCGGGAGGACGGACGACGCGCCGCCATTCCGCGACCTCGTCGTCATCGGGATCAGTCATCCGGAAGCGACCCCCGGTGACATGCCGCTCGATCGGCTCCTGCGCCTTCGCCCGCCGGGCTCGCGCGGCAGGCCGCGCGCCATAGAGCGTGCGAAGGTTGACCGGCACCGCCAGCTCACTGCCGTCGGCGGCCGAGGAGTCGTGGTCGATCATCAGGACCCCACGATCCGCAAGGCATCGGCTGAGCACCAGGCACTCGACATTCAGGCCCGGTGTTCTCGTCAAGAACGAGGCGTTCGACGAGCCCGTACTGCCGTAGAGAGCCGAAAGACACCCATCGGCAGCGGGAGTCCCCTGGGACGTTTCTGGGAAGTCCATTCGCGCAGCTCAGCGGCCACCACACGCCCATCGCGGCAGGTCACAGGCCTCGCTGGTCTCTTCCGGAACATCTGAAAGCCTGCAAAATGGCACCGCCACACCCCTTCTGACCTGCACAAATGCGAGTCGAGGCGGGGTGTGACGGAGTCCCTGGGACTTTTCTGGGACTTTGAACCAGGAGCGACGGCTTCCCGAACAGCGCGCTCTCCACATGATGAGTAATCGAAAACTTGTCGCACTGGACGCAGACGGCAAAGCAGCAGGCCAGAGAGGCTTTCGGGTCCCGAAGCGAGGTCAGCGGACGACCCGAGCGTCAAATGAGCGTCACGGCCGTATGTCGGTTCGGCACGGGCAATATGGCATTGCATGGCAACCTGCAGTACGGCAGCACCTCGACCGTGGCAGCGAGCAGCCTTTGTCCCTCACGGGGGCTCGGGTCGGGATCTGCGGCCCGGCAGTGCGCCCCGGATGCTTGACTGCCGACGCATCAGGGCCGGTAGATCAATTCAATGAGCAGCGCGCCGATCAGCATCCAGGCTCCGATCCCGAGCAGCCACAGCGCCTCGGTGAGGGATCCGACGACGATCAGCACCGTCGCAGGAAGCAGGAGAGCGTAGAGGAGCCGCTTCATACCGCGGTCGCTGCGAGGAAGGACGATCACCACCGCCACCTCTGGGCATCGAACTGAAGTGCAGATGTCGGAGTGCTGGGAGTAACCGGCAGTGGGGCGAGGGCCCGTCATCTACCAACGGTAGATGTGGATCGCGCACCGGACTGAGGACCGTGCGGAAGCTCGCCGTTTCGTGACGGGCCTCCAGCGGGTTCGGCTGAGTCGAACTGCTGACTCAGGATGCGCAACCGAGCCACGGCATGCTGCAGATCATCATACGCGCGCTGTTCTTCTCGAGGGCTGAAGCGGATGGGAGCACAGATGCTGTCGCGTGTCCTGCGGATACGGGCGTAGGCGTCGAAGCAGCCGAGCACCTCCTGAATGATGGTTTCCTGTGGCGCGGAGGGGAACGAATCCAAGCAATCATCCGAAAAGGACATCACAGGGTTCATTTGTCTCACACGAGATGCTGTCCAGGATTTCCTCCGCAGGGGTTCCGACTTGACCTCGCCGCCGCTTTCAGACTCCTGGCCCACGCACGCGAGCCACCCTGGGCCCCTCATCGCCCTGGTTCCCTCGTCATGTACGGCACGGACCACGTCCTGCGCCGTACTGCGGCGATTTCGACTTCGAGCGGGTTCGGGGGGACGGCGAGCACAGGGCACGGTGCGTGTGCCAGGCAATGCCTGGCCACCGGCGCCCGTAGTCCAGGGAGCCACCTGCCGCGGATGCCTGTGCCGACGACCAACAGATCGTCGGACGACCGAACAGCATCGACGAGAACCGCCCCCGGGTCGCCACGAACGGTACGCCCGACCAGAGTGACTCCCCGCCTTCCGGCGGCGAACGCCGTGTCCAGAACCGTGCACAGATCTTCCACCGCCGTTTCCCGGCACTCCCTCAGCACGGCGGTGCCGTACGTGGCACGGCTGCCCAGCCCTCCACCGGGCAGTTGCCAGGCCAGGGTTCCGCGTTGCGCTCCTGGGCTTCGGCAGTGGCCCGGTGGAGGGCCGTGAGGCTTCCCAGGGAACCACTCACACCGACCACAACTCTCCGCCGCACCGCATGTCCTCCTGGTCGTCCTGTCCCGGACTTCCATTGAACGGCGGTCCGAGGGCTCCGGGCGGCATTCCCCCGCGCTTCAGTGTTCGGTCGTCCTGGTCAGGTGGGTGTCGTAGTTCTCCGGGCTCCTCTCATTAACCGGTGCCGGTCTGCCGCCGCTCGTGATGGGCCGGGCGGCGTAGGTGATGCGGATGACGCCGTCCGCGTGGCGTTCGGTGGTGGCGTGGACGCCGAAGACAACGGCGAGAAGGTCCGGAGTGAGTACCTCCAGAACCGGTCCGGCCGCCGCCACGGCTCCGTCGCTCAGGATCACCAGGTGGTCGCAGAGGCGAACGGCGAGGTCGAGATCGTGCAAGACCGCGAGAGTGCTCACTCCTGTGGAACGGATCAGGTCGAGGAGTTCGAAGCGGGCTCGGATGTCGAGATGGTTGGTCAGTTCGTCCAGGACCAGCAGACGCGGCTCCTGGGCCAGGGCGCGCGCCAGAAGAACACGTTGGCGTTCGCCTCCGGACAGGGAGGCGTACTCCCTTGCCGCGAAAGGGCGGATGCCGCAGCGATCGATCGCGTCGGCGACGGCGCGGCGGTCGTCGGGGCCCTCCCGGCCGACCAGTCCGTGGTGGGGGGTGCGGCCCAGCTCGACGATCTCCTTCACTGACAGTCCCCCGGTGCTGCCCGCCGGGTCCTGGAGTACGGCGGCAGTGCGGCGGGCTGCGGTGCGGGGGGCGAGGCGCCAGACGTCGTCCTCGCCAACCTTGACGACACCCCGGGTGGGGCGCAGTGACCGGTAGACGGTGCGAAGAAGGGTGGATTTGCCGCTGCCGTTGGGGCCGACGAGTCCGACGACGGTTCCGGGCAGGACCTCCAGGTCGACTCCTTGGAGGACGGGTGTGCCTTCCAGTTCGACGTGGACCTGGTCGACGGTGAGCTTCATACGGTGTCCAAGCCCTTGTTGCGGCGCAGCAGCCAAACGAAGAACGGGGCGCCGAGCAGGGCGGTAAGGATGCCGAGCGGCAGTTCGTTCGGGCGGATGAGGGTGCGGGAGAGGAGGTCGACGAGGACGAGGTAGACGGCTCCGAGCAGCGCGGTGAGCGGGAGGAGCCGCCGGTTGTCCGCGCCGACGGTGAGGCGTACGAGGTGGGGGATCATCAGCCCGACGAAGCCGATGCCCCCGGCCACCGCGATGACCGAGCCGGTGAGCAGCGCGGTGATGACGAGCAGGACGGCGCGCAGGCGGTTGACGTCCACGCCGAGTGCGGTGGCGGATTCGTCGCCCGCGAGGACGGCGTTGAGCTGCCGGCCGAAGAGCCCGAGCAGGGCGGTGCAGGTCAGGACGATGGTCGCGACGACGGGCAGTTGGTTCCACTGGGCTCCGGCAACGCTGCCGAGCATCCAGAACATGACGGTGCGCAGCTCGGTGGGGGTGGCCCAGAGCTGGACGAAGCTGGTCGCGGAGAGCAGGACGTAGCCGACCGCCACGCCCGCGAGGACGAGGCGGGTGGGTGCCAGTCGTCCTCGGCGGCGGCCGAGGGCGAAGACCACCGCCCCGGTGGCGAGAGCACCCAGGAAGGCCGCCCCCGCCACCCCCACGCCTCCGATGCCGATCCCGCCCAGGGTGATGACCAGGACCGCTCCGAAGGAGGCCCCGTAGGAGAAGCCGAGCACGGTCGGGTCGGCCAGCGGGTTGGTGACGAGGGTCTGCAGGACTGCACCGGCCACCGCCAGTCCGGCTCCGGCGAGGGCCGCGAGCAGGACGCGGGGTGTGCGGAAGTTCCACACGATCTGGTCCAGTGCTGGGTCGTCCGTGGCCCCTTGCCCTGTGATGTGGTGGGCCACGATGGTCCAGACGTCGGCGACCGGTATGGTCACCGCGCCGATGCTGATCGCTGTGATCATGGCGGCGATCAGCGCGGCGAGCAGGACGGCGACGCCGAGAGAGAGCCGAAGTCCGGTCAGAGCGCGTCGGGGTGGAGCGTCTTGGCGATCTTCTCCACGGCCACGTCGTTGCTGGGGCCGAGGTAGATCGAGTCGGACAGCACCACGTACGCCTCGTTCTTCGCGGCCGTCCACTGGGGGAACTCCTTGAGCAGTTTCTTGGCGTAGGCCGTGGGGTCGGGGTCGTTGTAACTGATGACGACGAGGGCGTCCACGTCGGCGGCGGCGACCTTCTCCTTGCTGAGGTCGGCGAAGGAGCCCTTGGCGGCATTCTCGAAGGCGTTGGTGCCCCCGGCGTTTGCGAGGATGTCGTTGTAGATGCCCTTGGCGACGACGGAGCTGAAGTCGTTGCCGCCCATGGTCATGTTGGAGAAGAGCACCATGACCTTGGGCTTCTTCTCGCCCTTGACCTTCTCCGCGATCTCAGCGGTGCGCTTGTCAGACTCGGCGATCAGCTTCTCGGCGCGGTCGCTGACGCCGAAGACCTTGCCCATGTCGCGCAGCAGGGTCCGGCTGTCCTCCATGGTCATTTTGGAGGTGTCCTGGTCGCAGCCCTGCGGGGAGATGTAGCTGTTGGCGCCGACCTGCTTGAGCTGGTCGCGGGTGGCGAAGCCGTTCTTGGCGTCGAAACCGTAGGCGGTGGTGGACAGGACGAGGTCGGGGCGCTGGGCGAGCATCGCCTCGCGGGGGATGTCGAAGGCGTCGTTGAGCTTGATGTCCCCCTTCGGCAAGGACTTGATCGCGTCGGCTCGGCCCGGGACTTCGGACATGCCGTAGGTCTGCTGGTTGACGGCGATGCGGTCCTTGAGTCCGAGGGCCAGCAGCGTGGAGACCTCGGCGACCGAGGCGCCGTTCATGACGACCACTCTGCTGGGGGCCTTGGTGAAGGTCTGCTTCACCCCGCAGTTCTCCAGTGTCACCGGGTAGCCGCCGGCCGGGGACGAGGCGGCGGGCTTCTCGGCTGCCGCGGTCTTCCCGTCCGACGAGTCCCCGCATCCGGCGGTCGCGAGGCCGACGACGGCTATCACTCCGAGGGCGGCGATCCGCTTGGTGGACATGTGTGCTCCTAGTTAGAGGCCGGCTCACGGCCGGGGTTCGTATCAAGAGTCGGACGGGGTTCGGAGCCAGTTCCCGGCTTTTGAGAGCCGGGTGCAGTGGGGGCCGGGAGGTCACCTTGGGCCACGCAGTGGTCCAGTTGCCGGAAGAAGGCCGCCCGGTCGATCACCGGGTGAGTGGGCGGGACGGGGCTTCCGGCTGCAAGGAGGCTTGCGCGCACGTGGTCGGCCTGAACGGTCGCCAGGGCGAGGTCTCCGTCCGTTCCGATCGGGGCGTCGGGCAGGGAGTCGAAGAACGCCAGGATCGCTGCGGCGTCTTCGTCGTCCTGAGATATCCGCTCCCGCCAGGTGTCCAGGGCCAGGGCCTCGACCGTGTATCCGTACTCGCGCAGCCAGCGGTGCAGATCCTCCTGGCGCACCGGGGTCCCCGCGTGGTGGTGTACCACCGCCGCCGGGTGCCGCGTGCCGGGGCCGGTCACCACGATCTCGGCGGCGACCCGGTCGGCCGGGGTCCAGGACTCCTCCGTGAAGAGGTCGGGCACAAGGCCCGCAGGCACTCCGGCACGCAGGACGGTCCACAGGAAGTCCTGGCGGTTGACCCTGCCTGTACCGATCGGTCCGACGACGCGGCCGAGCCGGTGGATGGTGACGGGCAGACCACGCTCAGCCGCCTGTTCCAGGAGGTGTTCGGAGGCCCACTTGGTCTGCTGGTAGCCGTAGCGAAGCCCTTCGTGGGCAGGGAGGAACGACTCCGTGAACTCCGCGCTCAGGGAGCGGGGCGGGCCGACGGAGAGGGTGGAGACGTAGTGGAGCGGGATGCGTCGCGGAGCGGCCAGCCGCAGCAGATCGTGGGTGGAGTCTGTGTTGGCCGGGCGAAGCGCGGTGTAGTCACGGACGACGCTGACCGCCGCGCCGTTGTGGACGATGGCGTCGACAGTGGCCCTGAGTTCGTCCCATTGCTCGTCGCCCAGGCCCAGCAGGGGCCGGTCGAGGTCGGCCGGAAAAGCAGTCACGCGGTGGTGCTGGTCCGGTGGCAGCGGCAGGTCGGCCGCAGCCAGCGCGGAGTGGACGCGTTCCAGGGCTGTGTCGGGGCTCGCGGCCCGTACGGCGCAGACCACCTCGGCATCGGTGCGGCGCAGCAGTTCGGTAAGCAGGTGGGTTCCGACGAAGCCTGTGGCTCCGGTGAGCAGGACCCTCTGGGGCGGCCAGGCAGCCGTGTCGGCTCCCGGTTGGATACCGGGGGTGAGGATCGTGCCGGCAGCCAGGGTGGAGGGCAGTACGGACCCGGTCGTCAGGTTGTCGGGGCCGGAGCCGGACTCGGCTGCGAGGTATGCGGCGAGAGCGGCGGAAGTGGCGTGTTGGAAGAGCCAGGCCACCTTCACTTCCCTGCCCAGTTCGGCCGCTAGGCGGTTGGCTGCCTGGATGGCCTGGAGGGACTGGGCCCCGCGGTCGAAGACGTCGTCGTGCTCGGTGAGGTCTCCGGCCGCCAGCACCTCACGCCAGACGTCGGTCACTGCCTTCGTGAGCGTGCGGTCCTGGAAGGTTCCGGCAGTGACCCCCGGCGACGGGAGCTGGGCGAGCAGGGCGGCGCGGTCCGTCTTGCCGGACAGCGTAAGGGGCAGTCGGGCCAGGAAGTTGAGCGAGGTGGGGATCATCGCTGCGGGCAGCCGGGTCTTGAGGTGGTCGCGTACCGCGGAGAGCGGGGGCTGATCCTCGGCGGCGACCAGGTGGGCGGTGAGCCTGCGGGTGCCGTCGGGCAGTACCTGGCCCACCACGGCGGCGTCCTTGATGCCGGGGTGGGAGAGCAGGGCGCTCTCCACCTCGGCCGGCTGGACCCGGTGGCCGCTGATCTTGAACTCGTCGTCCAGGCGCCCGAGGTAGCGCAGGAGGCCGTCCTTCCCGAGCTGCACGCGGTCACCGGTGCGGTAGGCGCGCGGAGTGTCGGGCAGCCCGTCCAGCCGGACGAACCGCTCGGCGGTCTCCTTGGGTAGGTTGCGGTAGCCGTGGGCGAGGGCGGGGCCCAGCAGATACAGTTCCCCGTCGCGGACGGCGACCCGGCTGCCGGGCAGGGGGCGGCCCACGGGGGTGTCGTCGGGGGCGAGGGCGGGGTCGTTCAGGTCGGCGGCGGTGGCCACCACCGTTCCCTCGGTCGGGCCGTAGGTGTTGACCAGGCGGACGTCCGTGCCGACGGCCCTGCGCCAGCGGGCCGTTCGCTCGGGCAGGGCCGCCTCGCCGCCGACGATCACGGTGTGCACCGTGCTCGGCAGATCTCCCGCCCCGGTGGACAAGGCGTAGGCCAGCTCGTGCCAGTACGCGGTCGGCAGGTCGAGCACATTGACGGCCAGACGCTCGCATACGGAGAGGAAGTGCGGGACCGAGTCCGTCATGTCCGGCTCACGGATCACCAGGGTGGCGCCGGAGCACAGGGTCAGGAAGATCTCCTCGACGCTGGTGTCGAAGTGGAGGGGGGCGAACTGAAGCACGCGGTCGTCGCGTTGCGGCCCGTAGCGGAGGCCCGCCGCCGCGACGAAGTGCGTCAGCGCGCCGTGCCCGACCTCGACGCCCTTGGGCTCCCCCGTGGAACCGGAGGTGTGGAGCACGTAGGCGAGGTCGTCGGGCCCCGAGGTGGAGAGCGGGGGCTGGTGGGGCTCGGTGCCCGGCGGTGCGTCGATCAGCATGATCTCGCGGTTCGGGAAGAGGTGGGCGTACCGCTGCTCGGTGACGACGAGGGCAGGCGCGGCGGAGGTGAGCAGGGCGGCAGTGCGATCCGTCGGGGCGCCGGGGTCGAAGGGGCAGTAGACGGCCCTCGCAGCCATGATGCCGAGCAGGACGGTGACGGCGTCGATGCCCCGGGGCAGGGCCACGGCCACCAGTTCACCGCGGCTCACCCCGTGTCCGGCGATCCGCCGGGCAATGTGGAGGGCCTCTCCGAAGAGGTCGGCGTACGAGATACTCCGGTCGCCCTCCTCGACGGCCACCGCGCCGCCGCGGCGGGTCGCATGATCGGCGATGAGCGAGAGTACGGGGCGCGGCGGTGCGGGGAGCGGGTCCCCTTCGATGATGTGGATCGGCGCCATGCAGCGTGCGCTTCGTACGGGGCGCAGAGCGGTGAACGGCCGGTCGGGGTCGGCAACCGATTCCGTCAGGAGGCTGAACAGGGCGCTGCGGTGATCCGCGACCTCGGCGGCGGTGTAGAGGTCGGGGTTGGCGTCCACGGCGAAGCGCAGGGCGGTGCCTTCGGAGCGGTCGTAGACGTTGAACGCGAGGTCGTCGACGGGGCCGGCCGACACGTTGTGCACGGTGCTGCGGTGTCCGGCGAAGCGCAGGTCGTAGGCGAAAGGCATGATGTTGACGCCGGGTCCGGAGAGGCGCCGTCCGCCGCCCACCAGTCGCAGGTCGCGGCGGATCTGTTCGTAGCGGTAGCGCTGGTGCGGGAGGGCGGCGCGCACCTCTTGGGAGACTGCGGCGGTCAGGGTGCGCAGGCTGTCGTCCGGGCCCACGGTCACCCGGAGCGGCAGCACGTTGCGGACCATGGCGGGCACGCGCAGGGAAACCGAGCCGAAGCGGCCCATCGCCGGGACGCTCAGCACGATCTCGGGTGCCCCGGTGGCGCGGTGGAGGTGGGCGGCGGTGACCGCGAGCAGGATCTCCGACCAGGACACTTTTAGGGCACGGGCGGTGGTCCGGAGCGCCGCTGTGGTGCCGGCGTCGAGATCCGCCGCGTCCCGGAGGAAGGAGGCGCCCGGAAGCGCCGAGCGGCCTGCCGGGGTGGCTACCTCCGGTCGGTCGGCGTACCGGCCGTTCCAGTGGTCTCGGTCGCGGGTGTACCGCTCGGACGTACGGTAGGCGGCCTCCTCCTCGCGTACGGAGGCAAGGGTGCCGAAGCCGCTGGGTCCCGGCTCGGTTTCGGTTACGAGGCCGGTGTAGAGGTCGGCGACGCGGCGGGCGACCAGGGAGAGGCCGAAGCCGTCGAGTGCGATGTGATGGACGCGGTGGTACCAGAGGTGCCGGTCGGGGGCCAGGCGGAACAGGGCGTGGCCGAACAGCGGGCCGTGGGTGAGGTCGACGGGGCGGGCGACGTCCTCGTCGATCCAGGCGAGCGCGGCGGCGTGGGGATCGGGCGCTTCTGAGAGGTCGGCGGTGTGGATGTCCCACCGAGGGACGGCGGTATCGACCTGCCAAGGGTGCCCGTCGTCGTCGGTCATGAAGACGCAGTGCAGGGCCTCGGTCTCCTCGACCACCCGGCTCAGGGCGGCCCCGAAGAGGTCCACGTCGACCGGGCCCTCGATCACCACGTACTCGGCCGTGTTGTAGGCGGGACTGGAGGTGTCGAGATGGTGCCCGGTCCAGATGCCCTCCTGGGCGCCGAGCAGTGGGTGGCGGCGCAGGTCGTTCTCAGATGTCGCCATGGTGTCCTGCTTCCTGTCGTGCTCGCTGTCGCTCGTCAAGCAGTTGCCACCAGTGCTGGAAGGAGGGCAGTTCGGCCAGGTCGATGAAGGAGACGTCGATGCCGTACTCCTGCCAGCGCTCAAGGAGCGTGACGACGCGCAGGGAGTCGAGTCCCGCGCCGACGGGGTTGTCGTCGAGGTCGACCTCTTCGGGCTCCTGGTAGAGCAGTTCGGCGAGATCGGCACGGAACTGCTGGAGGGTGAGGATTGCGGGCATGGTGATCCCCTCGCTGTGCGTGGCGGGCGTTTCCGGGTGGGCGGGGGTCAGTTGACCTTGCGGTCGGAGCCGTCCCAGAACCGGTTCCGCAGTTCGCGGCGGAGGATCTTGCCGCTGGGGTTACGGGGGACGTGGTCGATGAACTCGTACTTCGCGGGCAGCTTGAACGCGGCCAGCCGGGGGGTCAGGAAGGTGTGCAGGTCGCGGGCGCGGACGGGCTCGCCGCCCAGGTCGGCGGGGACGACGAAGGCGTGGACGTACTCGCCCCACCGGTCGTCCGGCGCGCCGACGACCACGGCCTCGGCGACGCCGGGGTGGTGCTCCAGGACGTTCTCGATCTCCGCCGGGTAGACGTTCTCCCCGGCCACGAGGATGGCGTCCTTGATCCGGTCGCGTATGAAGACGTATCCGTCCTCGTCGACGAAGCCCGCGTCCCCGGTACGTATCCAGCCGTCGACGAGCGTCTCAGCGGTCTTGTCGGGGAGGTTCCAGTACTCCAGCATCTGCGCCGGTGTGGCCAGGCAGACCTCGCCGACGGCCCCGGGCGGCAGCACCGTGCCGTGGTCGTCGATCACTTGGACCCGCACGCCCGGGTAGGGGCGGCCCGCCGCCTGCATGAGGGGCGAGCCGGGTTCGTGGACGGCGGGCGGCAGGCAGACGGCCGTGTTGCCGGTCTCCGTGAGCCCGTAGATCTGAGCGAACTCGCAGCGGAACACGGCCATGCTCTGCTCCAGCAGAGTCTCGGAGATCGGAGACCCGCCGTAGACGATCTTGCGCAAGGTGGCGAAATCGGCCGGGGTGACGCCGGGCCGGGTCAGCATCATGCGCAGCATGGCCGGGACCACGCAGGCGGTGGTGATCCCGAGCCGGTGGATCAGCTCGACCGCCCCGGCCGCGTCGAAGGCGGGCATCGCCACGACGGTGGTCCCGGCGTTGAAGTTCTGCGTCGCCCACCAGAGGCCGCCGATGTGGAAGCCGGGAATGCCGATCAGCGCGATGTCTCCTGCCCGCCAGTCGATCCAGTCGACGTCTGCTTCGGCCATGGCGTCCGCGATGGCGAAGAAGCTGCGGTGGGGCAGGACGACGCCCTTGGGCAGCCCGGTGGTGCCGCTGGTGTAGAGCTGAGCTACCGGGGTGTCGCGGGTGGCCGCGTACGCCTCGGCGGCTCCGGTGCCGGCGGCTTTCCAGGCGGCGTAGCCTTCGGCCGCGTCGAGGACGACGATGTGTTCGGGCGGTGTGGCGGGCATACCGTCGACGACGGGCCGGAACTCGTCCTCGACGAGGAGGAGTCGGGTGCCGGAGTCGTGGAGGATGTGGCTGACCTCTGGTGACGTCAGCCGCCAGTTGACCGGGACGAGGACAGTTCCGGTCTTGGCGCAGGCGAAGAGGATCTCGTAGTAGCGCTCGGACTCCTTGCCGAGGTAGGCGACCCGGTCGCCGGCAGTGAGACCTGCCGCTCGCAGCGCCTGCGCGGTGCGGTTGCTCTCACTGTGCAGTGCGGCGTAGGTGAGGGTGGTGTCGCCGCAGATGACCGCCAGGCCGGCCGGCTGGTGTTCGGCGTGGAAGCGGACGGTGTCGACGAGTGTGGTGAGCCTGTGATGCAGCCGGGGGCCCGGTCGTGGGCTGTCAGGGGATTCCATGTGTGATGTCCGTCCGTTACCGGCCCGCGCTGGCGGGCGGGGAGGTCAGGTGATGTTGACGAAGGCGAGGGTGGCGTCGCCGTCGCACCGTCCGTCCTGGGCGTCGCCGTAGCGGTAGGCGGTGGTGGCCATGAGAAGTGGCTTGCCGCCGGGCGAGCGCCGTTCGACGGAGCGGAACTCCATCTCGCCGTGAAAGTCCCGCGGGTCGACGGGCCGTTGGAAGCGGGAGGCGAAGCGGGCGATGAGGATGTCCGGCAGCTGATGGCGCCAGAAGTCCTCCAGCGTCCAGCTCTCGAAGCCGGTCAGCAGCCTTTCCTTCACCGACTTGGCGACGAGGTAATACATCATCTGGTTGTAGGCGATGTTCACCTCGACCGCGTTCAGGTGGCCGGTGTCGTCGATGTAGCAGGACTCCGGGATCGCGAACGTCGCACCCACCCGGGAGAGTCCGTCGGGCAGGGCGGACACCTCGGCGGTGAGCAGGTAGCGGCAGTGGTGTTTGTACGGGGTGAGCACCCGGGGCAGGAGTTCCTGGTCGGTGGCGAAGGTGCGCGTCGGGGCGGTGTCGGTGACGGTCATGCCGCCTCCAGTCCGGCGTGCAGCTTGCGCGCGTCGTGGATGGTGACGCGGAAGGAGACCGTCGGCTCGGGCGTGGTGGTGTGCCGGGCGCAGTGGATGAGGCTGCGGTTGTCCCAGACCAGGAGGTCGCCCTGCTCGAAGCTCTGGAGGTGGATGTTCTCGTGCTCGAAGTCGCGGTCGAGCTGTCCGGTCGCCTCGAAGAGCCGCTGGAGAAGTTCCTCGTCGAGCGGCTTTCCGTCCTCGTTCTCGATGCCGACGGTGAAGCCCTCGCTGAGGTAGAGCACCTTCTCGCCGGTCATGGGGTGGGTGAAGACGGTGGGCTGGCGGACGGGGGGCGTCTTCTCCTCGACCTCCTGGATGATCTCCGAGAGCGGCCGGTAGACGTCGTGGGGTCGGACCTTGAAGTACTTGCGTACGGAGTGGAGGCAGCGTGTGCCCTCGATCTCGCCCTTGAGGTCATCGGGCAGCCTCTCGTAGGCCGCGCCCATGTCGATGAAGTACGTGCCGCGGTTCTTGGCCGGTATGACCTGCGGATAGATCAGGGTGATGCCGAACGGGTCGGGCATGAACTGGTAGTCGGCGTGCCAGAACTTGCCGGTCTTGGGGACGCCGACCTGCTTGCCGTTCTCGGGGACGTTGGAGGAGACGAACACCTCGGAGACCTCGGGGTGCTGGTACATCGGCTCGTAGTACGTCTCCGGGCGGCCGAGCCGCCGGCCCAGCTCCAAGAACTCCTGCGGGGTGAGGCGCTGCCCTTTGAGGACAGCGATCTTGCGGCGGTAGACGGTCTCCTTGAGTGCCGCGATGTCGTTCTCCGAGGCCGACGTGTGGTCGAAGTCCTCGACGGATGCGCCGATGGCGGTTCCGGTGTGGTCGGTGATGCGCACGCTGGTGCTCCTTCTGATGCGGTGGCGAGTGTGTTGGGCCGTGATCGCGTCAGGCGGCCAGGCGGGCGTCGATCAGCTCGGCGGTCGCGCCGAGCGTGAGGTCCGGGACGAGTTCGCTGTCCTCGACGGTGACGCCGAGGTGCCGTTCGATGTGGATGCTGATCTCGACCAACGTCAGCGAGTCGACGTCGAGGTCGGCGTACGTCGCCTCGGGCCGGAAGTGGTCAGCAGGGGCGTCGTGCAGAGTGGTGAGGATGGACACCAGCTGCTCGTAGGTGGCGGTCACGGGGCGGATTCCTGTTCGTGGTGGGCAGGTTCGGCAGCCGGGGGCAGTTCCGGCCAGGTGAGGAGGCAAGAGCCCCAGGTGAGGCCGCCTCCGAAGGCGGTGAGCAGGACCTGGTGGCCCGGTCGCAGGAGCCGGTTCGCGTGGTCGTCGGCGAGAGCGAGCGGGATGGATGCCGCTCCGGTGTTCCCCACCCTCTCCACGTGGGTGGCGCAGCGGTCTGCGGGCAGGCCCAGGTCGGTGGCGACGGTGCGCAGGATGCGGAGGTTGGCCTGGTGGGGCACGAAACGGTCGACGTCGTCCACGGTCAGGCCGGAGCGGTCCAGCACGGTGTGGGCCGAGTCCGTCATCCGGGCCAGCGCGTGGCGGTAGACCTCCCTGCCGCGCATCGCGAAGTGCCGCTCGGTGTGTGAGGTGCGGGAGGGGTCGGCGGGGAGGAGGGAGCCGCCGGCCGCGACGGTGATCATGTCCTCGTGGTCGCCGTCGCTGCCGAGGTCGAAGGAGCCCAGTGCGCCGGGTTCGTCGGCGTGCCCGTCGCGCAGGACAACGGCCCCCGCCCCGTCCCCGAAGACGACGGCGTTCTGCCGGTCGGCCGGGTCCACGATGCGGGAGTACACGTCCGCACCGATCACCAGGACGCGGGCCGCCACACCGGAGGTGATCAGCCCCGCTCCGGCGGCCAAGGCGTAGACGAACCCGGTGCACACCGCGCCGATGTCGAAGGCAGCCGCCCCGGACAGCCCGAGCCGTGCGGCAACCAACGGAGCCGTGGCGGGACAGGACCGGTCAGGGGTGGTGGTGGCCACCACGACGGCATCGGCCCTGGCTGTACCGGAGTTCGCCAGGGCTCGGCGGCCCGCTGCGACGGCCAGGTCGGACGTGGCCTCGTGCGGGGCGACGAGGTGCCGGAACCGGATGCCGGTCCGGGTCCGTATCCAGGCGTCGTCGGTGTCGAGCCGCGCCGCCAATTCGTCGTTGCCCACCCTGTGCCGGGGCAGGTGTCCTCCGACGCCGCACAGCACGGCGACGCGGTCGGGTCGCCCGGCGGAAGTCGCGGACATGGTTCTCCTGGTGGGTAGCGTGGTCGCAGGCGTGAGGGCGTTCACGGAGAGGTCGCCCTCCGGGTCGCGAGGGCGACGAGCGCGCCGAGCGCCAGGGCCACGGACATCGCCAGCAGGGCGGTCCGTATGCCGTCAAGCAGCGCCGGGGCGGAGGACTGCTGGCCGATGCCGGAGGCGGCAGCAACGAGCAGGGCGAGGCCCACGGCGCCGCCGATCTGAAGGGAGGTGGACGCGATCCCGGAGGCAATGCCCTGGTCGCCCGGAGCCACGCCCGAGGCGGCGGCGATCCACAGGGCAGTCCAGGCTGAGCCCTGTCCCAGACTGATGAGGACGATTCCCGGCAACAGCGACAGGTAGGAGCCCTCCACTGCGACGGCGGGCACCAGGGCGAGTGCGCCGACGGCACCGGCCGCCAGCCCCCCGACCAGCAGCCGCCGCGTCCCGAAACGGGCGACGGCGGGCGGCCCCGCCTGGGTGCCCGCAGCGACGACGACGGCCGGGAGCAGGAAGCAGAGCCCTGTGACGAAAGCGTCGTAACCCCGCACGGCTTGGAAATACAGGGTGAGGAAGTACGGCAGCGAACTGAACGTCGCGCTGAACAGAGCCGCCACCGCCGTGGCCAGGACCAGCCCTCTGTGCCGGAAGAGGCGGACGGGCACCAGCGGATCCGGAGCTCGGCGCTCGATGGCGGCGAAGAGCACCAGGAAGACGATCCCTACCGCTGCCGCAGCGAGGGATGCGAGGCGCATCCAACCCCAGGCGGGCGCGTACACCAACACGAAGACCACCAAGGTGAGCCCGCCGGTGGCGGCCAGCGCCCCGGCCGCATCGAAACGACGCGTACGGTCCCGGGGCGCGTCGGCCGGGAAGAGCAGCCGCCCCAGCACGGCCAGGGCCAGAGCCACGGGGACGTTGACCAGGAACACCGAAGGCCAGCCGTACCCGTGGACGAGGACACCGCCGAGCAGCGAGCCGAAACACAGGCCACCCGCACCGGCAGCGCCCCAGATCGCGAGCGCCCGGTTGCGCACCGGCCCTTCGGCGTACGTGGTGTTGATGAGCGAAAGCGTGGCGGGGAACAGCAGGGAGCCGCCTATCCCCTGGGCCGCGCGGACTGCGAGCAGCACACCGGGCGACTGGGCGAGACCGCCGATCAGGGAGGAGACCGCGTAGATCGCCGTGGCGAGGACGAACATCCGGCGGCGGCCCAGGAGATCAGCCGCGCGACCGCCGAGCAGCAGGAAGCCACCAGTGGTGACGACGTACGCGCTGACCACCCATTGGAGGTCGTGGTCGGAGAAACCGAGGCCGAGGCCGATCTCCGGCAGCGCTACGTAGACGATGCTGTAGTCGAGGGAGATGACGAGCTGGGCGAGCGCCAGGACGACCACGGGGAGGCCGAGGCGCTGGCGCCCGGCCGTCGACTCGGCTGCGGTCGCGGACATGATCGTCCCTTTCTGGGTGTGGGCCTGGCGACCAGGCCGAGCAGGAGCGGTCGGTGCGGGTGGGCATGCCGGGGGTCGCCCCGTCGTCGGGCACGGGCCCGGGACGCCGGGGGGGATGATGCGGGGCGCCACGCTGGATCTCACATGTCGGCGAGCAGCTTCCGTACCTCCGTCACCAGGACAGTCAGCGCCCGGCGTTCAGGCACAGTCGTCTCGGGGTGCCAGAGGTCGACCAGGAGACAGGTCCGGGGGCGCTCACCGCGGTTCTCGGCATGGTGCTCGAAGGAGTAGTCGAAGAGCAGACAACGGCCCTCCTCCCAGGTACGTGTCTCACCGGCGACTGTGATGTCGCAGTCGTCCGGGATGTCGACGGCGAAGTGGAGGTTGATGCTGAAGTTCCACAGGTCGCTGTGCGGTGCGATACGGGACCTCGGGAGCAACGTGGAGAAGTGGCTTTCCAGGAGCGGACAGATGAGTCCGTCGGCGACGGCGACATCTCTGATGACGCTGTAGGCAGTGGGTGCCAACTCGACGGACTCTGGTTTGAGTTGACCGTCCTGGTAGATGTAGAGGGACTGCCAGTCGTCTTGGCGGGTGAGGTAGTGCTCGTAGTCCGAGAACGCCGTACGGCGTGTCTGCCAGGCGCGCTCGTGCTCGGAGCGGATCGCGCCGTGCGCGTTCTCCAAGGCGTCGACCAGCGAGGCGATGGCCGGATCGCTCCGCGGATCGTGCCAGGGCTGCTGTGAAATTCCTGGCAGGATCCACTTGGCGCCCGCCTGGAGGGGATGTCTCGGCATTCCTCCCGGGGCCATCATCTCCTCCACTCGCGCCAGCGAGTCGGGGCCGAATTCCTCACGTATCACGGCGAACTGTTCGTACGTCGGCTGCATCGCGCATTCCTTCCCTTGCCCGTTCCGCGAAGGTCCCGACCATGCGTCAAGACCTGCGCCGCAGCGGCCTCATCGAGGGTTGGTGGCCGCTTCGTGTTAAAAGTCGAATGGCGGTCCGGTCGAGTTCCCGCCGTAGCGAAAAAATCGATCGGAATCGCATCCTGCGGGGAAGGGGCCGGGCTCAGTCACTTTCTTTAGACTTATCGGGGCCGAAAATGGTGAACAGGGTGTCGACGACATCGCCCGAGGCTGTCTCCCTGCTTCCCGCGTTGTAGGGCGGCTGCGGCGCGTACTCGATGAGAAGCTGCACGGCCTGCGCCACGTCGTCGCCCGAGATCCGTCCCGCCAGCGTCAGGGCCATGTCGATACCGGCCGAGACGCCGGCACCGGTCGCGTAGTGGCCGTCAATGACGACGCGTTCCGGTGTGGGCGTCACACCGAACTGGGTGAGCTGGTCCAAGGCTCCCCAGTGGGTCGTCGCCCGGCGACCGGACAGGACTCCGGCGGCGGCCAGCACCAGCGATCCCGTGCAGACCGATGTCATCCAGGTCGCGGAACGGTCGACCATTCGCAACCAGGAGTGCAGAGCGCCGTCCGTCATCTGGTCCGCCTGCCCGGGACCTCCACCGACCAGGACCACATCAGGACCGGGCACCTCGTCCAAGTGCTTCACGACGTTGATCGACAGGCTGCCCAGGTCGTTGGTCACGAGGCCGGGATTCTCGGCCACGAAGACGGCCTGGGTCCCAGGCAGGCGGCCCAGGACTTCGTAGGGACCGATGACGTCCAGAGCGGTGAAACCGGGATAGAGAACGATCGCGACCTGCACGTAAATCTCCTTCTTCGGATCGGTCATGGCAGGAGAACGAGCGGAGACTGATTTCGGGCAAGCTGAGAGGTGACCCGGTGCAGTATTCGCTCGGCACGCCGAGGTGGAAACTTCTCGTACCGAGTCGGGGTACCGCTTTGGCTCTTGTGAAGAACAGCTTCCGTGTCCTGTCAATAGTCGGACGCCTCACCACTTGAGTTCCCGTCACGGAAGAAATGACGGGGCGACGAGGCGCCGGTGAGCTCCCGGCCCGCTGACGCTGCTCAGGGTGCGGACCCCAGCCTGACCGGCCGTAGGACTGCGTCCACGGTGACGGTCCCGGACCGTTGGAAGTCGAGGGTGAATGTGACGCGCTCTCCGGAACGCCACGCCGTGTCGGCGCGAACTGTCACGGCCACGCCGTACGGGGACATCTTCACCTCCCCGTACGCGGGGATGCCCACGGCCCCGGACCGCTCGCGGTAGGCCCCGTTCGCCGCGTTCATACGATGCGTGGTCAGCTCCGGGGCCGATGCCGCCGAGGAGGAGACCGAGCGGAGCCGGTCCGACGCGCCGCCGGTGTTGACGATGTGGAAGTAGGCGTTGGTGTTCCGCCCGGGCATCACCGGCAGCAGCACGCGGGCCTCCCGTACCTCGATGTTCGCGGGGCTGCCCGCGTAGCCGGCGGCTGTCCAGGCGGAAAGGCCGCCGACAGCGGCGAGGAAGGCAACGGCCACCGCCGTGCCCGTCGCGGCCGCCTCGCGGGCACGGCGAAGGCGGCCGGGCCTTGGCGGACGGAGGTTCTTCATGAACGCGCGCTCCCTTGCGGAGAGGAAGGGGATATGAGGTTCGCCGGGACAGTTCCTGCGAAGCCGGGTGGAGAGGTCACACCAGGCTCCTGGGGGCGGTACGGCCACGGCGCTGCCGGGCCGGGGAAGGCTGCCAGGTGCGCAGGCGCAGGCTGTTGGCCACTACAAGGACGGAGCTGAGCGACATCGCGACTGCGGCGACCATCGGATTCAGCAGGCCGACCATGGCCAGCGGCATCGTCACGACGTTGTAGCCGAAAGCCCACGCAAGGTTGGTGCGGATAGTGCGCAGCGTGTGCCGGGCCAGGCGGACCGCATCCGCGAGCGCCTCGATGTCGCTGCGTACGAGAGTGACGTCGGCGGCGCCGATCGCGACGTCGGTCCCGGTGCCCATGGCGATGCCCAGGTCCGCGCCGGCAAGTGCGGCGGCGTCGTTGACGCCGTCCCCCACTACGGCGACCCGCCGGCCTTCGGCACGCAGTCTGCGCACCAGTTCGGCTTTGTCCTGCGGTGTGCAGCGAGCGTGGACCTCCGCGATGCCGAGGTCCTCCGCGACCGCCCGTGCAACGGCGGCCCGGTCGCCGGTGGCCAGCACGGGGCGGACCCCGAGCCTGCGCAGCCGGTCGACGGCGCGGTAACTGCCGGGCCGTACGAGGTCGGCCACCTCCATGATGGCGGCGGGAGCACCGTCCACCCTTACCAGCACCGCCGTACGGGCCGCTTCGTCCGCTCGTTCGCGGGCCGCCGACAAGGCGGCTGGCAGCTCCGTTCCGTCAGGTGCAACCACCTCCACGGCCAGCCCGTCCACGTGCCCGCTCACACCGTGCCCGGCGGTGGCCCGGAATCCGGACACGGCGGGCAACGGCTCGTCTTCGGCCGCACGGCGCGCATGGGCCGTGATCGCCCGGCCCAGCGGGTGCTCCGAGCCTTCCTCGACCGCACCGGCCAGCCGGACGACCTCGTCCGCGTCCGGTCCGTCAGGTGTCGCGGTGATCCGCCCGACGCTCATGTGCCCGGAGGTCAGGGTGCCGGTCTTGTCGAGCACCACCGTGTCGACGTGCTTGAGCCCCTCCAGTGCCTGCGGCCCGCTCACCAGGACGCCCAGCTGCGCTCCGCGCCCGGTGGCGGCCATCAGCGCCGTAGGTGTCGCAAGCCCCAGCGCGCACGGGCAGGCGACGACGAGAACCGCCACGGCGGCGGTGATCGCGGCCTGGGGGTCGGCGCCGGCGCCGAGCCAGAATCCGAGTGTTGTGGCCGCGAGGGCCAGGACGACTGGGACGAAGACGCCGGCGATCGTGTCAGCCAGCCGCTGGGCCCGTGCCTTGCCCGCCTGGGCGTCCGTTACGAGCTGGGTGATGCGGGCGAGCTGCGTGTCCGCTCCTACGGCGGTCGCGCGCACCAGCAACAGGCCGCCCACGTTGACCGATCCTCCGGTTACGGGGCTTCCCGGGCTGACCTCGATGGGCTCGGACTCGCCGGTGACCAGGGACAGGTCGACGGCGGAGCTTCCCTCGGAAACCCCCCCGTCGGTGGCCACCCGTTCACCGGGACGGACCACGAACACCTCACCGACTCGAAGCCGTTCGATCGGCAGGCGTACGTCCGTGCCGCTACGGCGTACCGTGACCTCCTTCGCGGCGAGCTGGGCGAGCGACCGCAACGCCGCCCCGGTCCCGCGCCTCGCCCGGCTTTCCAGGAACCGACCCAGCAGGACGAACAGCGGTACACCCACCGCCGCTTCGAGATAGACGTGCGCCATTCCGTCGGAAGTGGTGGGCACCAGGGTGAACGGCATCCGCATGCCGGGCATGCCCGCTCCGCCGAGGAAGAGCGCGTACGCCGACCAGAGGAACGACGCGAGCACGCCGAGCGACACCAGCGTGTCCATGGTGGCGGTGGCGTGGCGCAGTCCGCTCAGGGCACGGTGGTGGAAGGGCCAGGCTCCCCAGGCGGCGACCGGAGCGGCGAGCACGAAACACAGCCACTGCCAGTTGTCGAACTGGAAGGGCGGTGCCATCGACAGGGCGAGGACGGGCAGCGACAGCACCGCGGTGATGGTCAGCCGCTCGCGCTCCCGCCGGGCGTCGTCCTCGGCCACGTCCTCGGTCCGTCGCTGTCGTTTTCCATCGATCAGGGGGACCATGACGTGTGCCGTGTATCCTGCGGCCTCGACGGCGGACGTCAGCTCGTCGACGGTCACTTCGGCTGGATGGCTGACGCGGGCCCGGCCGGTGGCGAGATTCACCTCCGCCGTGACACCGTCCAGCTTGCCCAGCTTGCGCTCGACCCGTCGTACACAGGCCGCGCAGGTCATACCGCCGACGGTGATGTCCGTCATGGCCGCTGGGGGCGTCGCCTCGGCCGCCATCAGTGACCGCCCCCGTGCTCCATGGGCAGATCCCCGTCCTCGGTGGGCGTGCCGCCGGTGACTCCCGGGCCGTGCATGCCCGGTGCGACGGGTCCCACCGCGTTCCCCACCGCGTAGGCGCCCGCGAACAGGGCTCCGAGCAGAAGCAGGAAGACCCACAGCGCCGGTGGCGGGACGCCCCGCACGGATTTCGCTTGAGGTCCGGGACCTGCCGTCTGTTCCACGGAGTGCTCCTCGCAGTTCTGGATACGAGCCGTGGTGCGACGGCTCGGTACGGTCCAAAAGTCGGAGGAGCCCGGGCCGGAGTTCCCCGCCGCAGGAGTGAACAGCGTCACAGCATCGGTCCGGGTCAAGCAGGTAGCGGCAGAGAGTCGGGGAACGACCACTGTGCTGACCGATGGACCGCAGGTGTCCGACGTGGTGACACCTGCGGCCCCCAGTGGCCGGCTCCATGGGGGAGGTCCGAGGTGACCGGTGCCGAGGAGGTGGAGGTCGGCCTCCCCAACGGTACGGTCCTGGTCAGCGGTCAGGCCTCGACGCCTTCAGGATCTGCGAGGCCATCACCGGAGCCGGACAACCGTCATGAAGACAACCGCCGTCCGACGGGGTGGTCATGGGTCACGGAGCGTGGGTCGTTTCGGCGGCCGGGCTCGCCGGGATGCGCGGGCCCGGGAAACCCGGTCCCCGGACCAATGGCCGTCACGCGGTGACGGCTGCGTCGAGGTGACCGGCTTGGGCCTCCTCGACCAGGGACCGAACTGGTCCGCACTCATCTCCACGCGCTGCCCGAAGTCGTCGGTGATCACGATCCGTCGTTCGGCCGGAGCACTTTCGTCCACGAACAACTGCGGGCACCGACGTCGCAGTTCCCGCAGAAGGTGGCCAGGGGTTCGGGGGATCCAGTTATCGCGCTCTCTCTCCTCCACTCGTAGGCCTCCGGCGGAAGCCGGAGACCGTGTACGAAGGTAATGCCCCAAGCCACAAGCGCGGCGCCCGTCCTGTGTGGAAGGCCCGCCCGCACGCACCCGGTGCTCCCGGAACTCCCGAGGTGGCGGGAACCAAAAGGTACCGCTGCACGACCCCTCTCATGTGTCGACCGTGTGGACGGCCGGGCCGACCAAGCGCAGAACGTCGTCCGGAACAAGCCGCACTGGACCCGGCCGAGAGCTGGTACGGGAACAATGCCAGGATTGGGTGCCATGTCGGTGGGATGGCGGTTTCGCGCCGCACGGTCCGCGTTCTTCGCGGTCGTGTGCGTGGCTCTCGCTGCCTGCGGACACGTCCTCATGTCGGACGATGCACTGCCCTGGTGGTTCCTGGTCCTGTGCGTAGGAGGAGTCGGCACACTGGCCTGGCTCGTCACTGGACGGGAACGGGGCCAGGTAGCTGTCGTCGCTCTCACCGCCGCAGTACAGGCAGCACTCCACGGCATGTTCACGCTCGTCCAAACCGTGCCGCAGGGGGCCATGGGCACCGGAAGCGACCCCGGGCTGGCCGAGAGGTGGGCGGACGCCCTGCTCTGCGGCCCGCACAGCGACACGGCCGCGGCGGCGCGCGCCTACGACGTCGCGGCGCAGGCCGGGCTCACCGACAGCATGCCGCTTCCCAGGCTCGAAGGCGGTTCCTCCGCCATAGCTGCACTCGGGCACACCGCCCACGGCGCTCACGCGACAGCTCCCATGCATGACATGGGAGCGATGACCGGCAACGCCACCTGGGGGATGCTCGCGGCGCACGTGGTGGCGGCGCTGCTGTGCGGTCTGTGGCTGGCCCGCGGCGAGCGGGCCGCCTTCCAGATTCTGCGCGGTCTGGCGGACCGCTTCCACCTCCCCCTCGCGCTTCTCAGCGCGCTCCGGCCCCACCCGTCCGCTGCCCCCGCGCCTGCTGTCGACCGCTCCGTCACGCTGCCACGCCCGCGACTGCTCGTCCACACGCTCGTCACCCGGGGGCCTCCGGGGGAGATCGCTGTCCACTGACAGCTGGATCACGTCGGCTGCATCACCGCCGACGTGCGCCCGTGCACGTGATGCACGGACGCGATCTCCCAATTTCCGGATCGGCGTATGCCCGTGGGCCGCGCCCTGTCCGGACACCCGGAAGGAACCGCAGTCCCCCATGCTTCCTACCCAAAGACAACCCTCGGTGACGGAGGACGAAGTCACCGCCTGGGCTCTCGGCGCCGCGGCCGGCGACGCCGATGCCTTCGAGCACGTCTTCCGTGCCCTCCACAACGACGTACGTCGATATGTCACCGCTCTGGCCGACGACTTCCAGATGGCCGACGACCTGGTGCAGGAGACCTTCCTGCGAGCTGTAAGCACCGTCCATCTCTTTCAAGGACGGGGCTCGGCTCGCGCCTGGATACTGACCATCGCCCGCCGAACTGTCGTCGACAGCCTGCGGCGTGCCGCTTCCCGGCCCCGCCTGGCCGACACGTCCGACTGGCAGCACGTAGCGGAGTGCAGCCAACCGCGTGACCTGCCCGGCTTCGATGAGGGCATCGCTCTCATGGCCCTCATCGACTCACTCCCGGATGCCCGCCGCGAGGCGTTCGTACTGACCCAGGTCCTGTACATGCCGTACGACGACGCGGCTCGTACCGTCTCGTGCCCGGTGGGCACCATCAGATCCCGGGTCTCACGAGCGCGTACGACACTGTGCGCCATGCTCGACGACAGGGCGGAGCCTGCTCTGGCCTGCTAACCGAGCCTGATCTCGCCGGGTCTACGACCGCTCGGGGCGCCGACCACGCACCGAGCGGTCGTTCATCGGCTTGGACCCGCAACACATCCTGCACAGGTCGGTGTGCCGCCACGCGCCGGCGAATCGCCTACCGTCGCTCTCTCCTGCGGGCTGTCGCACCGAGGCCCTTCCGTCCGGACGACCGAGCCACCGTCGAGGAAGGCGAACAGCGTGGTGCCCAGCAGAGGAAGGGCCCGCTGCCGGGCTGAGGGGCTCGGCGGTGCTGTGGAGAAGGGCGGGCGGCAGACGGTGGTCTGCCGCCCGCCCCGCTTGCGTTCCCCACCGGACGTAGTCGGTGGCTCACGTCACGTCCCGGGATCTGGATAGCGACATCCAAAGAACCCTCGAACCTCTATGGTGGCCGGTGCAGCTGGTTCGCCCTGCCCGCCAGGCAGACGCGTCGTAAGAGGGAACCCGGTGAAAATCCGGGACTGCCCCGCAGCGGTGAGTGGGAACGACCGCCGTCATAAGCACTGGATCCGGTCGGATCTGGGAAGCGACGGCCAGTAGGAGTCTGCCCCGGCAGACGAGCCCGCAAGTCCGAAGACCTGCCCGTTGCCCGTACGTGACCACTCGCGTACGGATATCCCGGTGACCTCGTGGGCGGGTCGGCGTACATACCAGACAGAACCTCATGCCCAGGGCGTGTACATGTTCCGTCTGGTTCGTCATCCCTTCGCGCCCGTGTCCTGTCTCCGGGATCTCAAGGAGTCATCTCGCGAAGGAGATTTCCGTGACAGCGCAGCCCGCAGCCGCGGCAGCACGAGCCACCGTGTACGGCTACCCCCGCCAGGGCCCGAACCGGGAGCTGAAGAAGGCCATCGAGGGCTACTGGAAGGGCCGGATCACCGCCGACGTCCTTCAGCAGACGGCAGCAGAGCTGCGTCGGTCCAACTGGCAGCAACTGGCGGACGCCGGCGCCCATGAGCTCCCCACCGGAGACTTCTCGTACTACGACCACGTCCTGGACACCAGTGTCATGGTCGGCGCCGTCCCGCAGCGGCACCGGGAGGCCGTCCATGCCGACGCGCTCGACGGCTACTTCGCGATGGCGCGCGGAACGCAGGACGTCGCCCCGCTGGAGATGACCAAGTGGTTCGACACCAACTACCACTACCTCGTGCCCGAGCTCGGCCCCGACACCGTGTTCACCGCGGACTCCACCAAGCAGGTCACCGAGTTCAAGGAAGCCCTCGCGCTCGGACACAGCGCCCGGCCCGTACTCGTCGGCCCGGTCACCTATCTCCTGCTCGCCAAGCCCGCCCCCGGCGTGGCGGCCGACTTCGAACCGCTCACCCTGCTCGACCGGCTCCTTCCGGTCTACGCGGAGGTCCTCGCCGATCTCCGCGCCGGCGGCGCCGAGTGGGTGCAGCTCGACGAGCCCGCCCTCGTCCAGGACCGCACCCCGGCCGAGCTGAACGCCGCCGCCCGCACCTACCGGGACCTCGGCGCCCTCACCGACCGGCCCAAGTTGCTCGTCGCGTCCTACTTCGACCGGCTCGGCGACGCTCTCACCGTCCTGGCCAAAGCCCCGGTCGAGGGCCTGGCGCTGGACTTCACCGATGCGGCGGCGGCCAACCTCGAAGACCTCGCCGCTGCCGGCGGGCTCCCGGGCAAGCGGCTCGTCGCCGGCGTCGTCAACGGACGTAACATCTGGATCAACGACTACGAGAAGTCCCTGGCCACTCTCGCCACACTCCTCGGCCTCGCCGACCGGGTCGATGTGGCCGCTTCCTGCTCCCTGCTGCACGTCCCCCTCGACACCGCCGCCGAACGGGACATCGAGCCGCAGGTCCTGCGCTGGCTGGCCTTCGCCCGTCAAAAGACCGCCGAGATCGTCACGCTGGCCAAGGCGCTGGCCCAAGGCACCGGCGCGGTGACCACCGAGATCGCTGCCAACCGCGCCGACCTCGCCTCCCGCTCCGGCTCTCCCCTGACCCGCGACCCGGCGGTACGGACCAGGGCCGCCGCCATCACCGACGCCGACGGCCGCCGCTCCCAGCCGTACGAGGAGCGGGCCGCCGCCCAGCGCGCGCACCTCGGGCTTCCCCTGCTGCCGACGACCACCATCGGTTCGTTTCCGCAGACCGATGAACTCCGTACCGCGCGCGCCGACCTGCGCGCTGGCAGGATCGACGCGGCCGGGTACGAGGAGCGCATCAAAGCCGAGATCCAGGAGGTGATCGCCTTCCAGGAGAAGACCGGCCTGGACGTCCTGGTGCACGGTGAGGCCGAACGCAACGACATGGTGCAGTACTTCGCGGAGCAGCTGACGGGGTACCTCGCCACGCAGCACGGCTGGGTGCAGTCCTACGGCACCCGCTACGTCCGCCCGCCGGTCCTGGCCGGCGACATCTCCCGCCCCGCGCCGATGACGGTGCGCTGGACGACGTACGCACAGTCCCTCACCGAGCGGCCCGTCAAGGGCATGCTCACCGGCCCGGTCACCATGCTCGCCTGGTCCTTCGTACGCGACGACCAGCCGCTCGGCGACACCGCCCGCCAGGTCGCCCTCGCCCTGCGCGACGAGGTGAACGACCTGGAGGCCGCGGGGACGTCGGTCATCCAGGTCGACGAGCCCGCGCTGCGCGAGACGCTGCCGCTGCGGGCCGCGGACCACGCGGCCTATCTGGCGTGGGCGACGGAGTCGTTCCGCCTCACCACCGGCGGCGTACGGCCGGACACCCAGATCCACACCCACATGTGCTATGCCGAGTTCGGTGACATCGTCCAGGCCATCGACGACCTCGACGCCGACGTCATCAGCCTGGAGGCTGCCCGCTCCCACATGCAGGTCGCCCGGGAACTGGCGGAGCACGGATACCCGCGCGAGGCGGGGCCCGGCGTGTACGACATCCACTCCCCCCGGGTGCCGAGCACCGAGGAAGCGGCCGCCCTGCTCCGTAAGGGGCTGAAGGCCATCCCGGCGGAGCGGCTGTGGGTCAACCCGGACTGCGGTCTCAAGACCCGCGGTTGGTCCGAGACCAAGGCGTCCCTGGAGAACCTCGTGGCAGCGGCCCGCACGGTCCGAGGCGAACTGCCCACCTCCTGATCGGAGGGCTCCGAAGGCCGGGGCGCCCGCAGGCGCCCCGGCAACGGCGCAGCACGCAGTGCACAGCCGCAGCGATATCTGCGGTCTGCTGAAGGCCAGGACGCCTCATGGGAGGAATACCACCGGATGAGTACCGAGCTCCGGCAGCTTCAGGTCATCGGCATCGGAGCCGGTGACCCCGACCATCTGACGTTGGCCGCCGTCAAGGCCATGCGCAGAGCGGATGCCTTCTTCGTTCTAGGCAAGGGCTCGCATGCTAAGGCCAGTCGACCGAATGCCACCAGGGCGTGCGTACCCAGGCGGGCTGCGGTCGCCTCCATCATGGCGGATAGCCTGGTTCAGGCCGCGAAACAGCAGTCCCCGCACTGCGAGCCTGTCGGAGTGCGGTAGTAGAGGCAGCAGCTACGACGGCGGAAGGTCAGGCCAGGCCCGGTCAGGTGCCCTGTTCCGGCCAGCCGACCCCTGCTGAGCAGCTCCGGCACGAGTGCGCTGAGCGGACCACGCAGGTGTGGATGGGCAGCCAGCAGCACGCCGGCAGAACCGGCCAACGCGGACGCTGCGTTACCGTCGAGGAGGCGTGGAGCGACCTTGACCCGCAGGCCGGCGCGAAGAGCGTCCAGGTGGTGCATCACCTGGGCGTACAGAGTTCCGGTCATGTCCGGGAGCGGGTCGACGTGCCAGCCGGCGGGCTCGGGCAGCCTGAGCTGCGAGCTGTCGTCAGCGCGCTGCAATGCGCCGAAGTCTGGGACGACTCCGCCCAGGAGCGCACAGGCCAGGGCCGGCGACCAGAGACGGGCAGCGTGTCCGAGGTGAGCGATGGAGACTCCGACGCGCAACTCGTCGGTGCGGTATCGGGTGGCGACGGCGGTGGACAGGTCGGTGAAGCCGCGGCTGTAGAAGTGGTCCACGGGACGCCAGCCTTCGTCGCCGCCTCCGACGCGCAGGGCGAAGAAGCCGCCGATGGATGCCGCATCGTCCAGAGCCGCTGCCACAACGGCCGCGGGTGCGCGAACGGGTTCGCTCACGGGGATTGCCTCCTTGGGAGAAAGGGCACCCTGCAGGGGCGGCCTGGACGAAGCAATATCGATGCGAGCGACATCTCAGGCGCTCGTGCGGCGCCTCGGCGGCAGGCAGGCGTACAGATCGAGAATCTCCGGTCGCGGAGCTACACCAGGACCACCGGCACGTACCCAGGCCGCTATGTCTTCGGTCGCTCGGGGATCATTCACCAGCCCCAGCCATACCGGCCGGGCACCGGCTGCCCGGCCGACAGCGGAGGGCTGCACCACGACGACATTGGCCTGGTCGCACACGTCGAGGCAGGCGGAGACACGTACAGGGGCCTCGGCACGCAGACGCGCCGTCTGCGCTGCGTGATCGATTCCGCTCACCTTGGCGGTGCCGCAGCAACAGTCCCGGCAGACGACGATCCGGCACGGAACCGGCTCGGCCGCCTTTCCTGCCACAGCGGAGTGGTCCGAGGTTCCTTCGTCCGGCTTTTCAGGCACGCTGAACCGCTCTCTCCCCGGGGAGCTCCGCCCCGGCGTTCGTGGAGGAGGCGACCGCGTGAGTCTCCTGGCTCTCGGGTCAGTGCTCGTCCCGTCCTTCCCACCCACGTGGGCAGTGGAATTGCCGGGATCCGCTCGCCGATCACAGTGGCGGGACCGCGCCGGAATCTCACCGGCTTCCTCGGACCGCCGTCGCCCTGTCACGGGCCATCATCGCATCCGACGAACTCCCACCGCGGCCGCCGGGAGCACCGGTCAGCTGACAGGTCGTTCGTCCGGTCGCCGCTGTCCGAGGGTGGGCGCCCTCTCCGGGATCCGCGGTCCACCGCTCCCCTCACTCGCCCTCCGGGGCATGCGGGGCGGTCGAGGGCGCCTCGGCCGGTCGCTCCCGCCCTCCATCGTGACCCGAAGCCACCACGGCGACCAGCCCGAGGACGACGGCCGCTGCAGCCACGCGTCCCGCGGCCCGGAGCGCCCAGCCCGGCATGGACGCTCTGCCCGACCGCCACCCTGAGGGGCTGAGCCGTTCCGCCCGCCGGGCCGGCCGTGTCAACCGCACCACCAGCAGGACGGCGACCGGCAGTTGCAGCAGCCACAGCACCGTACGCGGCCACTCGCCGTACCAGACGTTCGTGCCGTACAACAGCGTGTGCCACACGCTGAGCACATACACGACGATCACGAAACGGTGCAGCCGACGCCAGGTGTTGGCGCCGATGCGATGCCTGACGTAAAAGAGCAGGCCGAGCGGGATCGCGAGGTACAGGGCTCCCTGCCCGATCGGAATGGCGATCCGGCCGGTTCCCGAGTCGTACCAGCCAGGCACGAACGAGTCCGCGAAGCCCACCCACAGGCGCTCCGCCCACCCCAGTGCGGCCTCGTACCGGACGAGTTCAGCCGCGAACATCAGCGCATGCGCGAACATCAACGCCATCGTGGTCAGACTCGTGGTGCGGTGCCAGCGCTCCAATGCCTGGGGGGATCCGGGCAGCCAGGCAGGGCGCTGCCCGGACAAGAGCAGTCCGAGCATGACCGTGCCCCATGCCCACAACAACGCCGACCAGCCGAACGCCTGGCTCAGCAGGTACATCCAGTACGTTCCGGCATCGGCCATGAACGGCATGACCGCCACCGTCGCGGAGTCACCCGACTCCACACGCACGTACAGGAGAACGAACACCGCCGCCGTGACGGCGAACGCGACACCCGCCTCGGGCAGCACGGCCCACAGGTCGGCGCGCAGGGTGACACGGCCTGCGGCACGCCGGTCGCGGGCGGGCGGTTCAGGCGTCCCTTCGTCATCCGGCGTCGTCTCTGACAGCATCCCTGGGCCCCTCAGGCACCGGCCGCCGAAGGGCGGTGCGCATGTGTCGTAGGAGAGATCAGTGTCGCTTGAGACGCCGGAGGCAGCGAGGCTCATTCCGGCCAGAACACCGAGGCGGCCCTTGGCCTCATCCCTGCCCGGTGGGCGTTCCGTCCTTGCGGACTTCCGGCAGGAGAAGAGCGGAGAAGGACGCCACCGCAGTCTCCTCGATCGCTCCGTCCTCAGACGTCCCTCAGCGCTGTCCAGTAACCCACCGCATCTGGACAACCCTCCGTGTGCCTCTGTCGCGACGCCGCGAGCGCACCTACTGTGGGCTCCGCAGTCGGTTCGCGGCGCATAGCCATCCGGATGTCCGGTGTCGCGACGCAAGAGGGAACCCGGTGAGAGTCCGGGACTGTCCCGCAACGGTGAGTGGGAGGAAGAGCCGTCGCACCACCGGATCCGTGGAGATCCGGCAGAGGCGACGGCTGCTACGTGCCCCGGTTTCCGGTAGGTGCGCCCACGAGTCCGGAGACCTGCCACTGCGCCCGTGCTTGCACGGGCTGTGCTCGGTGACCTCGAGGACTGGGTTGGCGGTACGGACGGTTGCACGGCACAGCATTGCCGCGTCTCCTCCCCGGTCGGTGTTGATGGCTCGTGACCAGGAGGAGAGCGATGTGACGACCGTGCGTATGACCTGTCACCCCCGCCATGGGACCGATCGTTCACCGCCGGTGTATCCGGGGGGAGCAGCGCTGCCCCACGCCGGGGAACCCCGCGAGAAGCACAGTCCGGCGCGCCCCACCGTGTCGGGCGTCTGCCACGGCACCTTGGGTGAGTTGTACCAGGGCCCTCTTCGCGCGGCCGCCGCACCGGACATAGCTTTGGTGTCCTTTCCCGTGGACCGCCACTCCTGGGTCCACTTCACACCGGGCACCGACCCACCGGACCCATCGGTGCTCGCGGTCAAGTCCGCTACGGCGGCCCGCCTCTTCCTGGACCACTACGGGCTCACGCTGCCGACCGGCCTCTGGAGCACCCACTCCGACCTCCGGGTGGGTGTGGGGATGGCGAGCTCGACCGCCGACATCGTCGCCACGCTGCGTTGCCTGTTCCAGCTCTTCGCCCTTCCCTACGACCAGCAGGTGGTCCTCGCCGTCCTTGCGGAGATCGAGCGGGCCGACAGCGTGTTCCTCGATGAGTTCGCCCTCCACCTCAGTGGCCGGCACCGGGTGGTCCGGCGCCTGGGCACGGGCTTCGGCTTCCACACCGCGTTCGTCACCGAACCCGGAACGGTGGACACCGAGGCCGTCTCCGCCTCGCTTCTGGAGCACTACCGAAGGCGCGGAGAAGAGTACGAACGCTGCCTGACCGCCCTCCTGAAGGGCTTCGACTCCTCCGACCCGGCAGCCGTGGCCCGCGCGGCGACGGTCAGCGCCACGCTGTCCCAGGAGGTGCTTCCCAAGGCCACCTTCCACAGCATGCTCACCCACCGCGAACGGTTCGGCGCGGACGGGATCTTCGTCGCCCATACCGGCTGCCTGATCGGTTACCTCTTCCCGCGCCGCCTCGGTGCGCACCGCAAGTCGGAACTCTCCGCCTTCTTCCATTCGCTCGGCTACCAGTGCTCATTCGTCCAAGGAGGTTACGGATGATCCACCCCCACATCGCCGACGCCCTCAGGATGCCCGACCTCGTCCGGCTCACCGACCGTGTGATTCTGATCCGCTTCGAGTCGATGAAGATCTACTCGGCCCTGGCGGCCGTCCGGCATCTCCTCGGCCGAGGCACCATCCGCACCGGCCAGACCCTGATCGACAGCTCCAGCGGTATCTATGCCTACGCCCTCGCGCTGGCCTGCCACCGTTACGGCCTGAGGTGCCGCATCGTCGCCTCCACCACCGTGGACGTCACCACGCTCGCCCAGTTGGAGATCCTCGGCGCGGTGGTGGAGCAGGTCAGGCCTTCGGAAGACCTGAAACTCGACCAGGAACTACGCGTACGCCGGGTGAAGGAGATCCTCGCGGACCGTCCCGACCACCACTGGATGCGCCAGTACCACGACGACATCCACTATCTCGGGTACCACGACGTCGCCGACCTCATAGCGGCAGCAGTTCCCGGCCGGCCGCTGACCGTTGTCGGCGGCGTGGGATCCGGCGCATCGACCGGCGGGGTCGTGGAACACCTGCGAAGGGACGACCCCACGGTGCGTCTTGTGGGAGTACAGCCGTTCGGCAGCGTCACGTTCGGCAGCCAGGACCACCACGACCCGGAGGCCATCATCGCCGGGATCGGGTCGTCGATCGTCTTCGACAACGTGCACCACCACCTCTACGACGCGGTGCACTGGATGGACTTCACCCACGCGATGTCCGGTGCCGTCGCCCTCCTGCGTGACCACGCGGTCTTCGCCGGACTGTCCACCGGAGCCGGATACCTGGCAGCCTCCCACGAGGCACGCCTCCACCCCGACCGCCTGCACCTGGTGATCGGCGCCGACACGGGTCACCGCTACGTGGAGCGGGTGTTCGCCCGGCACAAGGAGGCACTCGACCTCCCGGCCCTCAAACCTGTCGAGGTGGTGGGGTCCGAGGAGATGACCATGCCCTGGTCCACCATGGCCTGGCAGCGCACCCCCGACCCCGCACACAGGAAGGAGCGGGCCGCGTGAGTGTGGTCTGCCTGGAGTCGCTCACCTTCGGACTCCGACACCTGGTACTCGCCGCCGACGCGCTCGGCGAGCGGCTGATGCTTCTGACACGCGATCCCTCGTACTACGCGTACGAGCTCGAGCGACTCCCCGCCGACGCCCTGGACGTCGTCACGACCGACACCTTCGACACGGACGGAGTGACGGGCCTGCTGCGAGGGACACCCGGCCTGCGCGGCCTGATCAGTTCCACCGACACCTGGACACTGATCGGCGCGGAGCTCACGGACCGTCTGGGGCTGCCCGGACTCGATCCGGCTGTCCTGCGGCTGGCCCGGGACAAGGCCGCGGTACGCAACCGCCTGTACGAGGCGCGGCTCACTCGCGGGCGGGCGGTGGAGTCGGAGGGCTCACTGCCGGAGCTGCGGGAGGCGCTGCTGAAGGAAGCCGGCCTACCTGCCGTCGTCAAGGACACCGCCGGCACCGGGAGCCAGAACGTCTGGTTGGTGCGGGACGAACCCGAACTGGACGCCGCGCTGGCAGAGGCAGCGGGGCGGTCACTCATGGGACGGCTGTTCGCCGAACCGTACTTCGGCGGGCCGGTGTACAGCGCCGAGACACTCTCCTGGCAGGGGCAGACCCGGCTGCTCGGCATCTCCAGCCGCCTGATGTCACCGGAGCCACGATTCCGGGAGGAGATCACCGCGTTTCCCGTGGGCTTCCCTGAGGAACAGCGCGTCTCCCTGGAGAGGTGGCTGGGGGACGTACTGACCACTGTCGGGTACACCGACCGCTTCGCACACGTGGAGTTCGTGCTGACCACCACGGGCCCGGAGGTGGTCGAGGTCAATCCCCGTATCGGCGGTGCTCTGGTCGGCGAGGGGATGTGCCGGTCCCTCGGATACAACGTGTACGAGGCGGTGATCGAGACGGCGCTCGGCCGGCGCCCCCGTCTGATGGATGCGGACCTGCCGGGCGGCCCGGCCGTGGCCTTCGTACTCAGCTACCCGGAAGTCCCGGGGGTGCTGACCGGGGTCACCGGGCTGGAACGCTTTGCCGACCTGCCGGGGGCCCCGGCCTGGTATCCGGTCAAGCGAACGGGCGACCCTGTCGAACACCTGGCGGACAGCCGCGGATACGCCGGCATCGTCTACGCGGAGGCCGAGACGGCCGAGCTCGCCACTCACCGGGCGGTGGCCGCCGCAAACGCCGTCCAGGTACACACCGAGCCATTCGCAGATCCGTCCACTCCGAGGCCAGCCGGTGGGTAGAGGCACCGGCCGGGGGCCGCGCCCACGTGCCGGGCTGGCGCCGCTCGACGGTCCGCTGCGCTTCCTGCTGCTCAGCTCGTTCCTGATCCCGCTCGGCAGCTTCATGGTCCTGCCGTTCATGTCGGTCTTCCTCCACGAGCGCCTCGGGATGGGGCTCGGCACGGTCGGTGTCGTGCTCGCAGTGGCGTCCCTGGTCCAGTTCTCCGGCGGGATCGCCGGAGGAGCACTGTCCGACCGGATCGGGCTGCGCCGCACGATGCTCTGGGCCTTGATTGTCCGCGCCAGCTGGATCTGCAGCGGCTCAGTCGCCATGGCTGCTGCTGGCCGCCACTCGCCGTAGGAGCGCTCATCCTGACGTGCTGTGGCGCTGCGCTGTACCTTCCGGCGAACAAGGCGTATTTGATTCACGGGGTCGACGACGAACGTCGCCCGGCCTACCTGTCGGCGGGCAACGCGGCTCTCAACGCAGGCATGGCGATGGGCCCGCTGATCGCCGGACCCTTCGTCCTGTCCTCACCGGGCTGGCTGTTCGTGACCGCTACCGCGCTCTTCGTGGCCGTCACAGCAGGTCACGCACGGCTGCCGGCAACCGGTGATCAGCCGGCCGCCCCAGGGACTCCTAGGCAGGGTCTGCTGGCAGGCGTGGCGCTCCTGCCGTTCGCCGCCAATGCTCTGGCGTTCTACCTCTACTTCTACTTCCAGCACTTCCTGGCCTTGTACGCCGTCGAGCAGGCGTCCACCGCGTTCTACAGCCTGGTCCTGCTGCTCTGCTTCGCGCTGGTGATCGTCGTGCAGCCTCTGGCGTCCGGGCTGATCAGCCGTATGCCTTACGGCTTGGCCCTCACCGTCGGCTTCGCGGGCCTGGCGGCAGGTCTGGCCGTACTCGCGCTCGGCACCCGGCCGGCTCTGCTGGCGGGCGGTGCCCTGATCACGCTGGGCGACATCGTGCTGTTCCTGAAGAACGATCTGGAGGCCCTGCACCGCAGTCCGCGCTCCGACGCGGTGGTCTTCGGCCAGCAGCGGCTGGCGGCCGGGCTGGGGGCCTTCGTCAGCGGAGTGCTAGGCGGTCTGCTCTACGGTCTCGGCGAACGAGTCGGTGACACAGGCTCGTTCTGGCTGCTGGCGGCAGCACAGTGCCTGCTGCTTCCCCCTCTGCTGCTGACGCTGCGCCGTCGCGTGGTGCGGCGTCACGACCCACACGACTACGACGAAGGAGCACTGCCGCACCATGACACGGACCGGCGGATTCCAGGACGATGACTTCTGGACGGAATTCCACGACTTCCTGTTCACCGAACAACGCCACACCCAGGCTGAAGAGTTGCTCGACAACTCTCCCCTGCTGTCCTTCCGGCAAGGGGCACGGGTGCTTGACCTGTGCTGCGGTCCGGCGGTCTTCACGGTTCCACTCGCCGCCCGCGGCTTCGACGTGACCGGCGTGGACCTCAGCCCGGCCATGCTGGACAGGGCACGGAAACGGTCGGCCGACGCCGGCGCGTCCGTCACCTACGTGCAGGCTGACGCCCGCTCGTACACGCCTTCGAACGGCTTCGATGTCGTCCTCAACATGTTCACCTCATTCGGATACTTCGAGGATCCTTTCGACAACACCGAGGTGCTGCGTAACATGCACCGGTGTCTGGCGCCCGGAGGCACTCTTCTCCTGGATCTGGCGGGCAAGGAACTGCTGGCCCGGAAGGTCACCCCGCCGAAGGTGGTTCAGCGGGGTGACGACCTGCTCGTACAGACCGACACGGTGCTCGACGACTGGGCGCGGTTGAGGAGCGACTGGGTTCTCGTCCGGGGAGACCGGGTGACCCGGGCGTCCTTGGTGTGGTTCGTCTACAGCGCCGTGGAGCTGCGCAGGATGGCCGAGGAAGCCGGGTTCAGTCGCGTGGAGGTCTTCGGTGGCTTCGACGGCCGTCCCTACGACCAGGATGCCGAGCGGTTGATCCTTCGGGCGGTGCGCGCGCGGTGACGACGCGCGGGGTGCGGCGGACCGCTGCACCCCGCGCCTGCGCCGGGCACTGGAGCGGATCCCGGCCGGCGCGCGGGTTGCCTCGATCTGCACCGGGTCGTTCGTCCTGGCGGCAGCCGGACTGCTCGCGGGGCGGCGGGCGACAACGCACTGGAAGTCGTGCGACGAGCTGCGGACCCTGTACCCGGAGATCGACATCGACCCGGACGTCCTCTACACGGACGACCGGGGCGTGCTCACCTCGGCGGGGGTCGCCGCCGGCATCGACCCTGCCTGCACATGATCCGGAGCGACTACGGGGCCGACGTGGCGAACACGGTCGCCCGGCGCACCGTCGTACCCCCGCACCGGGAGGGTGGACAGGCTCAGTACATCGAGCAGCCGGTCCCGGAGCCAGGTGGCAGCTCGACTTCCGCCGCACGCGATTACGCCCTGGGTCACCTGGGCGACCCGCTGGCCCTGGAGGACTTGGCCCGTGCGACGTCGACCAGTGTGCGGACGCTGAGCCGGCGATTCCTCCACGAGACCGGGACGACACCGATGCGCTGGCTGGCCGGCCAGCGCCTGCAGCTCGCGCGACAACTGCTGGAGCGGACCGACGAGCCGGTGGACAGGATCGCCGCACAGGCCGGCTTCGGCACAGGGACTGCCATGCGCCAGCACTTCCGCGAAGTACTGGGCGTGTCACCACGCGCGTACCGCAACACATTCCGGGGAACGCAGTGAGCGGTACGCGCACGGCGCTGCCCTCAGACGGCTGAGGCTCGTCTCAGGGGACGCGGGGAGCGAGTGGGCCGATCCCGAACCCTCGTATCGGCCGGACGGCACGTTCGTCGCACCGGACCCCGACCGCGCCCTGTTCCCGAGCTTGCGCGAGGAAACATGACGAGCGGCTCACCACGATCGTGGTGCTGCCAGTCGTCCAGGCCGCGGAACCGCCCGACGTGACAGGGCATCCTGGATCTGCTGGTCAGTCTTGTCCAGAGGTGAGGCGGGCCGCGCGGTTGGTGAGGTGCCGTCGCTCCGGTGTGCTGCTGGTGAGGCGGGCCGCCTCACGGTAGGCGTGGGCGGCCGCGTCGTGGTCGCCGAGTTGTTCCACGAGATGGGCGCGGACTGCGAGCAGACGATGGTGGTGTGCCGTGCGCCGGTCGGAGTCCAGGGTCGCCAGCAGGTCGAGCCCGGCGGCGGGGCCGTGCACCTCCGCGACGGCGACCGCGCGATTGAGGGTGACCACCGGATTCGGCGCGAGGTGCTCCAGCAGGCCGTACAGGGCGAGGATCTGCGGCCAGTCGGTGGCATCGACGTGCTCGGCCTCGCCATGGACGGCGGCGATCGCCGCCTGCAACTGGTAGGGGCCGACCTGCCCCCTGGGCAGGATCCGGCTGATCAGGTCGAGGCCCTCCGTGATCAGCCGACGGTTCCAGAGGGTGCGGTCCTGCTCGGCCAGCGGCACCAGAGCGCCGCCGGGCCCGGTGCGGGCAGCTCGGCGCGCGTCGGTGAGCAGCATCAGGGCGAGCAGTCCGGCTGTCTCGGCGTGGTCGGGCAGCAGGCGGCGCAGCAGCCGGGTGAGCCGGATCGCCTCGGTCGACAGGGCTGGCGCGGTCAGGTCGGTGCCGTCGGTGGCGGTGTAGCCCTCGTTGAAGACCAGGTACAGCACATGGAGTACCGCCTCCAGCCGTTCGGTCCGGTCGGCCGTCTGCGGCAGGCGCAGCGGCGTCGCGGAGTTCCTGACGGTCTGTTTGGCGCGGCTGATGCGCTGGGCCATGGTCGTCTCGGGCACCAGGAAGGCGGCGGCGATCTGTGGAGTGGTCAGGCCCCCGACTGCGCGCAGGGTGAGGGCGATCTGGCTGGACTCCGACAGTGCCGGGTGGCAGCACAGGAACAGTAGTGCCAGGGAATCGTCCTGGTCCGCGTCCGCCTCGGCGTCCGCGGGTTGGCTCAGCAGCTCGGCCTGGGGGGTGGCGAGGGCGATGCGTTCCTCGCGCCGGCGCCGTGCCTGCTCGCTGCGCACCTGGTCCACCAGTCGGCGGGAGGCGACGGTGACCAGCCATCCCCGGGGATTGTCCGGCAGTCCCTGGGCGGGCCATTGGAGGGCGGCGGCCAGCAGCGCCTCCTGGACGGCGTCCTCGCAGGTGTCGAAGGCGCCGTAGCGGCGGACGAGCGCGCCGAGGACCTGCGGCGCCAGCTCGCGCAGCAGGTCCTCGATGCCGGGTGCCTCGCTCACAGGTCCGTCGCGGCGTCGTGCAGGACCGGCCAGAGCTCGACCGGATCGGTGTCCGCGAAGGGCATGTCGGCGGCGATCTCGTGCGCCCGCTCCAGGGACTCGCAGTCCAGCATGTAGAAGCTGGCGAGGTACTCCTTGGTCTCGAGGTAGGGCCCGTCCGTGACCGCCGGTGCGCCGTCCTTGCGGCGCACCAGTTGCGCGTTGGCCGCGTCCGCCAGACCGTAAGCGCCGAGCAGTTCACCGCTCTCGCGATACTTCTTGTTGAACGCGTCCTGCCTGGCGATCGCCTCGGGCCAGGCGTCGGCGGGGAAGGACTCCCACTTGGCCTGGTTGCCGTAGATCATCGCGACGTACTTCATCAGGTGTCCCCTTGTATCCCGCGCACCCCTTCGGCGCGCTTCCACCCCACAGTCGGAGCCGCGCACGCCTCTTCGACATCCGGGACAGAAAAAGATTCTCGGCTCTTCCTCCGGTCGCACCGGCGTACCGCCCGCCCCAAACGATCAACCTATCCGGCGCCCTCCGCCCAGGGACAGCCACCCGCGCTGGTGCACGCCCGCGCGTACCCGCTTGTACAGATTGCCCTGTATGCCCACACGGCCAGCAACGTGGAATAGGGCCTCGCCACAGTCACTGCCGAACTCCACGCGCCGACCCGCGCTATCGACTACCAACGCCGGAGCGAGGCCCCCGCCTCCTGGATCGAAACCCGAGAGCTGGCAGCACTTGCTCACCCGGCTCCCCGACTCTTCGGCGTCGCATCTCACAGGGGCGTATGGGTCAGGCGTGGTCTAGAGGTCGAAGTGGATGTGTTCCAGGTCGGTGTATTCGACGAGGAGTCCGGCGGCGCGGCGGCCGCCGTCCTTGAAGTAGATCTCTTGCAGTCCTTCGGCGGCGATGTTCTGGAGTTCTTGGTCGGTGGCGCCTTGGTCGCGGGCTTCGAAGAGGCGGGCGGCGTAGGTGGGTGGGAGGGCGACGGTGAGGTGGCGTAGGCGGGCGTCGTCGGTGGTGCCGGGGGCGGCGGTGTAGCCGAAGCGGGCGCGGGTGTCGATGACGAGGCCGGTGCTGGTGGCCGCTGTCTGTTTGGCTTTGGCCCGGACTTGGGGCTGCCACCGTTTCGTGACTTCGCTCTGCAGGCGCGCGGCGAGGTCTTTGCGGGGCTTCTTGATCTGGTCCTTCACGTAGCGTTCGACGGTGCGCTGGGAGATTCGCAGCATTTGGGCGACGGCCCGGGTGCCTTTGTGCTGCTTGACGAGGTAGCGCATCTGGGCGCCGGCCGACTTGGGGATGGGGCGGGTGAAGGCCCGCTCCACCGCCTTGTCGAGACCGTCTGAGAACATGCTCATCGTCGGCTACTCCCCCGTGTCCGCGCCGGTGATCTGGCCGTCCTTGATGTAGCGCGCCAGGTTGAGTTCGTAGCCGTGCTCCTCGCGGACCGCTTCGGCCCAGAGCACGGTCTGGGTGCCTTCGTGCTTGACCATGCCGGGCGACACACCGAGGCGGAAGCCGCCGGGCAACGGCTTGTCCTGCCGGTAGGGCAGGAAGTCGAGCGGGCCCGGGCCGTCACTGGCGTAGACGGCGCAGTCGGAGAGGATCGCGACGGGGTACTGGCCGGTGAAGGCGGCGTGCTTGGCCATTTTGCGGTGCATGTTAATACGGGTCTTGGAGATGACCGCGGCACGGATATCAGGGCGCCACGTCGGACGGGACAACGCGCGCCAGGGCTCTCCCGGCTTCCAGCCTTCGCCGCGGGGGCGTTCGCGGAGTTTGCCGATGCCACCCTTGACGGTGGCCTTCACCGCGGACAGGACGAGCGCCATCTGCGGGTCGCGCTGCCGGTAGCCGTCCATCGCCGTCAGGAAGTCGGCCGGGGAAAGGTCCGCGGTGACGCCGAGGTCGGCCATCGTGGCGATGTAGGCGTCGCGGAGCCGGTTGTACCAGCCGTCCAGGTACCGGCCGTTCTCATACCGGACGTAGGCCTCGGCCGGGGCGACCTGGTAGCCGAGCTCGACCGCGTACGCGACGGTGGGTGTCGCGTACCAGGCAGGGCCCTCGGGCCGGTCCCCCTTCGGTGTGAACGGCGAGGGCAGCCGCTCGTCCAGCTCGATGTGGGAGAGGTCGACCAGCCAGGAGCCGGGGAGCTTCGGGTCGAACTCCGGGCGCTGCACGTGTGTCGGGGCGTCGAGGCCGACATTCAGTCCGTTCGCGCCGGCGGCGAAGGCCATGTTCACGTCGATGCCGACGAGGTAGCGCTGGCTGTACTCGTCGTCGGTCAGCGGCCGCGCCCAGTCGTACGCCTCCTCGATCAGCATCTCGGCCGGGCCCCGCTGGTGGAACCGGGGCAGGTCCTTGAGGAGCGGATGGCCGTCGGGGGCTTCGCAGGGGGCGCAGTCGACGGGTTCATGGCCGAGGGAGCCGGGGTTGTGCTCGCTGTGACGCTTGCCGTCGGCGTCAGGTGCGGACGCGCGGGTGGGCGGGTGCAGCGCGGTCATCAGCTCCAGGCCCGTCACTGCGGTGGAGCCGCGCGGAGTCATAACCCGTGACGCGAACGTGCCGAGCATCCGGGCGAGGTCCACCGCCGGGAGGTTTCCTGCGCTCCCCCAGGTCCGTGTGTCGAGGGCACCCCAGGACGGGAGGCACAGCTGGACGCAGGCCCGTCGGCCGCCGTGGGCAGGGCGGTAGATGCGGGCCCACGGCCCGAGGCCACGCTTCGTCAGCTTCCATTCTGCGCGGGCCAGCTGCTTGACGACCTTGTGGCCCTCCGGCAGCCGACCGGACAGCCGCTCCTCCTGCGTGAGGTGAATCGGCAGGCCGTAGCGCTCGCACGCGGCTTCGGTCAGTACGAGCAGCGGGTCGGCGTCTTTGCCCGGTCCGGAGAGTCTGGGCGCACCGAGTTTCGCTTCGGCCAGGGTCCAGTCGATCAAGGAGGGGAGGGACTTGGCGGGTACGTCCAAGACAAGGCCGCCGACGCAGTACGCCACGACCTGCCCGTCCTCGACGTCGATGACCGCGAGCGGCCCGTTCTCGAACCGAGGGTCGGCAGTCGTAGCCGTCGCGGGCTTCGCCGAGACCTTCTTTGCCGCAGGCCGGCGGGTGGTGCCGGCGAGGATGCTCGTAGCCGTGGGGCGGACAGGCTGGTGAACCGGGGCGGGGCTGACAGCATGTTCGGGTTCGCTGTCGGGCTCCGGACGTTGTGGTGTCACGGGAGCCGAGGGGCCGGTGAACGTGGCAGGCGCGGTTGGGGTGGATTCTGCGGGTGCCGGGTAGAGCTGCGCGAGCTTGGCCAGCAGGCGGGCGTATGCCTCGCGCTGCGGGGGCCGCGGCTCGGTCTTGCCACTCTCCCAGGACACGACCGTCGGGCGGCGCACCTCTAGCGCGGCGGCAACCTGTGCCTGCGTCAACCCATGTGCCTTGCGCAGCCGTTCCCGCTCGGCGGGTGGGGGCAACGGCGATGCGGACGCGATCAAGGCATCGACCGCCTCGAACAACTCGGACACGAAACACCTCCTACCTCAATCGTACTCTGAAAAAAACATCTTGCGTACTCTTCCCGTACATCGCTCCGGTGCGTTCTGCGGAATAGCCATCGATCCGGTCCGGCACTGTCCGGTCCCAGCGCTGTGTAGGCAGTCCCGGTCATCTGTAGGCGGTTTCTGATGTGTTCCAGTCTTGTGCGGGTGGGGTCGCGGCGGCCTCTCGCCCGGAGCCAGATCTGGGGCCTGTTGTGTGGTCGGTGAGCCGCTGGTTGACCTTCACCTTGGGGGAAGCCACATCATCAAAGGGCCGGGCGATGTGCTCGGCATGAGGAGGAGCGAGCATGGGGTTGCTGACCATTGGGACGTTCGCGAAGGCGTCCCGCCTATCGCCGAAGGCACTGCGTCTTTACGACGAGCTCGGTCTGCTGACCCCCGCTCGCGTCGACCCGGTGAGCGGCTATCGCCTCTACGCACCGGAACAACTGGATCAGGCCCGGCTGGTCGCCTGGCTCCGGCGCCTGGGGATGCCCCTGGCCCGTATCCAGCACGTATGCACGCTGGAGTCAGCTGCGGCGACCCAGGAGATCCGTGCATTCTGGGCTCAGGTCGAGGCCGACACCGCCGCACGGCGGGACCTCGCTTCCTTCCTCATCGACCATCTGTCCTGGAAGGACTCCGTCATGTCTCCGACCACCAAGCCACTGGGAATCCGCTACGCCGCCCTTTCCGACACGGGCCATGTCCGCGAGAGCAACCAGGACACCGCCTACGCCGGGTCACGCCTGCTCGCCGTCGCCGACGGCTACGGCAGCTCGGGAGCCCCAGCCAGCGCGGCCGCCGTCGACGCGCTCAAGCGCCTCGAAACCGACAGCATCCCGGCAGGCGATCTCCTCAACGTCCTCGATGAAGCCATCGAGCAGGCCAAACAGGCCGTCAACGGCATCGCCGGTGCCGCCTCATCACCCGAGGATGCCGGCACCACACTCACCGCAATGCTCTGGACCGGCTCACAGTTGGCCCTCGTCCACATCGGCGACTCCCGCGTCTACCTCCTGCGCGACGAAGAGCTGTTCCAGATCACCAACGATCACACCATGGTGCAGTCGATGGTCGACGAAGGACGTCTCACCCCGGAGGAAGCCGTCTCCCACCCCCAGCGATCGCTGCTGATACGGGCCCTGGGGCAAGGCGCCAACGCCACCCCCGACATGCGCCTTCACGACGCTAAGCAGGGAGACCGATACCTGCTCTGCTCCGACGGCCTGTCGACCGTCGTGCAGACCGAAGACATCCGACGGGTGCTCTCCGGGAGCAGGGAGCCCGAGCAGGCCGTCCGCGAACTCATCGCCCGCGCCAACGACTCCGGGGGCCCCGACAACGTCAGCTGCGTGGTCGCCGACGTCATGGAGCTGCAGCAGTAGGAGCGAGTGGCATGCGCTTGCAGTTGCACCAGATCCGCTCCCACGAACTCATCCGTGAAGGCGACGAGTACCGACTCGCCCGAGAAGCAAGGAGAACCATGGCAGCCAGCACCTCGCAACCGACTCCACGGCGCCTGCTGGCCTGGCTCCGCGGGTGAACGACCATTCTGCCTACGGTTGAGCGGAACGCCGACCGCCAATCTGTCCCACTTAACCGTAGGCACCGCAGGTCAGAGCAGCACCCTGCCCACAGTTGTCTAGGACAGGACAGGCACGCGGCGGGACTCGCGGCGGAAGGCTGGTGGCGGCACATCGCTGGACGTCCGGTAGGTGACGCCACGGGTCGTTCTGCCGGTCGGCGTAGACTGCGGGATGCTCGAACACATCGTCCGGGCGGCGCTCATCCACCCGCGCCGCGTCCGCGCCGACCTCGTGCTGAAGTGGCTTGACCTGGTCGCAGGACGGACGGCTCGTCCGTACGCATCACGTGACCCGGTCACAGCACGTGTGGTTCGCCTCGGGTTGCGGCTGGTGTGAGCAACAAGGGGGGACGACCGCGCCTCCATATGTGCCGCTTGGGCTGACCCGACTGGCCGGGACCATCCCCGTACGGAGTGTGCGCCGAGCTCAAGGGCCGACTCGCCTCCCCTGTGACCAGGCGGATACAGGGGGGAGAAATTGTCTGCCGTGTTTCTCAGATGCTCGACGACTGGTCCTCAGCGTCGTCCTGCCCGGAGCGGCACCGCAGGAAAGCGGGCTGCTGGCCGCCAGTTCAGGTGGGCGGAGGGGTTGTCGAGGGTCACGTAGATGAGGGCGCCGTCAGGGCGGGCGGCGCGGATCGATCGCAGCGCGGCCCAAGTGTGGTCGATGCCGTTGCGGCGCCGACTGATCCCCCACATCTGGTCGTCGCCGACGGAGTAGCAGCCGTGGAAGTAGGTGATTTCGCGGGTGCGCCGGTAGGTCGCTGGCAGCCGGATCGGCCCACCTTGTTCTGCTCAGCAGGAGCCGACGGTGCGGGGGATCCCCAGCGGCGACACGCTGCCGCGTAGGACGCCGCTTATTCATCGATGGTCTCAGGCATGGAAGGCACGTCCAGTGGACTCCAGCCTCCCTCTGCTTCTCGCACCCCGAGCCGCCCACGCCGACGGCGCGCAGTGGGCTCTGCCGCCCGTTGCAGCCATCCCTCCTGGTGGTCGAGCAGGGGACGCCGGAAAGGGTTCGGTCGCCGCGAGTCGGTCCCGGCGCGGAAAGCAAGAGCTTCAACAGCCGAGCGGCGGTTTGATGGCCGGCTCGTCTGTGACGAGGACGCCGCTCAAGGCGGCCAGATCGACCGCGTCGGCCATCGCGTGGTCGGCAACCTCGATGCGGGTATGGCCGGTGGCTGCGGCGAGCGTGCGGCACGCTTGCGTGAAGGCGGTGGGGGCATTTGATCCAGCCCCGGGTTCGAGGTTGACGCGCTGGATGATGAGTGCGGTTTCGCAGCGGGAGAAGTCGGCACGGCCGATGAGGCGGCCGTCGGCAAGGAGCGGGCAGGCGTAGTAGCCGTACTTGCGGCGAGCTGGAGGCTTGTACGCCTCGAAGACCTGGGTGAAGCCGAAGAGGCGCAGGACGCGGGGGCGGTGCCAGATGAGGTTGTCGAACGGCCCCAGGAACAGCGGCTCCGTGTGCGGCCGGGCCGGCCCGGCGAGTGCTTGCGGGTCGGCCCAGGCTGTCTGCCAGCCCTCGACCCGTACGGGGGCGAGGCGTGTCTCGGGCAGGATGCGGGCGGCAATCGCGATGGGGATACGGACGTAGTCGGCGAGATCATCGGTGGTGGCTACGCCGAGTGCGGCCCCTGCGTGGCCGAGCAGTTCGGTCAGGCATGCGTCGTCGGATGCCTGGTCGCTGAGAAATGCGTCGGGGATGCAGCGTTCGGCGAGGTCGAACAGGCGTTGCCCTCCTGCGCGGCGGGTGGAGGCGAGTTCCCCGGACCAGACGAGGAACTCCACAGCGGTCTTCGTGGGGTTCCAGTCCCATCCGGCTCCCGCTTCTGTGCCGTCACGGAGGCGACGCAGTGGCAGCGGCCCTTCGCGTTCGATGCGGTTGAGGAGGGCGGTGCGGGCCTGCCGGTCGGGGTATTGGGGGCGGCGGCGGGTGGCGCGGCGGCGAAAGGCCCACAGGGGCCAGTCGGCAAGCGGGACGAGGGCCAGTGCGTGGGCGGGGTAGTCGAAGGCGAGTGGTTCGGGGCTGTTGAGGGCGTTGTCGACGGCCTGGCCTGTGGTGCCGGGTAGGCGTGCGGTGAGGGTGAGTTGGTGGGCACGGGCAAGGGTGCAGATGCTGTCGAGCTGGACGGCGTGGAGGTGGGTGAGGGCGGCCCTCGCGTCGGGGAAGCTGTCGGCGGGAAGGGTCGCAGCTACGGCGATGTCCCGGGCTTCTGCCAGGGACAGGGCGGTCTCCGGGGATGGCATAGGGGCGGTCATGGACGTGGGTCCACCGCGGTGGCCGGGGCCGCCTCCGATCCTTGAGCGTCACCGAATTCTGCCTCGGGTGCGGTGGGCGGTCGGGGCGCGCGCGGTACAGCGCCCGGCATAACCACCTTGGCGGGGCCGGCCAGGGTCGCGGCCGTGCGGCAGGTGGGGGCCAGGAACACTCCGGCGGCACCTATGGTCGCGCAGCAGGTGAGGGTGAGCAGGGCGGTGTCCCATCTGTGTTGCTGGGCGAGGGCGCCGATGATGACGGCCATGATGCCGCCTGTGATGTCGGTGGAGGCGCCGATCCAGGTGTTCGCCTCGATGCGGGTGTCGTCGGTGGCGGTGGCGTCGGTCAGGAGGAAGGCGTTGATGAACAGCGGGGTGACGAAGAGACCGGCCAAGAGCAGGAGGGTGGTAAGGAGCCACAGGGGGCGGGCAAGGAAGAGGAGCATGGTGGGGAGGGTGAAGCCGAGGGTCAGGAGTTGGTATTTGCGCCAGAGTCCGGCTTTCCAGTCGATCGTGGCGTAGAGGATGCCGCCGATGACGCCTCCGGTGCTGATTGCGGCGAGGAGTGGTCCGAGTAGCTGAGTGGCGTGCTGGCTTTGGGTGTAGGCGGGGATGAGGACGCCGGTGCCGCCGAAGATGCATCCCATTACGAGCAGGGGCAGGAGGATCGCTGTCGTACCTGGGGTGGCGAGGGGGCCGAGCCATCGGCGTGCGCTGCGGGCCGGTGTGGCCGCGGGGGCGGGGCGGGTGGTGCCGAGGTGGTGTCGGCGGGCGGCGGCCAGGTAGAGGGCGGTGACCGTGATGAAGGAGGCGGCCGCCATCTCGTAGGCGTGGCGGGGGCCGAGCAGGGTGATCGCGAGGCCGGCGGTGAGCGGTGCGAGGACGAAGCCGGCTTCTTCGAGCACGGAGTCGGCGCTGTGGACTGCTTTGAGCTGGGTCTCGTCGGTGACCAGGCGCCGCCAGGAGGATCGCAGGGCCGCGTTCAGCGGAGGGCTCGAGAGGGTGGCGGCGATGACCAGGGGCATTGTCGTCCACCATGGCCACCGGAACTCGACGCTGCACGCGACCAGTCCCAGGAGTAGTGCGGTGGTGGCGCCCATCAGGGTGAGCATGCGGTGTGCACCGTACCGGTCGAGGAGGCGGCCGCGGAGGGGTGCGCAGAAGGCGAGGACGAGGGTGTAGCCGCCGCTCACGAGTGCGGCGCGGGCGTAGCCGTGGGATTGTGCGAGGGCTAGTAGCAGGGTGATGGGTAGGACGGCGGCGGTGGTGCGGGCGAGGAACGCGAGGGTGAGGAGGTTCCGGACCGGGGGCCGTGTCAACTGGCTGAGTTGGCTTGTCGGTTTCTCGGTGTTGTTGCGGGGGGCGGGGGTGGTCATTGTTCGGCCGCCGGTCCGGCTGCGGGCCCTGGATCCGTGGTTTCCGGCCGGGGTGCCGGGTGTGTGCGTGCGTCCGTGTCGGTGGGCGGCTCGATGGTCTCTGTGCGGGTCGTGGCGCGCAGGGAGTCGGGGTGCAGGAGCACGATGCGGGCGATGTCTTGGCCGCGGTGGACGGTGACGGGTCGTTCGGGCCGGATGGCGATGCTCATTCCGCCGCGGTCGGTCATGGCGTTGACTGCTTTTGCGGGGATCACGCCGATCGGCACGTGCAGTCCGTTGGGGGCGTGGTTGGGAGGCGGCATGACCATGAGGAAGGTGCCGGTGGGGATTGTGGTGGCCCAGCCCAGCCGCCATTCGAGGGTGTCCTGTCCGTTGGGTACGAACATGCCCTCCCAGCCTCCGCCGGGGCTTCGGTGGTCGCCGAGGTGGAGCCATTCCGCGTCCCGTGCGGCGATCCAGTTTTCTCCGCGCTGCCACATGCCCGCCCCGCCCAGGCGCCGGCCGGTGTGGTGGGGGTCCTCGTGGTCGGGGACGGCGAAGCCGATGTCGTCGAGTGGCCTCATGGTGAGGGTCAGCGGGGAACGGACGCTCCAGCCGAGTTCTTGGCCCAGGACCCAGGGTGGGCAGTCCGCGGGCAGCCGCGGGATACGCAGGTAGCGGAAGGACGCATGGTAGGTGTCGCGTTCGGCGCGGGCCGCCGCGCGGTCGATGCGCGGCTTGTCGGGCGGGAGTGCCCAGGGTTGGAGTGGGCGGAAGGTGACCTCGGCCATGCACGGTCCTCTCTGTGTAGGGGGTGGGCTGTTGAGAGGGGCGGTGCCCCGGGCCGCGTCCCTGTGGGGTGGGAGGGGTCCGGGGCACTGGGGCGCTGTGTATGGCCGGGTGGGGGCTGGTCCGCCGTGTGGACGGGAGCGGGCTGAGCCAGGGCCCGGGTTGGTGCCTTCCCCACGTGCCTTGGCGGTCGGGTTCGCGGTCCGCGGTCCGGTTCGGGGCTTGTACCAGCGGGGCTGGCCGGGGGCGGGGAGGTCGGGTGGCTGTTGCCGGGCTCCCCCGCCCGCTGGGGTCAGGCGGGGGTGTCGGCTCGGCGGAGGCGGCGTTGGCGCTCGGTCTCGGAGAGGGTGTCGAGGTCGAACATGACGACGGAGCAGGGTCCGTAGCCGACGGTGATCTCCTCGTAGGTGAAGGTTCCCTCGTCGCGGTCGAGGGGGGCGGAGGTGAGGTCGACCATGGTGAGGCTGTTGGGGGCGAACTGGGGGTGGTCGGCGGACATCATGCCGGCGCGGGCGAAGTTGGTGATGTAGGCGGTCTTGTCGCCGTGGTCGATGACGAGGCCGCGGGGGCCGGAGCCGGTGGGGATGTGGCGGGTGACCTGGAGGGTGGCGACGTCGATGACGGCGATCGTGGAGGAGTTCTCGACGGTCACCAGGGCGTACTGGCCGTCGGTGGTGAAGGCGACGCCGCGGCCGCCGGTGGAGCCGACGTCGACGCGGTGGGTTTCGTCGGTGGCCACGTCGATGACGGTGACGTAGGCGGCCTGGGTGTTGGCGACGAACACGCGGGCGCCGGAGGGGTCGATGCCGAGGCTGTAGGGGTGGGCCTCGCGGTCGACGGGGATCTGGGCGAGCTCGGTGGTCTGCTCCGGATTGCCGTGGGCGAGGGGGCTGATGTCGAGCTTGCTGATGTAGCCGTCGCCCCAGACGCAGACGTAGGCGGTGGTGCCGGCCTGGTTGATGCCCATGTGGCGGGGGTCGCGGCCTGTCGGGATCTGGTGGACCTCCAGGTTGAGTTCCAGGTCTACGACGGAGACGGTGTCGGAGCCGGAGTTGGAGACCAGGAGGTACTTGTCGCCGGGGACGAGGCCCTGGCCGCGGGGGCCGTGGCCGACCTCGATGCGGCGGATTTCGGTGAGGGCGACGGCGTCGATCTCGGAGATCGTGTTCTGGCTGGTGTTGCAGACGAAGCCGCGGCCGTCCTTGGTGAACTTCACGCCGCCGCGGGGTGCGTTGCCGATGGGGATCTGGGCGATGGTGCGGTGCTCGCCGGGGCCGGTCTTGGCGACGACGGAGACGACACCGTCGTCGGTGTCGGTGGAGAAGAACTGGATATTACGCATGGCGGGATTTCCTTTTCTCCTGCGTGACGGAATGCCGGAATGCGGGACTGATTCCGGCCTGGGCCGGCTGAACCGTGGGACTTCTTGTTCAGCCGGGGGTGTAGTTCAGGTTCCAGGCGATGGACATGCGCGGCTTCTCGTCCTGGAAGGGAGGGACGGCATGCTTGAGCCAGCCGGGGAAGATCAGGAGCTCGCCGGGTGTGCAGGCGAGGCGGACACGGTGGCTTTCTCCGGCGAGGGAGATCCCGGGGTCGAAGTAGTCGACGTTGGGGCGGGGATCGAGCAGGTCGATCTCGCAGGTGCTGGGCGCGGCCACGTAGTAGACCGCGGAGAGGGCCGTATTGGGGTGGAAGTGCGGCTCGTGCCGGTCGCCTGCGCGGTAGAGGGACGCCCAGCTGCGGGTCACACCAACCGCCACCTCACGCACTTCGTCCGCGACACGTTCGGCCTCCCGCTCCAGCGAGCGGCCGAAGGCCTCCGCGAGCGGCATCCCGGTCAGGGACTCGGTGAACTTTCCCGCCACCGCGCACACCCACCGGCTGAGCCGGGCCGCTTCCGGGCCGCCCCACCGGGTGAACTCCCCCGCGGTCTCCCTCTTGTAGCCGAAGTCCTTGGCACCCTCGCCTGCCCGCTCGGTCAGCAGAGCGGCCAGAGGGACGTTGACCTCGTCGGCGAACGGGCACCGGGTGCGGGCGACCGCCGTCGCGAACAGTTGCATGACGGCGGCCCGGGTCGCGGCGGCCGCCTCAGACCTGGGACTCTGGGCTTTCTCGGAAACGGGCATGAGACAGCAACCCCCCACAGAATTCAGCGGACTTCACCGACAAGAAAGGCTTGCCTGTCGAAGCGCAGCCATCATTCTGGGCCCGGTTCCGTGAAGGGTGCAAGCTTTTCGATCCTGCTCTAAAAGGGCGCACATGGATCAACACATGCCGCCCGGTGCTATTAATGGGACTGGAAATAGAAAGTGGGGCGGCGCCTTTCTCCCGAATGGGCAAAATTCCGCACCGCCTGTGTCTCGCGTACCTTTGGCACACCTCCGTTGCCCCCACCCGTCGTCGGCATGGGGCGCGCGTTCACACGGATCCGCCCGGCGGTGGGCGGCCGCCAGGAACGCCGTGCGCCCCCAGCAGGCTCTCGCCGAGCGGGGTCAGGGCATGCCGAACGCTCACCCCGGAGCGCTCGGTCGTGATCAGTGCGGAATGGCGCAGGACCCCTGTGTGATGGGAAACCGTCGCGGCGGACACCGCCAGCTCCTGCACCAGGTCGTTGGTCGTCGCTGCATGAAGCGCGGCAATACGCAACAGGACGCGCGCCCGGGTGGCACCCAGGAGCGCGGCAAGCGCCCGGCTTCTGGTCGGCTCCGGACCTCCCGAGCCGGGGGAACGTGAAGGCAGAGGCATGTGCTGGCTGCTTTCCAAGTAGTACAGGCAACGCCACTTCTGCCCGGCGGAGACCGGGGCTCACCAGGAAGAGACGTCAGCGGGCCGGGACCGGGTCGTCGACGTGAACGAGCGCGACAGAGCTCGGCCCCGCACCTACGGGTATCTTCCTCGAACTGCGGAGTGCCGTCCACATTGGACAGGTCCACCCCGTCCAGGTGCACCACGGCCAGCTCACCCTGCCCGGCCAGCGCGCAGTACACGGTGGCATCAACCGGATCGACAACGACGCCCCGCGGGCCGGCACCGAGCGGGACCAGACGGGTCACCGTCCACTCCAACAGGTCCACCACCGCGAGCACACCCGCCCGCTCCAGCGTGACCAAGGCGTAGCCGCCCTCCGCAGTCACTGCGATGCCGGCCGGAGCCGCCCCGGCCACCGGAAGCCACACCCACTCCTCCACCCGGCCTCCTGCCAGATCTAGGACAGGCAGCCCATCCAGCCGGGCACACGCGAACACCGCACGGTTACCCCACAGAGCCACGGCCCGCGGCTGGACGTGCGCGGAGCCGAGAACGACCCGGTCCGCGACCTGGGCACCCCCCGTTCCAGCGAGGGCGGACAGGTCCAGGACGGCGGCCGATCCTGCGCCACGCTCACACACCACCGCGCTGCGCCCGTCCGGCGACACCGCGATCGCCCCCGGCTCCCGCCCCAGGTCCACCCGGGCAACTTCCCGCGCCTCAGCGGTGTCGACGACGGAGAGGCTGTCGGAGCCCGCGTTCGACACCAGCAGAAGCGGGGTACCGGGCACCAGGGCGAGACAGCGCGGCGCCCACCCCACCCGAACCCGGCCCCGCCCCGCACCGTCCGGATCCAGGACAAGGACCTCGTCGGAAACCGATACCGCCAGGTAGAGACGCCCGCCAGGACACTGCACCACCGACAGCGGGCCGCGCCCCGTGGGGACGGCCCTGGGCGTGCCGTAGGCAGACGGACCGGACTTCAGGATCAGGGACGCCTGCCCGGCAGCGGTATCCGCCGAGCACAGCAGGACAGCCACGAGGCGGCCTCCTTCCCGGGGATGCGCACCAGCCGGAACCGGCTGGTCCTCGGGGCCGCGATCACGACTCCGTACAGCTGTCGTACCGCCACAGAGCCAGAAGATGACCACACCACCCGTCAACTGTCCGTAACCGCGCACCATGTGACCGAATGGACTGTCTAGACACAAACCAACCCATCAGGTATAGGATGCCGCCCCAATCCACACCGACGAGAGAACACACCGTGACCGAACAGCCCACCCCGGCACCCGGCACCCTCCACCACGTCGAGATCTGGGTCCCCGACCTCGACCGCGCCGTCAGCGACTGGCACTGGCTCCTCGAAGACCTCGGCTACACCCTCCACCAGAACTGGGACAACGGCCGCAGCTGGAAACTCGGCCCCACCTATCTCGTCCTCGAGCAGTCCCCCGCCCTCACCGCGGAAACCCACGACCGGTGCGCCCCCGGCCTCAACCACCTCGCGTTCCACATCGACACCGCCGACCGTGTCGACCTGCTCACGTCCAAAGCCCGCGAGAACGGCTGGACGCTCCTCTTCCCCGATCGCCACCCTCATGCAGGCGGAAGCCACCAGCACACCGCCTACCTAGAATCTCGCGACGGCTTCGAGATCGAGCTTGTTGCTCCGCTTGCGCGGAGGTGATCGCCCACGCCGAGGTGCTTCCTCGGTCTCAGCAGCAAGTCCGGCGCGATGCGCACGCGACCAGGGGGACAACAGCGGGGCGATCTTGTTCGAGGTGTAGGGCCAGCTCGCCGGCGCTCGACTTCGTCGTCCAGCGCAGCGGCGCATCGGATCTCCACGCGTGTCCAGCTCCGCCAGGGCAAGCAGCGCAGGCCGCGGCCCCGAGTCCAGTCCAGCGGCCTTCTTCCTTACGCCGCCGGGCCAACGGACTCATCTTCGAGGCCGTACAGATAGGGATGCGCTCATGGTCAGTGGTCCGGGCATTCATCCCAGCGGTGAGTCGTCCATGCCTGCCGGATCAGACTACGCACGGTGATGAACATGTAGGCGAGGTCGAAGAATGCGACTACCTGGCCCGCCACACCCACGGTTTCCTGGCGGACCGCCGCTCCCGTCCTCAGTTGACCTCCCGCACTCTCGCAGCGGTCCGCTTTGCCAGCTCGCGGACGCCGTTCGCGGCGTTCTCCGAGAGCTCGCCGAGTATGGCGTCGGATGCCGTGAGGAGGGCACGGGCCTCCTCGGGGCGGCCCGCGTCGGCCAGAGCGAGGGTGAGCCGGTAGTGCTCCTCGGCGATGAAGCGGCCGAGGTTGACCTGCTGCCAGTGGCGCAGTGAGTCGTCGCCCGGGGTGGCCAGGGCGTCGCGCACGGCGGCCAGACTGTCCGCCGCCTGCGGCAACCGGCCCGCCTCCCGCTCGAGGCGGGCCAGGGTGTGCCGGGCCGAAGCCCGGTCCCATGCCGTCTCCTGAAGGGCGGCGTACAGGCGCTGGGCCCGCAGCGCCTGGGGAAGGTCGCCGAGTTCCTCGAAGTCCCGGGCGAGCCCGCTCAGCAGAGCCGTGGCCAGGTTATGGGGCGCCTCGGGGCGGCGAAGTCTGCTCTGGTCCATGAAGATGTTGTCGAGTTCGCGGATCAGCGTCACCCGCGCGAGGCCCGTCATCCCCTGGTCCCGCGCCAGGTCGGTCCATGTGGAGACCGGCTCGTCCGACGGGGCCGTCCCGAACATCGACTCGTCGAGCGCCCGCGCCCACTGTTGCAACTCGTCCGCGCTTGCACCCGGTTCCGGCATACCGCCCAGGCCGCACGCCGTGTCGTAGTCCGTCTCCCGGACCTCGAGCAGCAGTGCCAGATCTCCGGTGTCCCCGCGCAGCGCCACCAGCACGGCCGCGAGCCGCAGTTCGTCCGTCATCGATGACCGCGTCTCGTGCCGCAGCAGATGCCGCAGCAGCTCCAGATCGCCCTCGGCGCGGTCGAACTGCGCGGCCCGCAGGGTGATCCGGCGCCGCACCGGGTCCTCGGCGACTTCGCGCCATGCCCTGCGGTCGCCCTCCCGCAAACAGGCGAGATCGGCGCGGCCCGCCGGGAGCACTGGCTCCCACAGCGGGGGACCGGCCGGGCCTATCCGGTCGTACGCGCACCCCTCATCCGCGTTGAGCAGTACGAAGTCCGGCTCGGTGCGCAGCAGCGCGGCACGAAGCCTGCCCACCAGCTCGACCGGGGAGCGTTTCGGGAAGCCCAGCGCCTTAAGGAGCCCGGCCCGCTCCTCGTCGATTCTGTAGAATCCACGGATCCCGTCCTCGGTCTCCGCGACGCACGCCAGGATCTTCTCCTCGTCGTCGTCCGGCGACAGACGTGCGTAGCCGCGCCAACCGGGCAGACCAATCACGAGCTCCAGGGTCTCGTCGACACTGGAGCCGATAATCCCCGCGGCGCCCTCCGAGTCGGCGTAGAGCACCGCGCCGTCCGCGCATATGAAGTACGTACCGCCGGTGTCGTCCCCGGCTACCGTCTCCAGCGGGCCGCCCGAGGCGAGACGGACCTCCTCGACATGGCCGTGGGCGGCACGCGCCAGGTCGAAGTCGAAGGGAAAGGCGGCCAGTTCGGCCAGGCGGCGGTCCTGCCGCAGTAGCCGTAGCGCGTGATCGGTCATGTCACAGAACGTAACACCGTCCACGGACAACGGAATCGCGCCTCTGTAGGAGGCAATCACGCACCAGCTCGTTAGTGGGCCTCCGCATCCTGGGCGGCAGCCAGGCGCCGAGCGTGTGCGCGGATGCGGTGGCGATCATCAGGAAAGACGCTCTGCCAATCCTCGTCAAGGCGGAACCAGGCAGCGGGCTGGCCCTGTTCCCCTCCGAGTGGGGTCGCAGGGTCGACGACGGCGGCGTAGGAAAGTCCCAGGGTGGGAGACCAGTCGGCTCGGTAGGACCGCACTGCCACGGCCGCGGGTTCTTCCAGCAGGGCGGCCCGCAGTCCAGTTTCTTCCAGCAGTTCCCTCGCCGCAGCCACGCGCGGCGCCTCGCCGGGCTCGACCTTGCCACCGGGCGGTACCCATCCACGAACACGGTGCTTGACCAGCAGCACGTGCTCAGAGGCAGGGTCGGTAACCCAGACCTCGGCCGCCAACGGCTCCATCGGGCGCTGACGGGCTTCCTCCAGCCACGCGCTCGCGTCGTCGAATTCCAACGCGGCGAGGCGGGCATCCGCAGCTGTCTCGTCCATGACCAGCTGAACAACATCACCTTGGCTCACAGAAGCCACCCTAGGCCGGTCTCCACCCCGGTGAGACACGACCGCTCTCCTGAGGTCGGTGCGTGTCCCGCGGGAACCGTGCCTCTGCCAGGGAGAACAGCTCCTCGGACCGCCGCAACTTCCCGAAAGGCATCCTGGTCATGAACTCCAGTACGAGTGCCCCGCGATCCTGGTTAGTGCTCGGTGGGGTCCACCTTCTCAACCGCATCGCCCCTCGACACGAGGACGACCCACTCGTCCCGGTCGAGGTTCCGCCGCAGGAAGTCTGCCGACCGGCCACCACCGTGATCGTCCGCTGGGGTCTTCTCGGAACATGCTCCGTCACGGCCCTCAGCAGCGCCGGCACCCGGCTCGGGACGGGCTGGATCAACGGCGAGGACCTGTTCCCCGACGGCCTCGGGCCCGTCCTGCACGACCTGATCGGCACCCAGCCCTCGACGAGCCTGGTGCCCCTGCGCTACCTGACCGAAGGCCCCAACGGCGGCTACCACGGGTACGCGCAGATCGAGTTTCACCCGGAGGACGGCTGCTTCCTTCGGACCACCCAGACCTCGATCGGCCATGGTCCGGTCGAGGCCCTGCCCTGGCTGGCTCACCTCCTGGCCAAGCGCCACGCGTCGAGCATGGCGCTGAACAACCACCGCCGGTACTTCCGCTTGCACTTCGAGGGCACGGAACTGGAGTTCAAGTACACCCTCGACCCGGAGCCTGACATCTGGGCCGCGGCCATGGAACTACTAAAGGCTCCACGCCACGGGGAGCTGGACGGCTGCCGACCGGAATTCCGGAACGAGTTCCAGATCCACCACACCGAGAATCACCTCTTCGACGTGCTGGGCCCGAGCACCGAGACCGGCTACGCCTCCTTCATCCCCACCGTCACCGCCGGACACGTACTCAAACGGAAGTACTTCGAGGAAGACAGCTTCGCCCGCCGCGAGGAGTTGGTCCACGGCATCGACATCACACCGGACCGCTTCGAGACCTACCTGCGCGACGAGCTGGGCCTCCACGTGCGAGCCATGCCCCCTTTCCAAAGGGTCCGCTACGACATCCAGTGTGAATCACTGCGCACAGGCCACATCTACGGGATCATCCTCGACCGCTGCGCGCTGCTCGCAGCACCCGAGGTGGTCCTCTCCCAGTGCGAGCTGGAGTACCTGCGCTCCCGCAGCGTGCTGCAACAGGACCGCGACGAGGTCCTGAGCGAGATGCACCGGATCGACACCTGGCTGAGCTCTCACCTCAGCAGCCGAGGCTGGGCGACCGAGCACACCTTCTACTCCAAGAGGAGCTTCTTGCGCGAAGCGGTCGCAGCCCGCTCTGATCTCACCAGTTCCTGATCGGCGCCCTGTCGCGATCCGATCCCGCTCCTCTCGGCGCACCCGCCTTCGCCCCTGAGGCTCCGACCGTCGGCGTTTCGGACAACTTGCCTCCTCTACAGCCCTGTTGGGCGAGACGGGTCGATGCATCCCCCACATTCCGACACGCGCTGATTCTCGGGGATCCAACAGCGACCGAAAAACACCAGTTCGAAATCCATGGCGGGGTCGTTGAGCTTCCCGACCACGCAGGACGACCGTGCAGGAGGACCCGCTCTTGACCTCGACCCCCGTGACCGAGCAGCAGAAATCGACGCCACCTCCGCCCCCGCCGGCGGAGATCACCTACAGCGGGCAGTACTCCGTCAACCCCCTCGCCGAGGTCTCGTTCCGGCGCATGTGCGCGCAGATCCCCGCCGTCCTGGGCCGGATCGCGACGCTGTCGTGGCGAACCGACCGGCGTGCCATTCAGCTACTTCTCGGCTGCCAGCTGCTCACGGGCGTCTCGGCAGCAGTGCTCCTGACCGCCACCGCCCGCGCCATGGGGCCGGTACTCGGGGCCGGGTCCGCCGGGGGCCGGTTGCGTGGCGCACTGCCTGCACTGCTGGTGGTGGCACTTGCCGCGGCACTGGCTCGCACCGCCGGGGTGGTAGCCGCGTACGCGGAGCGGCGGATCACGCCTCTGCTGACGACGGTGACGGACTCGGCGCTCGTCGAGGCGGTGTGCCGAGTGGAGGCTGTGGCATACGCGGAGGACGGCTTCTCCGACCGGCGCGAGGCGGCCGAGATGGGGGTGACGCGTACCCACGTGATGGTGGCCGACGCGCAGCGGTTCATGTCGGCAGTGATCCGCATGATCACCGCTGGGGGCGTGCTGTCGGTGCTGAATCCCCTGCTGGTCCCGCTGCTCCTGCTCGCCGTCCTGCCGGCCGGTGTCGGCGCCGTGCTGAGCGCCAGGGTCGACTACCAGATTCACTACGGCAACATCGCCGACCGCAACGTGCGCGGCATGATGCGCTGGTGGGCGACCGAGTCCAAGTACAGCGACGAAGTCCGCGCGAACTCCATGAGCAACTACCTCGTCTACTGGTACCGGGCTCTGTCCGACCGCTGTGACCGACGCACCCTGGCCGCCGCGCCGCGGACCCTGCGTATCGGCCTGCTGTCGGCGCTGGCCGGTGGCGTCTTCCTCGTGGCAACGTGGGGGGCTCTGGCGTGGCTCGCGGTCTCCGGCCGGATCGACCTGGCGGTCGCGGCGACGGCCGTGATCGCCGTGCAGACCACGCTCGCCGCCTTGTCCCAGGTCGTCATCGGCGCCGCCGCGGTCTTCCACACCAGCCTCTACCTCGGTGACATGCAGTCCTTCCTCGACGACGCCGCCGAACGCGCCCCCAAGCGTGGTCCCCACCGTGTGGCCGCACCGGTCGACGAGATCCGCTTGGAGGAGGTCGTCTACCAGTACCCGGGCAAGGACAAGCCCGCCGTCGACGGCGTCTCGCTCACCCTGCGGCGCGGCCAGATCCTCGCCATCGTGGGGGCGAACGGCTCGGGGAAGAGCACCCTCACCCGTCTGCTGACCGGGGTCTATCTGGCGGACAAGGGAACGGTCTCGTGGAACGGCACCGACCTTGCCGGGGTGGACCCCGCCACAGTCTGGGCGCAGACCGGTCTGGTGCCGCAGATCTTCGGGCAGTGGCCGCTGCGCCTGCGCGAGAACGTGACCCTTGGTCAACCGCACAGCTACGACGACGCCCCGGTATGGGCGGCGATCGACGCGGTCGGTCTGCGCGATGCCGTCGAAGACCTCCCCACCGGTCTCGACACCCTCCTGGCCCGGGACATCTTCGGCGGGACCGAACTCTCCGGCGGTCAGTGGCAGCGCATCGCGTGCTCCAGGGCCCTCTACCGCCGACCCGAGCTGCTGATCCTCGACGAGCCCACCTCACAGATGGATCCGCGAGGCGAGCACCAGATCTTCGAGCAGATCAAGGCCATCTCCGCCGACCGCATCACGATCGTGGTCACCCACCGCCTGGAGAACACCAAGATCGCCGATCACATCATCGTTCTGGAGAGCGGCCGGATCACCGAGCAGGGCCGGTACGACGACCTCGCCCACGGCGCCGGCACCTTCGCCGAACTCCTGGAACTCTCCCAGGACCGCTGACCGCTCTCTCGCCGCCACCCGCCCCGTCCCTGCTGCCCGGCAGGGACGGGCACCATCAAGGAGAATCCGTGCCTCCACTCCTCACCAGCGCCCCGGCGTCGGCATGGACGAGTCGGTCCTTCCGGTACCTCCTCGGCAGCGAGACCACGAGCCTGACCGGTTCTGCGGTGAGCACCGTCGCGCTGGCCGCGCTGGCCGTCCTCGAACTGCGGGCAACGACCGCGGAGGTCGCCCTGCTGGCCTTCGTCGGGCAGCTGCCGAACGCATGCGCGCTGTGGGCTGGAGCCTTTTCCGACCGGTATGACAAGCGGCGCCAGTTGCTGGGCTCGGACTTCGCAGCGGCCGGCGCCCTGGTGTCCGTTCCGGTCGCCGCCGTGGCTGGAGTGCTGACCATCGGCCAGCTGTACGCGGTTCTCTTCCTTCTCGGCTCGGCCCGGGTCGTGCACGACGCCGCGGCGATCAGCCTGCTGCCCGCCGTCGTCCCACCTCCCCAGCTCCAGAACGCCAACTCCGCTCTGGGCGCGGCATCGTCCGTCGCCGACAGTGCCGGCAGCAACGTGGGCGCCGCACTCGTCGGTGGCGTCGGACCAGCGATGGCGGTGCTCGCCGACGTCGCCTCCTTCGTCTGCTCCGCCGTGCTCCTGTGGCGTGTCGGCCCCGCGCAACCCCCTGTGCGACCTGGTCCCGACCGGCGCAGTCTCCTGCACGACATCGCCGCAGGGGTGCGGTACGTGATCGGACAGGCCACGATCCGCACGGTGATCGCGGCCCTGGCCACTCTCTCGTTCGGCATGGCGATCATGAACACGTACTGGGCGCTCTATCTCCTGACGGCGCTCGACGTCTCTCCGACCGCCTTCGGAGTGATCATGGGCGTCGGAGGGGCCGGGAGTCTGGCCGGTGCGCTACTCGCGCCGAGAATCGCGGCCCGGATCGGCGTCGGGCCCACGATCATCGTCGGGTTCGCGGTCAGTCCGCTCGCCCAGCTCCCTCTGCTGCTCGCCAAGCCCGGCGCGGGCTGGCAGTTCACGCTGTCCGCGGCGCTCGCCGTGCAGCTGTTCTGGGCCACCGCTTCCGGCACCACCCAGAGATCCCTTCGGCAGACCTTGCCGCGTTTCCAGGGCCGGATGCAGGCGGTCAGCACCACCGTGACCGCTGGAAGCCGCCCCCTGGCTGCCGCGACCGCCGGGGCACTCGCGCTCGTCCTGGACGTGCCGGCCATCCTCGCCGTGGGTGCCCTCCTCCAGGTCCTGCCGACGCTCCTGCTGCTGGCTTCCCCCGTACGCGCTCTGCGGGCCATGCCTATCCCACCCACCCCAGCGGCTGTGCCGCCCGCCCGAGAAGGAGCCTCATGAGCACCACAACGTCCACCGCGAGCCCCGGCTACTGGGAGGCGCTCTGGGCCGAAGGCCGCCGCTATCGGCAGCCGTGCGAGGCCGAGGAGAAGCTGATGGCCGAACATCTCGGCCCCGGTAGGGGCCGCCCCGCCCTCGACATCGGCACCGGTGACGGCCGCCTCGCCCGCCACCTCCACCACGAACTCGGGTACCGCACGACCGGCGTCGACTGCTCGCCCAGCGCGGTCGCGCTCGCCGCCGCCCACGACAGCGACGCCGGGCCGGCACCGATGTGGCAGTGCCTGGACTTCGCCAATGCCAACCTCACCACCCTGCCGGACCCGGCCTACGTCCTCATCACCTGCCGACTGGTCTACCGGTGGATGGACGACAAGCCGGCCTTCCTCGGCCGTGTCCGCCGCCTGCTCGCGCCTGGCGGAACCTTCTGGGTCGTCACCGAGATCGCCGGCCGCCGCACGACCACCGACCCGAACCGCTTAGGACTCGGCATCCCGCTGGCGGACGCCGAGCTGCTCACGACCGGCTGGTCCGTCGTGCGCACCGCCGACCTCGACGTCCTACGCTGCTATGCCCTGCGCCCCTGATCATCCGCCCCGCGAACGAAAGGAAGTACCTCGTGCTGGACGTCGAGAAGAGCATCGGCGAGATCTGGAACCTTTACGGCCGTCATCAGCTCAGCCGGACCTTCGATCTGCCGGAGCTGGACGGCTGGGCCTGGGACGTCCCGCAGGCCGGTCCCGGCATCGACGTGTTCGGTGACGTGGCCGACCTTCGCGTCCTGGACCTCGGAGCCGGGGTCGGTCGGCACGCCGCACGCCTCGCCGCCCTCGGCGCCGGCGTCACCGCCGTCGACGCCTCCCCCACGCAGCACCAGCGCGCGCTCGACCGCTACCCCGAGACCCCCGGCTTGCGCCTGGTGTGCGCCGACGCCGTCGACCACCTCCAGCAAGCCGCCCCCTACGACCTGATCTACTCCGTCAGCGGCATGCCCTTCCTGGATCCGCACCGCCTACTGCCCGCCTTGGCCACCGGCCTCAAGCTCGGAGGGCGGCTGTTGTTCAGCGCGCTGCACACCAACTCGGCCGGCGACGGGCCGTCTGACTCCGTCACCGCACGGACCGAGATCCTGAGGCTGCCCGGCACAGACACGGAGCACCGGATGCATATGTGGGTCCTCGAGCCCCACCTTTGGGAGGACCTCCTCATTGACCACGGCCTCGTCCTGGACACGGTGACGACGATCGACTCCCCGCAGGCTGGCCAGCCGCTGTCGTACCGGCTGTACGCGGCCCGCCGCCCGGAACAACGGGCCAGATGGGCGACCTCGAGGACGCCCCGCTGACCGCCTTCCGCACCACCACGAAGACCGCCGTCAACAAGCTCCACTGGCCCGGGGGCTCCCCGAAGGCTGACCACAGCTCGACAGCGGCGCGGCCGGAACCCGGACGCGCCGCTGTCGTGCCCACCTGCTCCCCCGGCGGCAACCACTTCCTGGCCTTCGTGGGAGGAGTCCGGCGCGAAGGCCGCCGTCGGCACGACCCTGACCATCGCCGACGGCGGCTATCCAGGCACCGGGCTTGTGATGCCCCACCGACGACGCAAAGGGGAAGAACTGTCCGACTGGAAGCAGGTCCACAGCAGAAGACCTCACTCAACGCCAGGCTCATCGGCCCTGGGCACTACCCAGCCAATGCGATGATCCAGATGCGAAGTCGTGCGGAAGTTGTGGATCACGTCTCGGACCCGGTCTGCGCTTGTGAAGGTGACCTCGGCAATCTTTGTCACGCCCATGCCCTGTGCGGACAGCAGCACCACCTGGGCCCGCCGCCAGGTCACTACCGAGCCGGTGCCACGGCGGACGGCTCGCAGCAGCCGCCTGGCCTCATCGTCATCGATTTCGCGAACACGTACACGCTCTGGCATCTGCATAGGATCTCGCTCAATACGCGGTCACATCGGAGACCCAGGCGGCCTGTAGTGATTCAAGTATTCCTGCAGCTGCGGCTCAAACATTGGCAGTTCATGGTCGTTGACCGCATGCCAGAGGCGGTTCTCAATCCAGAACCGATGGGCAAACTCCTCGAACGACGGCGCACACCACAGGATCGCGGGCCTCTGCTCCTCCGCATCCTCGAGATCGGTCTGTGTCTCCTCCCTGTCGCGCCGCGCCTCGTACTCAAACTCGTAGTCGAGGTCGGAGTACACCACGAACGCCTCGCTCAGCGGGCGGAGGTAGAGGTACCAGATGACGCAGTTCCGCTGATCCCGGAAAAACCGCACCAGGAAGGCACCAGCCTCGACCGGACTGGGTAGAGGGTCCGAAAGATTCGTCCAGCACCCAGTTAACGAAACCTCGTCCAGCGAGCCGTACAGATTCTCGGTGGTCTGGAACGTGACGAAATCCCGCGGCAAGGTGAGGCCCCTGGCGGCCAGGTCTCTTGCCAGCCCGTTGAGCTTCATGACCTGCCGCGGGATGGGGGAGCCGGCGTCCCCAAGCCATCGAAAGGCACCCGTGAACTGGCTGGAGTCCAGCGGCGGCAGATCTTCGAGGGAGTAGTCCTCGTAGGTGTACTGACAGGCACGGTACTTGCCGAGGTCGGTGGCGCACCAAGCGGTGTCGAAGTCGACCGAAGAGGGGTCGGACCCTGACTGTTCACTCATCGGAACCCCTGAATGATCACTGGGAGAGGAGGTGTCGGCGTCAGCATGGCATTGGCCACCGACAGCTCCTGCCGAGGACCGCGCGTAGACAGGCCCTCAGGCTTGGTCAAGAGGGCCAACGTTGCCTGCTGCGGCACCAGCCAGGGGCAGCCGCTGTCACGAGCGCGGGTCCAGGGGCGCATCCCAGGGACTGTCAGGCTGTGACCTTGCCGAAGATGTGGTTGGCGGGAGCGTCGGGGTTGTTGCCGTAGAAGAACTCTTCGAGTGCTTGGTGGAACTCTTCACGGTCCAGTCCGCCGGAACCATCGAGGGCCAGAGCGGCGAAGACGGCGGCGCAGTCCTCGCCGGGGACGGCAGCGACTGAGTCGAACATTTGCTGGAACTCTGCCTGGTCGATCTTGCCGTCTCCGTTGAGGTCGACGAGGTCGAAGAAGCAGTTGGTGACCGGCGCAATCTGCTGCGGGTAGAGCGCGCGGTCGGTCAGGACACTCTTGAAGCCTTCGGTCATCTCCCGCACGTCGACCTTCCCGTCGCCGTCCTGATCCATCGGGGCGATGACGTTCGACCAGAACTGGTCCATCCCCTCGGTGAGCCGACGGACGGTCTCGGCGTCAGGGGTGGTTTCGCGGGCGCTAATGTAGCGCTCGCTCATCTTGCGGACGTCGTGCTGGGTAATGAACCCGTCGCCGTCGACATCGGAGCCCCTGAACCACTGGCCGTACTTGAGATCTTGAAGTGCAGTCATGACTGCGCACCGTATTCGCGTAGTTACGGCTAAGCGAACGTCCGAGTGGAGGCGGGGCGCCGGGCGGACTGCCGGCCGGGAGCCCGACGAGGGTGACCACGGCTTACTTGCCCGTCGTTGAGTTGGCTTCGTATCAGTGTTCGAGGTGTGGTGGTGTGAAGGCAAGTACCTCCTCGACCGGCCCGTCGTAGACCTCGACGTCGACGAGAGCACTGTGCGCACTGGGTCCCTGGGACAGACGCGAGCACCCGCGGTCCCCGGTGAGGGTGTTCGGGTTGCCGTGGCGGTCCAAGGTTCCGCTCCGGCCTGGCTGGGCCGGGTCCCACCACGCTCCGGTGGACAGCTGGATGACGCCGGGCATAACGGCGTCCGACAGGATCGCGCCCGCCTGGCAGCTGCCTCGGTCGTTGAAGACGCGCACGATCATGCCGTTTTCAATACTGCGTGATGCCGCATCTTGCGGGTTCATCGTTACGGGCTCGCGGCCATGGATCTTTGACTTGAGGCTGTGGCCACCGTTGTCGTACTGGCTGTGCAGGCGTGAGGCAGGCTGATTCGAGATCAGGTGCAGTGGGAAGCGGACCGCCAGGTCGGCGCGAAGCCACTCCACGGGTTCGAACCACGTCGGATGTCCGGTGCAGTCGTCGTAGCCGAACGAGTCGATCTCCTCGGAGAAGATCTCGATCCGGCCCGACGGCGTCGTCAGGGGGAAGCGCTGCGGATCGGAGCGCAGTGCTTCGAGGCTGCCGGGAAACGGCCCGCTGAGTGCCGGCAGTTCGACACCGGAGGTGCGTTGCCAGAAGTCGTCGAAGTCTGGCAGGGCCGCCTCGTCGCCGAGGTTCGCCCGTGTCTGAACGTAGAGGTGCCGGACCCATTCGATCTCGGAACGCGCCTGGGTGAACTCGTACTCATAGCCGAGCCGGGCAGCCAAAGCGGCAAAGATTTGGTGGTCGGTGCGTGCCTCGCCGGCCGGGTCGCGGACCTTCGGCATCGCGACGAGGTGAGGGTCGGAGAAGCCCGCCGCGAAGTCGTCACGCTCGAGGCTGGTCGCGACGGGGAGCACGATGTCGGCGAACTTCGCCGTGGTATTCCACCAGGCTTCGTGGACCACCACCGTCTCCGGGCGCTGCCAAGCTCGGGAGAGGCGGTGGAGGTCTTGGTGGTGGTGGAAGGGGTTCCCTCCGCACCAGTAGATCAGGCGCAGGTCCGGCAGGGTCAGGCGCTGACCGTCGTAGTCGATGGTCGCGCCTGGTTCCAGCAGGGTGTCGGCTATCCGGGCGACCGGAATGAACGCCGCAACAGGGTTCGCCACCCGCGGCATCGACGCCACAGAGGGGCGGCCTGGGGCAACTCCGGTCGCGTCCATCGTTGCGTAGCCCGCGCCCCAGCCGCAGCCGGGCCGGCCCAGCGAGCCCGCCATGGCCGCCAGCACGACCGACATCCAGATCGGCTGCTCACCGTGGTCCGCCCGCTGAATGGCGTAGTTGACCATGATGAGGGAACGCTGTGTGGACAGGCGGCGGGCGAGATCGGGAATCGTATCGCGGCTGATGCCCGTGATCCTCGCGGCCCAGTCGGCGTCCTTGACGACGCCGTCCACGTCGCCGGTCAGGTACGAGGCGAAGCGGTCGAACCCCTCGCAGCAGCGGGTGAGGAAGTCCTCGTCGTGCCAGTCGTTGACCAGCATCGTGTGCGCGATGCCGAGCATCAAGGCGGTGTCGGTGTTGGGGATGACCGGCAACCACTCGGCATCAAGGAAGTCAGCGGTGTCACTGCGGATCGGGCTGACGTTCACGAACCGCACCCCGGCCTCACGGCACTTGCGCTGCAGGTCCCGCGTCTGGTGCCGGGCCAGCCCGCCAGGGTTGATCTGGCTGTTCTTCAGAGCCAGCCCACCGAACGCCACCACGAGCTCACAGTTGTCGGCGATCTCGTCCCACATCGGCATCCGGGACTGGTAGCTCCACGGAGCCCCGCCAATTACATGCGGAAGAATGACCTCAAGCGCGGCGGTGCTGTACGTGTTGCGCGAGTCGGTATAGCCCCCGCCCAGCGCAAGGAACCGCTGGAGCTGACCCTGCGCATTGTGGAACCCGCCCGCACTGGCCCAGCCGTACGAGCCGCCGAACACCGCGCTGTCCCCGTGCTGTGCGCGCACTCGGCACAATTCCTCACTCACCAGCGTGAGCGCGTCGTCCCAGCTGACCTCTACGAAGTCATCCGCACCTCTGGCCGTTCTATCGACGCGCGGCAAGCCATCGAGCCACCCTTTGCGCACCGCGGGACGCAGCACACGCGCACTGTCCTCAACAGCCGTCACCATGCCCGGGCCGATCGGCGACGGCGCGGGGTCATCACCCCGGGGCTCAATGCGCACCAGCTGACCCGAGTCGACCACGGCTACGAAGCTGCCCCAGTGCGTCGCCATCGGCATGCGTCGTTCCACCGTGCATCAACTCCATCCCTGAAGTTTCTCCGGCTCTCAAACAACGGCCGCTACACCACAGGGGTTCCGCGTCAGTCAACGGTCCGCAGGACACAGGCTCCCCCTGGCGGATGCTGCTCAACCCTGACGGCGCGCACGACTCCCGCCGCCGCCAGTCAACCGGAGCCCGGAGCGCCTCTGTCGACCGCGACCTGACCGTCGTCGGACACCAACCTCAAGGTCATGGACCACCTCGCTCCCAGGCGGTCGAGGGAGGGTTGGAGTGCCGGAGCCGGCGCGGAACTGTCATGGTCACCGTCGAGGCCCGCAGGCATTGGACAATCTGACGGCAGACCAGGACCCGCCCGGAATCCACGACGAGGCTCCCTGAAGACCGGCAATCGGTCTGTGAGTCCTCAACACGCACGACTTGAGCCCACACGGAAGGTGCCTTCTCGGCCTCAGCAGCGAGTCCGGCCCGATGCCTACGCGGCCAGGGGGACAACACCGGGGCGATCTTGTTCGAGGTACAGGGCCAGCGCTCGCCAGCGATGCTCGACTTCGTCGTCCAGCGCAGCGGCGCATCGGATCTCCGCGCGTGTCCAGCTCCGCCAGGGCGAGCAGCGCAGGCCGCGGCCCCGAGTCCAGTCCAGTCCAGCGGCCTTCTTCCATACGCCGCCGGGCCCGCGGACTCGGCTTAGCGGCGCTTCTCCCGCCTCGAGCCTGGTCAACCGCGTGAGTCACAATCCCTCGCACCGCGGACAAGGGCTCGTATTGAGGGCTCGATACCTCGCTGGCAGCTTCGCCGAGGTGCGTAGCATCGGTCACAACAGACGTTGATCTCAGCCACAGGTAAGGACCTCATGGCCGAAACCGCTTCACCAACAGATATCAGTGCGAACTATGCCCAGAGAATCTCTGATGACTTGAGTGCGAACCGGGGTGAGCAGGTGCGCATCCGGGCCGAGCTCGCTCGCCTCCAGGACGAACTCATCAGCCTTGAGGCGAGCGAAGGGGTGCTGGTGCAGATTCGCGAAGTTCTGGACAGCAGCGCATCGGCAGTCACCTCGAGTAGCGAAACGGCTAGCGTTCCTTCCGCGCGTCGGCGCAAGGCTCGGAAGGCAGTAGGCGGAACCATGGTCTCGTCGCCAGAGTCGCCCAACACGAACAGCACACGCCCGGAGCCCGGTCGGCCGACGTGGCGGGAGTTGGTCACGGAATTTCTGTCGGGTCAGCGTGAGCCGAAGTCCTCCGCCGAGGTCACTGCGGCTCTGACGGAGGCTTACCCACAGCGTCAGGTGCAGGTCGCAGTCGTGCGCAACACCTTGGAGCATGGGGTGGCGCACGGCCTGACGGAGCGGCATAGGCAGGGACGGTCCGTCTTCTACAGCGCTGTCTCAGCGGCTTCGGCCAGCTCGCCCCAGGAGGCTGAGGAACCGGCCCAGTAGCGGTGCCTACCAGGGCCTGGGTTTGGCTGAGCTCTTGGCATTGCCCCCAAGGGCTTGGCGCTCTGGGCGCCTGAGCGAGGCGGCTACCGTCTCGCTCAGGTCGGCCCGAATCTGCTTGCTCCTGCCGGCTTCTGGTCATGTGCCCAGCTACTCGCTAGTGCCGCATTAGGCAACGTTCGCCCCATTGTGCGCATCGTCTGGTTGCTTCTTCACACCGTTCGGTGCATCCCCACCGAGGCCGGTGCGGTCTCGCGGAAGCCGAACTTCTCGTAGAGATACCGGGCGTCGCCGTCGGCGATAAGGGAGACGTAGGCGCCGGCCGGAGCCCGGCGCTCCAGCTCGCCGATCAGCTCGGCCATGATTCGCTTCCCCAGGCCCCGCCTCTGGTGGTCGGGGAGGACGCAGATGTCGACGACCTGGAAGAAGCAGCCGCCGTCGCCAATCACCCGTCCCATGCCGACCGGCTCACCGCCGTGCCGGATCTGGACCGCGTGCCAGGTGTTCGGCAGGCTGAGCAGCGCAACCTCGCGGGGCTTCGCGCTCAATCCCGCCGCAGGTCGCAGCCGCAGGTAGGTCTCGCGGTAGGCAGCTCGACGGACAACTAGTAAGGGTCAAAGGTGATCTGCATGCATTACATTCTAGGTGAGCCCGGCAGCCGTTGTCCAAGCAGGCCCGGCCCTTGAAGCAGGCCAACGGGGCGAAAGTTGCCTGCTGCGGCACCAGTCCCTCAGTTGTCTCTCGATGGCTGTCCTCGGTCATCACAACCGTCTGCCGAAGTGCCAGTTGTGCACCCGATGTCGGCGTACCGCTCCGGGGTCGGAATGACGCGTGCCGTGTCCGGGTCGGTCCGACTTGCGGACCAACGCCGCCGTCCCCGGTCGGGTGGCGCCGCTGTGGGACAGCTGCGGCCGTACGCGGATCAGCTCGCCCCGGTCGAGCGGCGCCACGAGGTCGGCGGCCTGCACCATGCAGAGGCCGAGCACCAGTTCAGGTCTGATCTGCGGCGCGCAGGGCCCGCGCCAGCCATTCCAACTCCTCGGTCGCGTCGGGCGACGAATCTTGCCCTCGCACACGGGCAACGAGCCTGCGGTAGTGCTCCGCTCCTGCCTCGATCCCGGCCTCCAGGCTGCGCAGCACGGCGGCCCGATCGGCGTCACCGAACAGCTCGGACAGCACCTCGGCCGCCGCCGGCCCCTCGGGAGGGCCTCCGCCTTTTCTGATCTCCGCGACGGTCTGCACGATCTGTCTGGCCCACCAGATGGACGCCCCGGGGGGATGGCCCTGCCCCGGTACAGGCGTGTTGAGCTCCGTCCAGGTGCGCAACCGGGCGCGGAAACCGGGGTCCCGCACCAATTCGGCCAGTTCGATCCAGGCGTCGACCTGCTCAGGTGTGGGATCGTCAGGCAATTCGATGCTGTAGGTGCGTATACGGTCGCGCAGGCGCGGGTCGTCGAGGCCACCGAACACGTCCTCCTTGAACTCGTCGATGATCTGCTTGCGCTCGGCGGCGGAAAGCCGCGCCAACCGGTTCATCAGTGTTGTCTCCTCAACGGTCGAACCCCGTTTCGCCACGGTGGACAGGACGGCCCGGCTCACCTTGAGCGAGCGGATCTGCGCGTCGAGCGCGGTCACATGCGCATCGGCCACCTCGGCGACCGTGGTGCGGCCACTCAGGACGCGGCAGACGTCGTCGAGCCCGAGGCCCAGCTCCCGCAAGGTGCGGACCAGCTCGACACGGGCCACGGACTCGGCGTCGTACAACCGGTAGCCCCCCGCTGAGCGGGCCACAGGCGGCACCGCCCCCTCGTCCGACCAGAAGCGCAGGGTACGGACCGGAAGCCCGGTGCGGTGCGCGAGCCGGCCAATGGTGAGTACGTCGGGTTGTTCGTCATCCATGAGTAAGATCCTGAACCCTCCGGCGGCTGGAGACTCAAGCACCTGAGCTGACATCCCGTGAGTTCTCCAGACTCTGCCGAGGTTTCTCCCCACCGCCAGCGCCGACAGCATCAGCCTCCTCGCCTTCGACCAGACTGCAGACTGGTCAGCTCGGACGAGAAGGCTTCACGAATCCCGAAGTCACGTCACTGACCGGCCGACCACGCAAACGAGAGCAGGAGCAGGACCCGTTCGACGGTGACGCCGTGTCCCGTGAAGAACTCGTGAGCCCGCTGCCAGAACCCGATCGCGGTGTGCTGGCGTTCGTCGGCCAGAACGTCGTGCAGAGGGCCGGAGCGGTGGAGAAGGAGGAGTTCGCCGCGGGAGGCGGTACCGAAGTGACGGGCGCGGGCCGGGGCGGCGAGACGCCAAGAGCGTCAGCGCGGTGTGGATGGTGAGGGTCAGCGGCGATCCGGATCAGGAACGGTACGGCCAGAGATGCGGCGGCCCGGCTGTCGTCGGCGCACATGCCGATCAGCACAGCCATCGCATTGCGTGCGGTCCCGTCATCAGTGAGCAGCTGCCGAACGGCATCTCGGGCCTCCTCCCCATGAGGGAAGTTCCCCCACGGAAGGTCGTCGAGGACAGCTCTGTTGCTGGTCTCGGGCCGGATAGCCGCCGCCACAGCCCGGACGTCGAACGGGCCTCCCGCGAACGCCGCCGGATCGGCCCCGTCCACCAGAGCCCGGCACATCGCGAACGTCGGATCGGTCCGCCAGTCCCCCACACCTCACCTCACAGCCCCATCTTCGAATCCACAGAGGTTCGATCATGCGCGATCCGGACGACTCGAATCCACCTGTCAAAGACCCTCGCTCTGCGGAGTTCGCGTGGGCCAACTACCGCCCCCCCGGGGGAAGCCGGGTGCGAGTGGTGAGGTCGTCCAGATTGATCACGGTGGCGGGCTCAGCTCGGGCCTCAATGTTTCCTCAGATGCGGTACGTGCCTGCTGGCACGCCGTGGACAATTCCGTACGGCGTCAGGGCGATGACGCCAACACCACGCGAGAAGGACTCCGGGCCGATGCTGAGCGGGCTACCCCCAAGGGATTGGGCGATCTCGGGCGCGAGGTCGAACGCGGCCCACTTCCATTCGTCCGCATCGTCCTCGGATTCCAGCGCGGGGTCCCATACGGGCTGGAGGCCAAGCTCCTCTCGGCGCGTCCGCTCGAACGGCAGGGCATCGCCCAGGGTCAGCAGTTCGTCGTCACCGTCGCCGGTCTCGCAGTAGCGTCGGATTACCGTGCCTTGCTCGGTGACGAGCCAAGCGGAGCCATCGCCTTGAGCGCCGTAGTAGTACGCCTGGGCACGTCCGTAGCGTGAGCTGAGCAGAGTGCAGAGCCTCAGGACATCCTCGCTGCGTTCCGCGTCGCAGGGGTCGCACCACGCGCCGAGTACGAAGGTCCAGCCGTCGAGTTCAGGGGTGACGAAAACCCTGGTGAAGCCGTCATGAGTACCCGGCTCGGCGTCTTGTCCGTCGGAGTCCACGATGTCGTTGCCGAGCGCAACGGTCACCGGTCTTGAGTCCGTCAGTCCCAAGGTGCTGATGATCCCGACCTGGTCCCCGCTCGGCACCGCGATCCAGTAATTCCAGCATGTCCACAATGCCGCCGGCCGGCCATCCGCGAGTTTCACGCGGATAGGCCGCTCGACTGCGGCCACGTCCTTGGCGGGCAACACCGGCTCACCGCCGAGCGCCGCGAGTACGGACAGCGCTTGAGCATGCTGTAGGCCGGGGCCCTCCCGCCGGATCCGCTGGAGGAGCGGTATGAGGTTCTTTTTGAACTCCTTGCCACGAATCATCAAGGCATCTCGCGCCTGCTGGGCAACCTCACGATCAAAGTCACCGAGCAAGGGCAGCAGAGCGGGGAGCGCCAGGCCGGCCCCCTCACAGTGCTGGATCCCAAGCACCGCCTGACGGCGGATGATCGGCGAGGGGTGCGACAGCGCAGTGGTGTACCGGTCGAGGGCCCCCCGCGCCCAACCGTGTGAACACGAACCCGACCCTGTCTCGCATCTCCGCGGTGGGCGCGTCCAGGAGCCCTTGGACCAGGTAGTCGAACGCCGCGCCCCCGATCCGCCGGAGCACGGGAGCGGCATCCCACAGGCGATGACTCATCTGTCAGCTCCCGCACGATGGCCTCTGCCGCCGCCTCTCCGCCCGCAGCCATAACGTCCGCCGCAGGGACGCGCCGGTCCGGGCGGCCCAGGTCCCTCACCAAGTCCATATCCATCAAGCCTCTCCCAGTGCGCTTCGGTACGGCTACAGCATGATCGCGTATGCGTACGACAACGCCACGTCCCGCGCGGCGCCCCCGGCAGGTTTCACCACGCTTCAGGACGATGCCGCCACCTCCCCACCCACGCCGGTCGCGCTATACCATCTGGGATCCGGCGGGTTCCAGCATGTGCAGGCCAACTACAACGCTCTGACCGGCCAACTATCGCGCTCAGCGGCCAGGTGTAGCGTCAGCAACTGGCCGGGTTAAGGAGCCGGCCAGTCCCTTCGACGTCACGTTGGCTGTTTCAGCTCAGCACGGAATTGCCCTGGAGGTTCGCTTCCCCGCACGGCCAGGGGGCCAAGCGGTGTACGGAAGGCCAGGACCTCGTTGCCCAGGGAGATGGCGACGATGCCTTCGTTCACCAGTAGGGCGCGACCGATGATGGCTCGGCTGTCGTCCATGGTCCTCCGCGCCATCGGCGAAGCACGCCTCGTCACCCCGCTCCGGTCCGGTCCGCCCTCGGTCTGGGTGAAGAAGAGGTAGTGCTTCGGGTCCTTGCGCCGCAGTGTCGCCTTCAGCATGTCCTGGACGGTGACGGACGTGACTTTGTCGATGCCGGGTCCGCCGGCGGGGCCGGAGCCCGCGAGGATGACTTTGCACACGAGGCGGGTTCCTCTACCGCGACGACCTGGGCCATGAAGCCGCCCCTCGCCAGTCGAGGCGCCCACTACATCGTGATCGTCAAAGGGAATCAGAAGAAGCTCCGCGAGCAGCTAAAAGCCCTTCCCTGGCAGCGGGTTCCGCTCCAGAGCCGCATCCGCGAGAGCGGTCACGGCCGTGGCGAGATCCGCCGCATCAAGGTTTGCACCGTGAACAACCTGCTCTTCCCCGGTGCCCGCCAGGCCGTCCAGCTCAAGCGGCGCCGCCTGCACCGCAAGAGCGGCAAGGTCAGCATCAAGACCGTCTACGCGGTCACCAGCCTGAGCGCCGAGCAGGCCACTCCCGCCCAGCTCGCCAACATGATCCGCTCGCACTGGCAGATCGAGGCCCTGCACCACGTGCGGGACACCACCTCCGCCGAGGACGCCTCGCAGCTTCGGACCGGCAATGCGCCCCGCACCATGGTGACCTGGCGCAACCTTGCCATCGGCGCCCTGCGCATCGCCGGCACCCAGAACGTTGCCGCCGCGCTCCGGGCCACCTCCCGCGACCCGAAACGTCCGCTCGCCCTACTCGGCCTCACATGATCACGAACCGGACATCACACGACTACGCCGAAGCCCTGCTCCCGGATGGGATCCAGTGCTGCCCAGAAGCCGTTTCAGCATCTGCCAGATCATCCGCCAGGAACCGCCGGTCATCCGCCGCGAAACGGGCTCTGGCAGATTCCCGGCGGATGCGATTCGTCTGCCGCGGACGCCTGAAGGCCATACGAGTTCGGGCGGTCTTCTCAGTTGTGCGCGCCCTCGGTGATGTCGCCGAGGGCGCGTGTGGTTGCTGGTCCAGCATGGGGTCGTTATCGGGTTCGGAAGCGGCGGTGGAGGTTGCGGGCGACGTGCACGCCGGGGCCGACGATGTCGACGCGTCCGTCGCCGGTGATGTCGGTGAGGAAGCGTGGGTGGCGGTCGACCCGCCAGCCGCCGGCGTTCTCGTTGTGTCCGAAGCCGCGGCAGACCAGTTGGGCCTGCTCGAAGCCGCCGATGCCGTCGTTGTGCGACACCCAGACCCCTTCGTCGCCGAAGCCGATGATGTCCGGGGCGCCGTCCCCGGTCACGTCGGCGAGGAGCCGCAGGTGCTTGTCGCTCGACCATCCCTGGGCTTGCCCGTAGTCGTTCAGGACGAGTTTCGCGGGCTCGAACGTGCCGTCGCCGCGCCCGCGGGAGATAACGACGCCCTGCGGTCCGAACCCGACCATGTCTGTGGGTCCGCCTCAGCTGGTGCTGGCCAGGAACCGCGGGTGCTCGGCAACCGAGCTCCAGCCCTGGTCGACCCCGAAGTCGTCTAGGACGTAGAGAGGCTCGGTGAACATCCCTTCGTCGTCCTGCCACCCTGGCAGGGAAGGAACAAGCCCCGCCGTCAGGACCGCCGCTGGGCGACCTCCTGGAGCCCGGAACAGATATCACAGCGGCTCACGGTGGACTTCCCCGAAGATGCGTCCATGCGCATCTCCCCGGAAGCGATCTACCAGGCCCTTTACGTCCAGGGACGCGGAGCCCTCAAGCGTGAGCTCGTCGCCTGCCTGCGCACCGGACGGTCACTGCGTGTCCCACGGGAGCGCACCAGGCAGAGCGTCCGCGGCCACGTGACCGCTGACGTGCTGATCAGCGAGCGGCCGACCGAGGCCGAGGACCGTGCCGTTCCAGGCCACTGGGAAGGTGACCTCATCATCGGCACCGGCCGGTCCGCGATCGGCACGCTGGTCGAGCGCAGTACGCGGTTCACCATGCTGCTGCACCTGCCTCGGATGGAAGGCTTCGGCACCAAACCACGCACCAAGAATGGGCCCGCGCTGGCCGGCCGCGGCGGCTCGGTGACCGTGGACATCGACGGCGTGCTCGTCCTTGCGCACTCCGAGAAGCAGGACGCCACCGCGACCTGGAAGAAGACCTTCGGCCATCATCCGCTCGTCGCGTTCGTCGACCACGGCCAGGCCGGGTCCGGAGAGCCGGTGGCCGCGCTGCTGCGGCCCGGCAACGCGGACTCCAACACCGCGAGCGATCACATCACCACCACGGGGCTCGCCCTATCCCAGCTCCCCAAACACCTGCGGCGCCACGAACGCCCGTACCTCGTCCTCTGCCGCAGGGAACTCCCGGTACCCGTAGGCGTCGCGGATCTCCCACGCGTGCTCGTACCGGCTCTGCCGACGGTGCGCTCGGTGCTCAGACCGTGTGAGCGCAACACCGGGGAAGACCCTCCGAGTACCGGACCACATCGCCCTCGGCATGGCCGGACAGCACGATGACCAGGGCCTGGCCGACGTTCAGGCGAGTACTTCGGGGTCGGCTGCGGGCCTCGCCGAGCCGGTGAGTTCGGAGGCGGACCCATCCCCGATGAGAATCCCGAGGGCTGTACGGGAGATCAGTGCGTCCGTGGCGGTGGACGGGGTGCCCGCCACTCCGGAGCGCATCAGAGTGCTGCCCTCGAGCAGGGCGATGAATACCTCGGCGCGGGCGTGGTGTTCCTCCTGTGGGACGCCGGGTGCGTGGGTGCGGATGCGGTCGGCGAGCAGATCCGCGTACTGGCGGTAGAAGGCGCGGACCGCGACGGCGACGGCCTCGTCACGCGCCGCGAGGGCCCACAGTTCAACGAAGACGCGGACCAGCTGGGTGTCGGACTGCTGAGCGAGCAGCAGACCGATCACTTCGTCCGGTCTGCCGTCCGGGACCACCTCGGTGACCCGGTCGAGGGAGCGTTGGAGGATGCGGGCGAGGAGTTCGGCGACCAGGCTGTCCCGGGAGGGGAAGTAGTGCTGGAGGTGGCCGAGTCGGATGCCCGCTGTGTCCGCGACGGCGCGGAGAGAGAGGGCCGTGTACCCACCGCCGACGAGGGTGGCCTCTGCGGCGTCGAGGAGGGCGGCCCGGCGCGCGGCGCCCTTGGCGGTGGTCACACGGCCGCCACGGAAGAAGGTGCGGAAGACGCAGAAGAAGACGGCACGACGTCGATCAGGACGCCCGCCGCTTCCAGGGCTGGCAGAACCGTGGCCGGCAGCGGATGCGACTCGGGGAAGGCGAGCCCGGCCCGCGCCGCCGGTGCGCCGTCGTCACCGAGTACGCGTCGCAGGCCGAGGAGCCCGCCGACGGCGGTCATGTGCGCCTGGCCGCGCGGGTCGGTCACGGTGGCGGTCAGGGAGCCCCCAGGCCCGCGCACCTCGATACGTACGGCCGCCGTGCCGCCCTCGCCGGGCGAGTACAGGAGGCGGCGGCGCACGGGCCGCCAACAGTCGCCCCGGGCGTGCCGGAAGAATCCGGTCCTGCCGAGGGCAATCAGGGTGGACGTGGAGGAGTTGCTGCTGAAGCCGATACGAGTGGTGACGGTACGGGCTCCCAGAGTCAGGGGAAGGGTGAACTGCTCGGGGGTGTCGATCCTGGCGACCCTGGTGCGGTCCTGGCCGATGGCGAGCGTACGGGCGCTGGTGAGCGGGCTCACCATCTTGCCCCGGCCCCCTTCGAGCACCTCGAAGTCGACCCCGAGCCGGTCCATGAACTCCACCGAGTCCGCCCCCGCCCGGTCGGCGAGGTCGTAGCGGATCGCGGTGTCGACGCTCTCCACGCTGCCCAGCCGCTCCGCGAGCGCGGCGGCCACCAGCGGAACCACCCCGCCCATCCACCCGGACGAGAGCAGCGTCGGCGCCGTGGGCGAGCCCAGCGACACCAGGGCAACCGCGCGCTGCATCCTGGCCGTCCAGCGCGTCACGTCCACATACGGGATTCCGCCGCCCAGGGCCGCCCGCAGCACCCGGTCGTCCGGATCGTTCACCAGGCTCACCACGGCCCGAACGGAGGCGTGGAACGGCTCGGGGGCGGACAGGTCCCACCGGCGGGCCTCGGCGGAGAGCTCGCGACACAGCTCCGCCGCCTTCCCGGGCGAGCGCCCCGCGAACAGCAGCGGCCACCGCCCCCGCGCCGCCCTCGCCAGTTCCGCGCCCACCGTCCCGTATCCACCGACGAGCAGAATCGGGCCCTCGGGGTCGTGCACCAGCTGATCAATGTTCATGAATACGACTATAGGTCACTCGACCTAAAAAACGTGCATGCTCACCCCGCCCGGCCCCATAGCAGGTATCTGTACGCACGTGAGTCGGCCCCGCGGTACGGACGAGTTCTCACGCACTTCGTGCCGTGCGGGGTGTGGGAGGCGGTCTACATCATCGAGGGCCTGCTGAAGAACGCGAGCGAGGTCCAGCCCGCCACCATTCACGCCGACACGCAAGGCCAGAGCTATCCGGTGTTCGCGCTCGCGCACCTGCTGGGAATCGATCTCATGCCCAGGATCCGCAACTGGAAGGACTGCCTGTTCTTCCGCCCGTCACGCAGCGCCGTCTACGAGCACATCGACGCGCTGTTCGGCGAGGCGGGCCGCAACGTGATCGACTGGGGCCTGATCGAGACCCACTTCAAGGACCTGATGCGGGTCACGGTCTCGGTCCGCGAGGGCACGATCTCCTCGACGCTGCTGCTCAAGCGGCTACACTCCGGATCCCGCAAGAACGCCACCTACACGGCGTTCCGGGAGGTCTCGGGCGGGTGATCCGTACCGTCCAGTTGCTGCGCTACCTCTCGGACGCGCCGCTGCGCGGCCGGGTGACGGCCGCGACCAACAAGGTCGAGGCGTTCAACGGCTTCAGCGACTGGGTGCGCTTCGGGCAGCGCGGCACGGTCGCGCACAACGACCCGGTCGAGCAGGAGAAGGACGTGAAGTTCACCTCGCTGCTGGCCAACCTGGTGATCTTCCACAACACCCTGAACATCGCGGATGTGGTGCGCCAGTTGCAGGCCGAGGGCTGGGAGATCGACCCGCTGGACCTTGCCGAGATCTCGCCGTACCTGACCGAGCACATCAACCGGTTCGGCGTGTACTCCACGCACGAGATCGGCATCACCCCGGAGGACTACAACACCCGTCTCGACGTCGACTTCAGCACGCTGGAAGACGAGCGGGCCCCAGCCGCTTGAACCACCTGGCCATCCGCAACTCTCAGGTCACAGGCCCGACGGTTCCGGTGGGGATCCGCCTGACCTGTGGATCGGGCGCCGGAGTGCGGTTGGCCCCTGCGCCGCCCTACGGGGGAGGGCGGCGCAGGGGCCGAGGTGTGCGGGAACCCTCACGCGGGGCAGGCCAGGTGACCGGGATGACGTTGACGCGGGCGAAGTGGGTGCCGATCACCGCTTCGTGGAGTGTCCAGCGATGGCGCGGCCGCCTTCGACACCATCCAGCCGGCCTGACGTACTCAGATGCCGGCGCGTGACAGGCTGTTGCCGATTCGTCGGAGGATGCCAGATCCCCCTAGCACCCGCCTCGTACTACGACCGCCACACCGAGGGCGCCGACGGCCTGCTGACCGGCCCGGACAAGGAGCTTCTACGGGCCTTCGTGCAGGCCGGCATCGGCCGGGCCCATCCGGAAACTGGTGAACCGTACTTCAAGCCCTCCGCGTTCGACCGAGCAGCAGAACGGCCCCGCCGTCGCCGTCGCGTCCGGTGAGAGGTACGCGAGGCGGACCATCCGCCAGGGCCCGTCACCGCTGCGGGCGCGGACTGTCAGCGCGTCGCCTGAGCGGCTGACCCGCACGGTGACCGGCCCGCCCGCCCACTCCGGAACGGGGGCCATCGACCAGTCCGAGGTGCCGTGGGTGACCACGGCCCCCAGATGGGGGGCACCGTCGGTGGCCTCGACGCCCGCTTTGATCCATGTCGTCTCGTCGACGCGGACCAGCACCCCGGCCTGGTCGTACAGGACGGTGAGGTCAGCCTCGAAGGTCACTTCGACCGCGGCCCCCACCGGGAAGTCGGCGAGCAGCGCATGACCGTCGTCGTGGATGAACCCGTAGCTGGTAAGGCGCCAGAAGTCGCTGCCGTCCTTCGTGGTCACGACCAGGTCGTCGCCGTCGTGCCGCACCGCGGCCGGCGGGTTGAGCCATCCGGCCTCGTTCCACCGCACAGTCTTGTTCACGCTCACAGCGCTCCTTCTCTTTAACGTTTCCGCAGGCCGGCGGCCTGCGGTAATGGCGATGTCGCGCCGTTTCGATCATGGTGAGGATGTTGTGGACACCGGGTGGCACCCGTGCCGCGCCCGATCTCGTCGAGCAGTGTTGCAGGGTCCACCCGCGTCGCCTCCCACGGAACCCGCCCGAGATGCCGGCGTGCGGGTGGGCGGTCAGTCGCTGAGGAAGGCGGTCACCTGGGCGGCGAAGTCCTCGGCGTGCTGGAAGAGGAAGGCGTGGCCGGCATCGCTGTAGGCGACGAGGGTGGCGTTGGGTAGGTGCTGGACGGCGGTGTAGGCGGCCAGCGCCGGGATCATGGCATCCTGCATGCCGGTGGCGTACAGGACGGGCTGCCCGATGGCCGCCAGATCGGCCCGCACCTGCTCGAAGGGGGTCGACGCGTCCTTCTGGATCGCGGCGATCTGGCCCATGGCCGCGGCCTGGGACACGTCGGGGAGTCCGGCGGCCAACCGGGTGGCGGCCCGGGCGAGGTATGCGTGACCGGCGGTGCGTCCGGTGTCCGTCTCGGGGAAGAACAGGAACACCAGGTCGTCGTCGGTGACTTCGGGCTTGGTCATGGTGGCCCCGACCTTCGGGTTCGGGGCGGGCACGCCGGGCACCGTGCCGCCGGGGCCGGCGGCCGCCACGACCAGCTTGCGCACCAGGTCGGGCCGCCGGAGGGCGAGGTGCTGGGCGACGGTGCCGCCCAGCGTCCAGCCGAGCAGGTCGACCCGGTCCAGGCCGAGAGCCTCGATGAATTCGAGGGTGCCGTCGGCGAGTCCTTCGACGGAGTCGGCCGGGGTGCCGGTGGTGTAGCCGGTGCCGACGTTGTCGAACACGATCACGTCGTGGTCGGCGGCGAGGTGCTCCAGGAACTGCGGATCCCACGAGTCCAGGGTGCCCCGGACCCGGTTGAGCAGGACCAGCGGAGTGCCGCGGCGCGGGCCGATGCGCCGGTAGGTGAAGACGGCGGAGGGGCCTTCCAGGGTGAGGTCCTCGGCCGCGTCTGCCAGATAGGTGCTCATGGCGGGCTTCTCTTTCCTGTCGCTGTGTCGTGCTGGGGCGGTCAGGCGGGTAGCCGGTTCTGCTTGCGCAGTTGCTGGTCGAACATCCGGGCCGGGACCAGGCGGCGCATGATGCGGACGCGTCCGGTCATGACGCCGGCGGTGTAGCGCAGCTTCGGCTTGGCGTCGGTGGCCGCCGCGACGATCTCCTTGGCGACGACGGTGGGGTCGTCGCCGTCCTTGACCGCGCCGGCCATGTACTCCTCGAAGACGTGCCGCTGCCTGGCGTAGACCTCCACGGGCTGGTCGGGCCGCACGCTGGCGGCGTCGAACGCGGTGCTGGTCCAGGCCGGCTCCACGAGCAGGACCCGCACGCCGTACTCGCGGACCTCGTGGTCGACGGACTCCGAGTGGCCCTCGACGGCATGCTTGGAGGCGGCGTAGGCCGCCATATAGGGCTGCGGCATGAACCCGACGATGGACGAGATGTTGATGACACGCCCGCCGCGCTGGGCGCGCATGTGCGGCAGGACGGCGTTGGTCATGCGGATCACGCCGAAGACGTTGATGTCGAAGAGGGCCTGCGCCTGCGCGGCGGAACTCTCCTCCGCGGCGCCCGCCGAGCCGATGCCCGCGTTGTTGACCAGGACGTCGATCCGGCCGAAGCGGTCGATCACCTCGCTGACCGCGGCGGTCACCGACTCGTCGCTGGTCACGTCCAGGTCGAGGAAGGTCACCCCCTCGAGGGGAACGACATGCCCTGTGTCGCGGCTGGTGCCGACCACTTCGTGGCCCGCCGCGGCCAGTGCGAGGGCCGCTGCCTTTCCGATGCCGGAGGACGCGCCCGTCCGACCGCATCGCTGCCGACCAGCCCTACTACTCGGGGAAGAAGAAGCATCACGGGATGAACGTGCAGGTCCTCGCGGATCCAGCCGGCCGTCTGATCCGGGCCTCGGACGCACTACCCGGATCCGTGCACGATCTGACTGCGGCCCGGACCCGCGGCATTCCCGATGCCCTGACCGCCGACGGCGTCAAGTGCTGGGCGGACAGCGATGATGGTTCATGGCGTCACCGACAGATCTGTCCCTTGGGCTGACTGACCGGAACCTCGTGTCCTTGCCTTGATCCGTCGGTCTGTCGGTGACGCCATCGCGCGTGGTCGGCCAGGGGCGTCGTGACTTCATAGGTGCTTGTGCAAGAAGACCCGTCACTGTCGTGTCCGCCTGCCCCGACCGGCCCGTGTTGCCCTGTCAGCACGATGAGAAGGCAGTAGCTCCCACATGATCAACCAGCAGCCCGAGAAGGAAGTCTTCGCCGGAGTCGACACCCACACCGACACCCACCATGCCGCCGTCGTGGATCCGCTGGGACGTCCACTCGGCGACCGAGAGTTTCCCACGACCACCCAGGGATACCGCGCCCTGTTGATGTGGCTCATCACGTTCGGCCACGTACAAGTGGCGGGTGTGGAGTGCACCGGCTCCCACGGCGCCGGACTGACGACGGTGCTGAGCGCGGCCGACCTGACGGTGGTCGAGGTCAACGCCCCCGACCGGGGCACCCAACACACCCGCGGCAAATCCGACCCGATCGATGCCTATGCCGCCGCCCGCGCCGCAGCCTCAGGACGAGCCACGGCCATCCCCAAGTCCCACACCGGCACGGTGGAAGCCCTTCGCCAGCTGCGTGTGGCCCGCGCGTCCGCGATCAAGGCCAGAACCCAGGCGATCAACCAACTCATCGGCCTGCGAGTAACCGCTCCCGAACCTCTGCGCGCATCGCTCACAGGGCTCACCCGCACCACCCTGGTCAACCGCTGCCTTCGGCTGCGGCCAGGAGTTGACCTCACCTGTCCCACGGAGGCCGCCCGCTACGCACTGCGCCAACTGGCACGCCGCATCCGCATGCTCACCGAGGAGATCGACGAGGTCACCGAACGCCTGACAATGCTCACCACGTCCGCCGGTCCTGAGCTCGTCCCACTGTTTGGCGTGAGCACAAAGACCGCCGGTCAGCTCCTGGTCACGGCCGGCGACAACCCCGAACGGCTGCGCACGGAAGCCGCGTTCGCCGCTCTGTGCGGCGCCGCTCCAGTTCCGGCTTCCTCCGGACGCACCGACCGACATCGACTCAGCCGAGGCGGAGACCGCCAGGCCAACCGCGCCCTCCACATGATCGCGGTAGTGCGGATGCGCTACTGCCCCCGCACTCGCGCCTACGTTGCGCGCCGCACCCAGCAGGGACTCTCCAAGAAGGACATCATCCGTTGCCTCAAACGCTTCATAGCCCGCGAGGTCTACCACGCGCTCACCCGCACCCACAACGGCAGCACCACTCCGTCGACTTGACTTCTATAAGAGCATCAAGGCGTATCAGGGCGCCGGCCCTGCGATCCGCGTGCCGATCCGGGGCAAGCACCTGCGCGGCTGGCGCCGACGTCACAACCACGATCACACCAAGATCCGCAGCCTCGGCGAACGCGCTACGGCCATCCTCAAGTCCTGGCGGCTCCTGCGGAAACTCCGCTGCAGCACCACCCGGATCACAGCCGCCGTCCGTGCCGTCGTCACCCTCGAACTCGCCACCTGATCAAGATGAAAAGGCTCCGTGGAGCATCGAATCAGCAGCAGGCAACATTGTTGCAGAAATTTTCCGGGGCGAACAGAGGTCGAGCTTTTTCAAATTTAACAATCCGGAACCCTGGAACGCTTCGTTAAACTCTCCACCTTGTCCGCCAACTTAAGATTCCCAGCAAGTCCGGTAATGTATTCAAAGTACTGGTCATGAGTTGTCGACTCTAATCCGTGAACGGGATTGAATCTCCAAGCCCTCCCTTCCCAATCGAAGAAAAGATGAGCATAGAATTCTGAATCCAAATCTCGTACGTCAATCGACAGGCCTTCCAGCTTATAAATCTGCACTTCAGCCTGCGTGCACGGCGGAACGCTGGGCAGCACGACAAGCGTCCCTCCGATGTTGGCCCCATATCTACTTACAGATCGACGCGAATAATTCGTCACGACGAGTACCGTCTCTTTTCTGTCAGGAGATATTAAGCTTGTATCGATCAGAGACGCTTGCTCCTTCTGTTCTCGCTTTCGGGCGATTTCACTTTGTTCCAATTGATCCCGGGTCGCCTGATACTGCAGGACACTGGACCACCCTGCAGCCGCAAGTCCCAAGGCACCGACCAGCACTGCAACAATCTGCCCCCACTCCACCCAAATCGATCGCCTCATGATTTCTCGACCCGTCACCCGCCTCCGGCGAGCAATATGAGCAAGGCGATCATGGTGCGGCATAGGTTGCAACCCCTTAGCGTGTAATTTTCGTGCCGGGAATTGGTTCCACGTTGGTAAGCAGTGCATCACAGCGCGCACGGGGCCGACAGCCTTTTCTGCTAAAAGCCCCTGCACAACGTCGCGAGGACCGTCGACGGGGCCGGGGACGGCGGGGGTGCCTATATGCCGTTCGTCAATCCTGCGCTGTCGGTTTTGGGGGTTTCGGTCCCGTTCATGCGGCGAGGGTGGGGGTTCGCGGCTCGTCGCACGTGCCGTCTCGGAGCATGGCGAACAGGACGCTGATGCGCTGGCGGGCGAGGCGGAAGAGGGCCTGGGTGTGGGTCTTTCCGCGGGCGCGTTGCTTGTCGTAATAGGTCCAGAAGGCGGGATCGGCGTTCACGCAGGCGAAGGCGGACAGGAACATGGCCCGCTTCAGCTGCCGGTTTCCGCCTCGGGGTGCGTGTTCGCCGTGGATCGAGGTTCCCGAGGACTTCGTCGTCGGGGCCAGGCCGGCGTAGGAGGCGAGGTGGGCGGCGGTGGGGAAGCTGGTGCCGTCGCCGACGGTGGGCAGCAGCACGGCGGCGGTCCTGACACCGACTCCCGGCACCGAGGTCAGGACCTGGGAAAGAGGGTGTGCCTCCAGCAGGGTGTTGATCTGGGTTTCCAGGGCCCGGCGCTGTTCGTGGACGGCACCAAGGGAGCGGACCAGGGAGGGAATGACGGTGTCGAGACGGCCGGTTCCGGGCGCGGTCACGGTCCGCACGTCCAGGGCGTCGAAGACCTCATCGATGAGCCGTGCGGCCATGCGCGTGGCCTTGGGGCGGATGAGCACGACGAGTCTGCGGCGGCCGGCTCTACGCAAGGCGGCTGGGGATCCGTGGCGTTCCAGCAGCCAGGTGACGGCCCGGTGGTCCAGGCACGGACCCGGAACCGCTCCGGCAGATCCCTCCACTGCACTCCCGTCCGGACCCGGTAGAGCACCCCGTTGATCACCCGACGGTGGTCACTCCACCGGCCCCGCAGGCCCCACCAGGAGGCAAGAACGACTCCAGCCGTTCCCACTCCGCATTCGTCAGATCCCCACGGCCCATACAGACAGCCCGACCCCAACACCCCACGCACGTCAGGAGATCCGAGAAGCATTGCCAGAATTCAGGCAGCACCAAAGGCGCCGTGAACCGCACCAAGACGATCAAGCGGCAGCGCTACGGACGAGCCGGCACGCAAGATGAGCCCACTTTGGGGTGAGCAGGCGCGGTTCAGCCCGGACAATCTTACCCTGCACCCGGCTTCACGGAACCTCCACGATTCGAGCTTGGTGTGTATTACAGTTTGTCCGCGCGACTTGTCATCTTGTGTCGCGCAAGGGGGCAGATGATGCAGGATCTCCTGCATGCCCAGGGTGCACCGTTGGGGGCTTTGTGCAGGAAATGATCAAGGGTTCGAATGTGGCCCTGGCGGACCTGAGCAGCGACGTAGGTTCGGTGATCGTCAGTCTGGGCTGGAGCAGCCCTACTGGCGAAGGTGACGCGGATGTGTCGGTCCTGCTGCTAGACGCGAGCGGCAAGGTGCGCAGCGACAGCGATTTCTACTTCTACAACCATCCGGTTGCCGCTGATGGGAGCGTGCAGCTTCTGGGCAAGACGCCGACGGCGGACGGCAGCGAGGACCGGATTAGTTTCGACCTCACCGCTGTGCCGTCCGGGGTCGACCGGATCGTCGTCGCTGCGAGCAGGTACGAGGGGGCCCGCTTCGGTGAGCTGGAGGACGTGAGGATCACGTTGGCCGACGCAGCCGGTGAGAGCCTTATGCGGTTCGCTGTCGATGACGCTGGCTCGGTGACGGCGGTCATCTTCGGCGAGCTGTACAGGCGGGGTGAGGGGTGGAAGTTCCGTGCCGTCGGGCAGGGTTACGAAACCGGACTTGCGGGGCTGGCGGCGGACTTCGGGGTCGATATCGAGGACGACGCAGTCGCGGACGCAGACGCGGAAGCAGGCCTAGACGCCGCCGAAGCCGACGCGCAGGCAGATGCAACGACCTTGGTGCCGCTCGAGGAGTCGCCCCAGACGACGCTCGAGGCCATTCCCGCTCCTCGCCGGTCTGACAGCGAGGTCGTTGAGCCGAAGAGGTCGACTACTCGCCCTCGCACCGCGAAGAAGAAGGTCATCCTCCCCAAGACGGTCAAGAAGACCCTGGCGGAGAACGACTCCTGGAAGACGGCCAGGCTTTTCCCGGTGTCGGCGCTCAAGAGCGACCGGGACCGGGAGATGCGTGCCACCTCGGTGTTGCTGTCGGTGATGGCGCAGGTACCAGAGTTCAGCAGGAGACTGACCGCAGGGTTCGGGGCTCCCGCGGGCCGGATGGAGACGTTCACGGAGGTCTCCATGCCTCATGGTGACAGTCCGCGGCGCCCGGACGGGGTGATCCGCGTGGAGCGAGCCGGCAAGTTGTGGACCGCGCTGGTCGAGACGAAGACTAATGGCAACGCGCTCAAAGCCGAACAGGTTCAGGCCTACATGGACATCGCCGCGCGCCGCGGTTACGAGGCGGTGATCACACTGACGAACGATGTCGCGCTGGAGGGCAGTCCGCTTGTCGACGTCAAGATCGACAAGCGGCGCAAGCACAAGGTGGCCCTCTGGCACTTGTCCTGGGCGGAAGTCACCTACCAGGCACAGATGCTGATCAGGCACGAGGGAGTAAGCAACGCGGCGCACGCCTGGCTGCTGCAGGAGCTGCTGCACTACCTGCAGCATGAGAACTCCGGCTGCCACGGGTTCCAGAACATGGGGTCCGCCTGGGTCCCCGTGCGTAACGGGCTCGACGACGAAACTCTCTGCCAGGGCGATGCGCGAGCTCTGGAGGTGGTCGAGAGCTGGGAGCGGCTGATCCGTCAGGTCTGCCTCAGACTGGGCGGCGAACTCGGACAGAAAGTACTGCCCGTCCAGCGTGCCAAGCGCGGAACGGATCCCAATGAACGCCGGAACTGCCTCGCTGACCAACTCTGCCTCGATGGACGAATCCAGGCGGAACTGCGCATCGACGGCACCCCTGGAGTCTTGGCCGTGAACGCCGACCTGCGCACCGGCAAACTGCGCACTTCGATCGAAATCCCGGCCCCCGAGCAAGGCTATCCCCTGAGCTGGGCAAAGCGGCTCGTCCGACGTCTGGCCGAGGCACCGGCAGACCTGCACGTCGAATCTCTGGTCGACAGCGAAACCGGTGGTCCGCGCGGAACGCTGGAGCGGCTCCGTCCTGAGCCGGCGGATCTGCTTCCCAAGGATAACGGCACCAAGATCACCGGTTTCCGCCTGTCACTGCTCAAGAGCATGGGAAGCGGCCGCGGCAACGCCGAGACCGGCTTCATCCGCAGCGTCGACGACGCCGTGCACCGCTTCTACACCAACGTGGTAGTCCACCTGGACGCTCCGACAGCGCGCCGAACACCTTCCAAGGAGCGCGCAGCAGCGGGATGACGCCTGGGCATAGGCAGCAGCAACGCCGCCCGTGTCCAACGCCCGAGCGTCTTCCTGCACGGGCCCGCTCTCGACCCGAGTTCCGCACAGGGGCGCTCGCACAACCCAGCGCCACGCCGTCTGCCATTCCCTGTGCATATTCGACCTCGTGCACGGTAGGCATCACCGCAGGTCAGCGGCTTGCGCCTTCGCGACGCCCAGGCCGTTGACCTGCACGGATGTGGCGACGGCTCCATCGTGCACGAGGCCGATTGTCCAAACGGCAGTGTTTGCAGCCGAGATGGCAAACTTTGGTACATGCTCGGAAGCGGGGGAAGACGGAGGCCGGGTCAACCTGGTGCACACCCAGTGCGTCGAGGCTGAACCGCTCACTGCGGTGGCTACTAACTGACGGTGAGCCGCTGGGGGCTGCGTGAGGTTGTGCCAGCCCGCCAGGCGACCGTCTCCCCCGGTTCCCGCCAGGCGCAAACCGGGGAAGCAGGCGGCCGGCCGGTGCAAGGCGAGCTTGAGCTCCATACGGGGGCGAGCCACGCACCGAAGCAGTAGTGGGGCCCGCGCCGAAGGAGAGCGTGGGGACCTCCAGCGGGGCGCACAGGTCATGGAAGGTGGCGAGCGGGAAGATCTTCGGGTCGCGGTTGGTCATGCTGCAGTCGGCAAGCACGATCGCTCCGGCCAGGATCGTCACCCCCGCCGACTTCAACGTCCCTGACGAGGGTGGCGGCGGAGAAGAGGCGGAGCCTCAGGCGGCGGAGCTCCCACACCGTCACCCCGTCCAGGTCCACGATCACACAACCTGTGGCGTCCCGGGCCGCGTTCTTGGCCAGATCCCGGACGTGCTCGCGCACTTCGGCCAGCGCGGCCCGGATCGAGTGGAGGGCCGTCGGCCCGGCCGCGGCACGGGTGTCGATGAGGCGGGAGACCGTCGGGTCGGAGGCCACGGGGCCGAACACGGCCGGCTGGGCCCGGGGCATGGCGACATCCGCGAGGCAGTTCCCGCCCAGCGCGACCGTGAGGGCAACGTCCAGCTGGACCTTGCCTGGATCGTGCACCGCCCGGGGGCGGCGCCAAACTCTCATCGCCGCCGTCATCTCCTGGTCCAACCCGGCCCTGCGAGCGGTCTCAACCAAGAGCACGGCACCGGCCTGAGACACCACCGGCCGGCCGCCGCCCAGGATATGGACGCGTGGATAGGACCCAATACGCTCTTGACCTGTGGGAGCGGATGGCGCCGCTTCTACCGCCCGCTCCCGAACGGCGCCACCGCCACCCGGGCCGACTACGTGTTCCCGACCGAGCGGCCCTTCGCGGGCGTCAGATACGTCTTGCGGACCGGTGTCGCCTGGCGCGATGTCCCGGGTCCACCGGCGGGGCCGGTGCCCGCGAGGATGACTCTGCGCACGAGGTCGGGTTCCTCTGCCTCGATAACCTGGGCCATGAAGCCGCCCATCGACAGGCCGAGCAGGTCGAACCGAGTGCCCGGATCAACGGCACGGTATCGCGGGCCATCGCTGACCTGTCACAATGAAGTTAGTCGGGTGGGTCTGGCTGACCTGCGCGGACTATGTTCGGTGAGACAGGCTCCGCGAGGGTCCGTGGCGGATTTCGTCTGACAACGCTGCGCGGTGGTGACGCCCCTTCATTGCTCGCTGCCGACATGACGCGCTTCGAGCCATGCTGCCTCGAACTCGGCTGGGCGGATTTCCATGTCAGCCCACTCAGGGTCAAATAGGTCCACAACCGGCGGATTGAACGGCCAGTCGTCTGGGCCGCTCCTCAGCGCGGTTCCGTTGTCACTGAGCTCCACCTGGCGCAACCTGCGGCCGTCGGAGCCGACCTCCATGAGGTAGGTCGCTGGTTCATCGCCGTCGCCGTCCCAGCGGCGCCGGAGGTGCACGATGCTCCGATCGGCGAGCGCGCCGAAACCGGGGCGGCCGCGCTGGGCGTCGCGCTTGGCCCGCAGCCCGTCCAGGCCCGGAGGCATGGTCGGCTCGTCAATGTCGACTTCGTCCAGGTCCGGGTCAGCCCGCTCGATGGCCTCCGGACTGTCGACCACCTCGACCTCCTCGAAGGTCTCAAGGATCTTTCGGGGCGATCGCGCGTGGACCCACCACCACGCACCGCCCATGCCGTAATCGTGCAGGACGAGAAAGCGCGACTTCGGCGCGGGGGGAGGGCTTGTCATACCGGCCGAGGGTAGTGGGCCTGTTGCGCCGCCGACCGCCTCCTGAATCGCAGTACGGATCCAACGAGACCCCCCGTGGGAGTGCGATTGACCTTCAAGATGGGCTATCGCAGTGGCCCTTGCTCGTCGACGAACACGGTGGGTGTGGAGAGGAAGACATCGGCGTTCCTCGGGCCGTAGGCGATGTTGAACGTGTCCAGCCAGTACGACCAGTCCTGCATCCCTGACGCACTGCTGAAGCGGTAGTTGAGCTGCCAGCGGACCCACTGGCCGGGGGCGAGTCGCACTGCCGGAGGCCGTCGCGGCCGGGGCGGCAGGCCGAATAGCGGTTCTACTCGGGGAAAGACCCGCAGCCGTCCGTCGGCTTCGCGGAGCTGAACATCGACTTTTCCGGGATCTTCCTGGGTGTCGTAGGGCTCGAAGTCGTCTCGCTCGTGCATGCGAATCACGTGTGCGGAACCGGCCGTGGCATGGGGCAACGCGAAGCCGATCGGGGCCGCGTTCCTGCGCGAGGCAGCCGGCCCTCCCCGAGATTGCTTCGTCCAGAACGTCCGTATCCACTGAACGGTGATCTCCATGGCCTGCCCCGCCGTTTCATTGAGGAACTCACTGTATGTCCGTGCTCAGGAACCACCCCGGGATCGGCATCCAGAAGCACAAGCCTGTCCCGTTCCAGCCAGGACTCGAAGCCGATGTGCTGCCTGGTCGTCGCCGCCCAGTACCAACCCGCGAAGTGACGCTCACCCCGCGACCAGCGAAACGGCCGCACCGGAGCCGCCTCCTCGAACCGGGCCGTCACACAGTCCAGCAGCGGCCGCCGCAGCCGCTTGCGCACAGCGTCCACGTACGACAGCTCAACGTACGTCTCCGCACGATCCACCCCAGCCGGTACAGCCATCCAGCACCCCCAGCGCGATCACCCGAACGGCTAGGTTCGCTGAGACGGAAGACAGAACGACTGGGTTCGCTGAGTAAACGACTCGATTGGATGAGAGCGGTCAATCGTCTCGATGGTGTCGGGTGTGGAGCCACCGGACGCGCCGACGCCGCGGTTTTCGTAGGTGATCACGCGGCGTCGGGCCGCCAGGCCGTCGCCGGGCAGGAGATGACATGACCGACAGTGTGCCCCGTTCATGATGCCCTGCCGATCACGGTGACCATGCCCTTGAGGGACATCGTGGGGTATGTCGTGCGGGCTGACAGGGCAGCGTGCGAGGGGCGGATGTGCATAAGTCGGGTGCACCTGTCAGTGGCACGGTCAAGCGGCGGCGACACTGTTGATCACCGAGTTGACCCGTGCCCGAGCCGAGTCACCGGACCGTCGCGCCTTCCCGCGCGGCCACCGGGCCGACCGGGACGCGTCCACATCGGTACGCGATGCCGACCAAAAGGAAAGACCTCCCTTGAACCGACCACCGTTTTCACCCGATGTCGCCCTGTCGGCCAGACGGGCACTGGGGATGTCGCCTCAGCAGGTGGCGGAGCACATGAACGCGTGCGGGGTGCCCACCGACGTCTCCCTCGTCCATGCATGGGAAAGCGGCGAACACGGTCCCGCCGAAAACGAGTTGATAGCTCTGGCCGACGTGCTCTGGTGCCGGACCACGGAGCTGATGGGGATCGGGGAACCCCGCACGTTGACGCAGCACCGTCTGGCGCGACAGTTCACCACGGCCAAATTGGCTCGCTCCATCGGAATGGACACGGTCCGTTACGAGCGGGCAGAGCAGCAGGGGGTGTGGCCCGGTGACGAGCGGCAGACAGCCGCCCTGTTGCGGCTGCTGAACCTCACTCCGCTCCAGCTGTCCAAGGTCACCGCGCAGGCTGATCCGTCATGGCCGGCAGCCTCAATACCGGCCAAGTCGAATCCGAGCCGCGTGCGTTCACGTTGAGGGCCGGCGCACGCTGGCACGCTGCCCCCGCCTTCGATGAACATGACCGTGAGGCGGGCGCGGGCCGCTGCCCTACCGCATGCCGTTCCCGGCGTGTGCCGCACGCCGCGATCGCGGACCCCGCCCGGGGGCGGGCGTACACCTCTGCCAGCGGCACGAAGTGAGCCGCCCGGCGTCGTCCACCACCAGACCGTCGTACGCGCTGCGCCAGGACTCGCCGGCAAGTTTGCATCCGGCCGTCAGTGGTCTGCAGCATGATGCGGGGCAGGTGACGGCCTGCCCGACAGGGGGCTTTCGAGGCCGTCCTGGATGAGGGGGTGCTGTGCGCAGGCCGGTCACGGGCGAGGTCCATGTTCACTGCGGTCAGATTTACGTCGAGAGCGATCCAGCTGGCACGACCCCGGGCCTCCCGGAGGCATTCGCGGGCCAGAACGGCGGGTTGTGCGGGGCCGCGGTCCCGGGCGCGCTCTGGCTGAACACCGGACTGCACACGGGCAACGTCGGCTTTGTCGTGGAGGTCCACGACGCACCCCCTGCGCTGGATCCGGCTTGGGAAGACGTGGTGGAGGTGTCCTTCCTGCCGGTGTCGGAACGCACCAGCCTGGTGCAGTGGGCGGGCGAGGCCGCGTGGGCCCTGGACCTTCCTCAGACTGACTACCGGGTACGGTACTGCGCACGGGGGATGGACGAGGGACGCGAACGCGACACTCGAGTGACCGGGGAGCCGCAGGCGGACAGCTACCTCCTGCAGTTCTGGCCCGCGCCGCCCCGCCCGGACCGGGTGATCCACCAGACCTCACAAAACGCCGCGTACTGGCACCGCTACGCGCGCGACCTTCCGCCACCGCCCACACCCGAGCAGCGCGCCGAGACCGAGCGCCTGGCTCGCCGGGCGCAGGAGCGGGCCGCCGAGGAACGGCGAGTGCACCACGAGCGCTGGCAATGGGGCGGACGGCTGCCGAGCCAGGCGCTGCGCGATGCCCGTGAGAGCAACGCCCTCGGCCTGCTCCGCTTCGACAGCGATCTGGTGCACGCTATCGACGCGGTGGGTCCCGGCGTCCAGCGTGCGGTGGCGCTGCTGGCCGCCCGACGGGCCTGCGAGGCGGCGGGCCTGACCGATGTGCAGTGGGTCGCCGAGGCGCTCACCGCGTTGGCGCACAAGCGTCCGCTGCCACCGCCGTTCGACGACACGGCCCGGATGTGGGAGACCCTGCGCTGCGATCCTCGCGTACCGGAGCGGTCGGTGCTCGAGGCGATACCTCCGGAGCGACCGCCCTACCGGCCGCCGGCCCCTTCGGACCGGGCGCTGCACCAGCAGCAGGCTCCTCCGGCGGCGGCGACGGCCGGAGGAAGGAGAAAGTGGGTCTCGGCCATGGAGTCGGGCCAGGACCCACCGAGCCGGCCGGGCCTCGGCCGGGCACTCGGCATGCTCGCACCGGCGGCGCCCGCCGGCCGGAGCACGACACCGGCCACAGGCTCGGGACACGATGCTGCCGTGGTCCACACCTTCGGTACCCCGTGCGAACCCTCGCAGATCGCACAGCCCTACTTTGCCCTCCCCGCGGTGCTGGCGGCAGCCGAGCCCGTCCCGCTCAAAGCGGCACTGGACGCGGTGTGGCACGCGGTGGGCACCTATGGCGAGCGCTACCCGGAACTACTGGAAGAGATCCGCTCGGCGTGCGCCGAGGGGACGGAGGAGTAGACCGCCTCTCCGTTGCTGCCGGCCGACACGGCGACCGGCGCGCAGCTGGGAATCCTGCCACTTTAGTACTGCCGCGCAGCCGTTCGGTGGCGCCGAAACAGCTGCGCCCAACCGGCCGACCGCCTAGTACTCCAGTCGTGCTTCTTCATTTGTCCTGGTCACAGGGGCTTTTTGGAGCCTAGTGGGCTGACGCTCCATCAGGTAGGTGGAGGTTCGTGACTCACCCGATCGGGGCGCGTGCGGCGCTGGTAGTGGCAGTGGCGAGCGAGGGCCTGGTGTCGTCGGCGCCAGCGGGACCAGTAGAGCCGACGGGTGGGTGACCGGTGCCGGATTGCTGGGGGATGGGTAAGGTCCAGGAGCCGTCGGATTTCTGCCACGGTGAGGGGAACGAGGCTGCTCGAACCGTTTCTGCAGCCCCCTTTTCGAGGGCGTGGGCTGTCATCGCGGCCAGGAAGGCGTGCGCGAGCATCGCCAAGGTGATGTGACGGTACCAGCCGACGTAGCGACGGACTTCGTACTGGTCCAGGCCGCACTCGTTCTTCGCGGCCTGGAAGCACTCCTCGATAGCCCACCGTGCGCCGGCCACCCGAATAAGCTCGGTGATGGTCGCGCCGACTGGCGCGAAAGCCAGGTAGTAGGCGATCTCCTCGGGACGCGCCAGGCTGCGGCGGGCCAGCACCCAGCGGTCATGGGTGGACTCCGCGCCGTCGGCGGCGGGCAGCTTGGCCGCGGCCCAGTCATAAACCCGCGGCCCCTTTGCACCCTCGCCGCAGGAGATCCGCTCCCAGGCATCGGCCGGAGCTCCGGTCAGGACGTGGTCGATGCGCCAACTCCCGGCCGGCGACTTGACCTGTTGCGACTTGGGCACCGCCAGGACGTAGCCCACCCCGACCTCTTCCAGCATTCGGCGGAAATGCTGTTCCTGCCCGTAAGCCGCATCCGCGGTGACCCAGGCGATCGGCAGGGCGGAGTCCAGCGCCCGCTGGACCATGGCGCGTGCAAGTTCCGGCTTGGTCGCGAAGGGCTTGCCCTCGGGGATCCGGGCCGCGTGGCAGCGATCGGGGTCCTCGGTCCATGACCTGGGCAGGTAGAGCTCGCGATCCACCAGGGCCCGGCCCTTGGCAGAGGCATAGGCGGCGAACACCCCGATCTGGCAATTCTCGGTGCGGCCGGCAGTGCCGGAGTATTGCCGTTGCACCCCGGCGGAAACGGTGCCCTTCTTCAGGAAGCCGGTGTCGTCGACGATCAGCACACCGTCCGGCCTCCCGAGCCGCTCGGCCACGTAGTTCTGCAGATCGTCGCGGATCTCGTCCGGATCCCACTGGCACCATGACAGCAGCCGCTGCAACCCGTACGGGGTGTCGTGGCCCGCGTGCTCTGCTATTTGCCAGCTGTTCTTGCGGCCGACGGGGCCCAGCAGGCCGCGCACATAGTCCCGCATCCGACGCCGCGGCTCGACCCGGCCGAACCGCTCGCCAACCCGCAGCAGCAACGACTGCAACTCGGTTTCCCACAGCCCTACTTCGACATCACTCTCCATCTCCATGACTGGTTCAACGCGCCCCGATCGGGTGAGTCACGAACCTCCACCTACCTGATGGAGCGTCAGCCCACTAGACTCCAAGAAGCCCCTGTGACCAGGACAAATGAAGAAGCACGACTGGAGTACTAGGCGGCGGCCGTGGCGTCGGCGCGCAGCTCGCTCGCCTCAAGGTCGGCGGTTGCCGAGTGCATCAGGCGCTGAGCGGCGCCATCCTGGTCTTGGTGGCGCAGCACGATGGCCAGTTCCCGTGCTGCGGCAGCGGCCGCGAGCGGGGAGCCGGAGATCTCGGCCGCGCCTAAAAGAAGTCATCTCATTTAGTGAGCTCGGTAGGCTGTCGTTCGTAGCAGGGATCGAAGCGGCTGGAACGCCTCGCATGCTGCCCTTGGACGTAGACTGCCCGCCAGGAGTGGGGGCTCCAGCCCCGGGGGGAGGGCGTTGTGCGGGCGAGCGACAACGAGCGCCACTGGGTCAGCCTGTGGCACGTTCCGTTGAACGTTGCCGCCATGCACGTGAGTGGCGTTCTGCTGTACATCGGCTTCTGCTGGATTCCAGCTGCGTCCGCGGAAACCTATGCCCAAACGTTCGAGATGATGATCTCGGTGCTGATGCTCCACGTCGCTATCCAGATTCCCGCCGGCCTTCTTACCTCCCGTTGGGCAGTCCGCGGCCAGGTAGCCAAAGCCGTTCATCTGTCCTGTGCCATCGAACCTGGTTGGCCGCGGCCCGGCGGATCGCTTCGCGCAGGACTTCGGGGCGCATCACCACGCCCTTGCCGTCGATCTGGATGACCAGGGGCATCTCGTGGGTGCACGGAGTGGGAATCCTCGCCCTGTAGGAGGCGGCGATATCGACGGGCGTCGGCGTCCACCAGCTCTTCAAGGCGGCGCTTGCCCACCACCTTCCCGCATCGTCGCTCGATCGCGGCAGCGGCCTGGTCGAACGAGCCTCTCGCCGCTTCCAGCACTGCAAGGCGGGCAAGCCTGCGGGAGTGCCGGCCGACGGGCAGCGACGGGTCCGCATCCGCCGGGTGCACGTGGGACACGCCCCGGCCGCAACAGGCGATCCGGTTCACCCGCACCGGCCCGAACACGCAGGTTAAGCAGCGGGAGTGCGTCTTCTCCCGCCAGGCTCGAACCTGTCCTTCCGGCGCGTGCACCACCGGCTGTCCTGCGCCTTGCGCACCGCGTCCTAACGCTCCGGCCTGGGAGATCGGCAACCGCCGATCTCTCAGGCCGGAGTCGTTGGTTCGCCCCCGGTGAGGGGTGAGGCCAGACAGTACGTCCCGCCTATTGCTCGGGGGAATGGCTGACGGGACATACCAGTTCAGGGGTCTGCTCGCCGGCGGACCACGGTGCGGCTCCGCGCTGCTTGCCGAGCCGGGAAGACCAGGCGCGGTCGCCGAGCAGCGCCATGGCAGCCGGCAGGAGCACGCCTCGGACGATGGTGGCGTCGATGAGAATGGCGACCGCCATGCCGACGCCCATCATCTTGTACTCAATGGCGGTGAGGCTGACGAACACGGTGAAGACGGCCGTCATGATCACGGCGGCGCTGGTGACCACGCCCGCGCTGCTGCTGATGCCGCCGACGATGGAGTCGTCGGAGCTGGCCCCGTCGGCCCACCGCTCCTTGATCCGGCTGAGGATGAAGATGTGGTAGTCCATGCTCAGCCCGAAGAGGATGACGAACATGAACAGCGGCAGCCAGGCGACCACGCCCCCGTAGGCCGTGAAGCCCAGCAGCGAGCCGAGGTGCCCGCTCTGGAAGACCCAGGTGAGCACGCCGTAGGCGGCGCCGATCGAGAGCAGGTTGAGCAGGATCGACACCAGCGGGATGGTCCAGGAGCGGAAGGCGACGACCAGCAGGACGAAGGCCAGGGCGAGGATGAAGACGAAGACCGCGACGGACCGGCTGTTGAGCTGGTTGGCGAAGTCGTATGGCATCGCCGTCTTGCCGCCGACCGCGTAGTCGATGCCCTCCACGGTGCCGAGGGTCGCGGGCAGCACGGTGCCCCTCAGCTTTTCCAGGGACTCGTTCGACGTGTCGTCGGTCCCCTTCCCGATGAGCGGTACGCGCACGACCACCACGTCACCGACCGCGACCGAGGTGATCGGCTCGGCGATCCCGCTGCCGGGGGTGGCCGCCTGCTCGTGCAGGGCGTCGATCGCCGTCCGCAGAGCGGGGGTGTCGGCACTCGTACCGTCGTCGGTGGCGATCGCGACACGGGCGGGGTTCGAGGCACCCGGGAAGGCGTCATTCATCCGGACCGCCGCGTCCACCGGGGCGACGCTACGCGGCAGGCTGTCGGTCGTAGCGGGGTCCTGAAGCTTCATGCTGAGCATGGGCAGGGCCATGACCAGCAGGACGAGGGCGGCGATTCCACCGGTCAGCGCGGGGCGGCGCACCACGGTGCGGGCCACCGCGGACCAGGTCCGCGACTCGCGTGCGACGGTCCTGCGCTTGCCGAGCCAGGGGATGCGGGCCTTGTCGACGCGGTGCCCCAGGGCGGAGAGCACCGCCGGCAGCACGGTGATGGAGCCGAGCACCGTGAGACCCACGACGATCACGGTGCCGGCCGTCAGCCCCTTGAAGACGTCGAGCCCGGAGAAGAGGAGGCCGCACACACAGATCATAACGGTGAGGCCGGAAACCACCACGGCGTGGCCGGACGTGCGGGCCGTCATCGCGAGGGCGTCCTGGGTGTCGCGTCCCGCGATCCGTTCCTCCCGCTCCCTTCGCAGATAGAACAGCGAGTAGTCGATGCCGACGGCCATGCCGATGAGCAGGACGATGGAGGAGGCGGCGCTGTTGACCGGCAGGAACTGTCCGACGGTCTGCAGCAGGCCGAAGGTGCCGATGACCGCGGTCGCGGCGAGCAGCAGGGGAATACCGGCGGCGATCAGCGAGCCGAAGACGACGAGCAGGATCACCAGGGTCAGGGGCAGCGAGGTGAACTCGGCCTTCGCGAAGTCGTCCTTGATCGCGTCGTCGACGACCGCGTTCAGGCTACGGTCACCGGCCTGCACGATCCGTAGGTCCGGGTTGTTGTCCTGCACCTCTTTCAGGGCGGCGACGGCCTCGTTGTAGTTCTCCTTCTGATTCTCGATCGGTCCGTCGAGTTCGAAGGTCACCAGACCGGACCGGCCGTCCTCGGACACCCATCGCTCGCCGTCGGTTCCCGCGGGCGATCCGATGTCGCGCACCGCATCACTGGTGCCGCGCAGTTTGTCGACCAACTCCTCGGCCGCACCCTGCAGCTCGGGGCTCTCGGTGAACTTGGGCCCCTCGTCCTCGCGTGACTGGAGCAGCACGCTCTCGCGGACAGAGTCACCGTTGTCCTCAGTGCGCACGATCTGCTGCGCCTTGCCCGCGTCACCGGGGTCGAGGGAGCGGGCCTCAGGTCCGCTGACCAGCGCACTGGACAGGATCGCGACGACCACCAGCACCAGCCAGCCGGTGATGGCGAGGGCCTTGTGCCGGACCGACCACCCGGCGACGGACTCCACGACCCCACGGGCAGGTCCCACCGGAGTGGGGGTCTGCGTCATGCGCGTCCCCCTTCGCCTTCGGGGTGCTTGCGGTCTAACTTGCCTTTGCGCAGCATGAGCTGCTCTCCTTAAATGTGGAGGAGCGTATCCAGGGAAAACTCGCCCGACGGCGAGGGAGATGCCTTCCGAACGCTGGGTCGTCGAGGTTGCAGCTCGGCGACCCAGCTCTGCGGTTGTGCGCCATTCACTTCGTTGTGCGCTATTCGACTTCCTTGAGAATGCGCTCCAACGACTCCATACGGGTCTGAATGCCCGCCAGTTGGCGTTCGGTCTGCTGCTGAGCCTCAAGGGACTGCTCGGCGAGCTTGCGGTACTCCTCCTCGCGAGCGAGCACCGCCTTGGCGCGCCAGTTGGCGCCGAACTGCCAGATGATCACAGTGATCACCACGGTGACCAAGGTGAAGGCGCCTATGACGCCGAACACTTCCTGCCAGTCGGTCTCGTTCATCAGACAGTCCCTTTCTCGTCGCGTCCACGTGCGGTGTCGGTACCGGTCATCTCCGGCACCACGGCCGCGATCGATTCCGGCGTCAGGTGGACCGCGAAGCGCGTCACCTCGTAGAACTTCATCGCTTTCCCATCGGGTGAGATCTCCAGCTGCGCTGACACGAGGCCCGCGGCCTCCAGCTTCTTCAGGTGAACCTGGAGGAGCGCACGGCTGATCCCCATGTCCCGAGCCAACTGGCTCACGTACTTACGTCCGCCGGCCAGCACCGCCACCACCCGCAGACGGTGCGGGTTGGCCAGCGTCGCCAGCGTCAACACCAGTTCGTCTCCGCTTGGCAGAGGCGTTTTCATAGCAGCACCGAGCACATGCAAAGAAATGTTAGCAGGTGCTGACTATTGTTGTCGCCCGCTAGGCAGGAGGGCTGTCTGCCTGTTCACGACGGGCCGTACGAGCACGTCGTCCCGGCCGGCATGTGCCGCTCAGGAAATGCGTTGTAACAGCTCTTTAGAGGGTCTGACAGTGCTCGGGGCTGCCTGGGACGATGCCGGGGTGGTTGTCTCGCTGGTGTATCAGGTGACGAGAAAGTTCCTGTTGGGGGTGCACAGCCTCACTGGTCCCACGAGTACCGACGCCTCCACCCCGCCTCCGACCAGCATGGTTCCCCTGCGGCACCAGCACTCCATGCCGATCAAGCTTCGATGGCAAAGATCATCTCGCTGTCACAGGACAATCTGGATGGCGAGGGCTTCGAGGGCCTCAAGGAGCTCGGGGTAGGACATGTAGCGCTTCCGCTGCTCCCAGTGCCTGAGGAGCACCATCTGTGGCGAAGCGGCGGTCAGCTGTCGATCAGGCGGCAAGTTCGGTGGTTGAAAGATCGGCGCGACAGTGTACTCGCTGCCGGTGACGCGACTCCAGACGAGAGCGGATGCGGCCTCCCGGGTTCGGTCGGTCGGCTTCCTGCCTTGACGAGGGCCCACGGCACAGCCAACTCGGCGATGAGTGAACCGAGCTGTTTCCTCGGGATGCAAGTACAGATGCGATGCGAGAGAGCCGTACGGGCCAAGGCAGACATCACAAATTGTTCAACCTATACGGCTCCCCTCAGGCCATGGCCCAGCACGGCGCTTCGTGGAAATTTTGGTCGGTTTTCGCCCGGCCTCATCGGAGTTGAGGCAAGAAGAGGTCGGGCTGCAGCCCCTCACCACCGGAACTCACCGTCGTAGAGGCGTCGGTGCCACCATTCGCCATGCCACCGCAGGCGCCGGTAGGCGTGTGGGTCGGGCAAGGTCCGGCGGCGGAACTCTGCGTCCAGACACGCCACTACTCGCCCGAGTACGGCGCGGGACGCCCGTGGAAGCGAACGCAACGTTTCTTGCAGAATGTCCCGGGCGTTCGCCACGTCGACAAGCGAGGACTCCGGATGGGGAGAGGCTGGGGAGCACAGGTCCAGGTAGCGGCCAGGCTGTCGCAGGAACGCCCGGTAGTGCCTGAGCGCGGCTTCCACCGCCCCATCCCACAAGCCGTCCCGCAGCCCGGCCCAGGAATCACCGTGCTCACGCTCCCTGCGTTGAATCTCGGCACAGGTGCGCTCGGACAACCCGGGAATTCGACAGATCCAAGGGCCCCAAACGGGCGGGACCTGATTTTCGGCGCGAAGCGCGCCGGGCCGTCTACGCGGCATGGGCCTTTCGGTTGGTCATCATGCTCGCGATCATGCCTGACGGCCTGACAGCCCACAAGGCCCTGCGGCCCTCACCGGCTCCCGGCAAACTCGCACCACCCGATCTTCCCGGCTTGCGCTCGCCGACACCCCACTTGTCGAACGGAGCCTCGATGAACAGCAGCCCGCACCCCGCTCCGTCGCGGGCCCCCGACATCGGCGATGCAGCGTGCAGGGCCACCGCCGCTGTCGTGTCTGGGGCGTTCGCCATCCACGATCTCGCGGGAGCTGCGGCGCAACGCCTCCACGCGGAGTTACCACCTGGAGTACCGGGCCTCGCTGGCGCAATGGCTTGCCGAGCGGCGGGCTCAGCGGCCGAAGCCGGCGAAGCTGGTGGCCGATGAGCGACTGCGCGAGTACGTGCAGGACCGGCTGGCCGGGAACGTCGTCCACGCCCTGGACGGCCGGGTCGTCGAGGGTCCACAGGTGGCGCCCTGGCAGGGAAGGAACAAGCCGCCGTCAGGACCGCCGCTGGGCGAACTGCTCGGGCCGAAGGTTCTTCCCGGCGTCCAGGGCGGCGCCGGCGTCGCCGAGCGCCCAGTGCACGCCGACCGTGTACAGGTCGACGGCACCTCGTCGTGGTCGGCCTCCCGGTCAAGCCCCCACACGCGGGCTACGGCCCCGGACGGGCGCTGGCCGGCTGAGGCGTTTTCCTGTGGAGGCGGCGAAATCCTCGACGGACGCGCGCGGGTGTGAGGCGCCCTTGGCGGGCGGGCCGTTCCCAGGGATTGCGGAGGTCTTCTGCGAGGAGCCGGGCAAGGCGGAGTTGGGTGTGGGCTGCGATGACGAGCCATGTCCAGCGGTCGGCGGCGGCTGGCTCGCGGAGTTTGGAAGCGGTCCACCCCAACGTCTGCTTGAGCATTCTGAAGGTGTGCTCAAGGTCGAATCTGCGTAGGAATGCCTGTCAGAGCCGGTCCACATCCCCAGCAGTGGCGGCGGTGGCCGACCACCACAGCCAGACCGGCCTGGGGCTGCGGTCTCCGCGGAGGTGATCGACCTGAAGACGGATGACGGTGCCTTCGATGACGGGCAGGTCTCCTTCGGGGTGGTCGGCCCAGGCCGAGCGCCGGACCAGTAGCGGGTGCAGGCGGTCCCAGGCAGTGGCGACGGCCTTCCCGTAGTGAGTGGTGTCGGTCACCGTGGTGACCGACGGGACCGGTTGAGTGGCCGCGATCTCGAACGCGAACTCCGCCCCGCGCTTGGGCTTGCGCCCACGTTTGCCCGCCGGCTGGGGCGGGGGCGGGAAGTACAGGACGCGGTCCGAACGCATCCGGCCCAGCAGTTCCACGGGCAGGTCCGCGAGCAGGAAAGCCAGACGGGTCACGTCATAGCCGGCATCGACGACGACCAGGACGGGCGGGTCACCGATCTGCCACTGGCCTGTCACATACAGCCGTTGAAAAACGTCCCGGACCTGGGCTGCGGTGACGGCGATCGCGTCGTCCCACGGACACAACCGGACCACGTCCAGCAGGGCAGTCCACGACGTCCGCCCCGGTTCCAGAGCGGCCACGAAGGAATAGGGCCACCCGGGGATCATCTGGGCCGAGCCCCTGCCACGACCGTACGTGTGGCAGAACAGCCGACCCGGGCTGGTATTCGCATCAGGCCGCAGCCAGTTGCTCACGTCGACCGCCAGGACCAGCCGGCCCGACGCCGTGCGGGGAAGCGGCAACCCTGCCAGCGTTCTACGCAGCCGTGCCACATCCAGCTCCCCGCTATTCAGCCCGCCGTACAAGGCGCCATGTCCGCGCCGATGCTCGGGCTCCAACGACAGCTCGACCAGCGTCCTCACCGGACCATCCGCGCACAGCAGGGCATCACTCAGCTCGAACAGCGCATCGCGCCGGCCGGTCAGGCAGGCATAGAGCTCCGTCCGGAAGCATGACAGTTCGGCAAACGCATCCCGCGGGGCGCCGTGTTGCAGCAGACTCATAGCTACGGCCTTCGTGTTGATCCCATGCCTCTGTGACGGAGCACAGGATCAGGCGAAGGCCACTCTTACGTCCGGAACTTAGGCAAACCCATCAGCAAGTTCGAGGCAGTGTTCGACGGCAGACCATAAACGTCAAGCTAAGAGCTGCAGGCTACTGCAACTTCGGCCGGCCGCTGCGGTGGCGGTGACGGGGGCGGTGGCGCAGACGGTTCCGAGGTCTTGGATATGTGCGCAGGCTTGGGCGTCTTCGGGGCGGGTGACCAGAACCAGTAACCCTGATTCCTCCGAAGGCAGCCGAATCAGTTGTTCGCCAGCCATTGCCGGGTTGACGAGGCCGGCCGCAGTCCACCGGTCGCGGCAGGAGTCCACGCCCGGGCGCGTCAGCGGCCCTTGCGGCAGATCCGCGTGATCTCGCCGCCCTCGGCAGGTGTGAGTGGCCCGGTGGCGTCGGCGTCGCCCACCCCGAGCGCGGTGGCCAGTGCACGGCCGTGGAGGTCCAGGGCGGCTTCGATGAGGCGGGTCTGCGCTGCGACCGAGGACCTGCCACGGCGCCACGCGACGACTCCCGCGACGACGGCCACCGCGGCGGACGGCGGCCAGAGCAGCGCGAGCATGCCGTACAGGGTGGCCCAGGAGCCGCGGATGGTCGCGTCGGCGAACTGGCTGCCGGCCGCCTCTATCTCGGTACGGACCAGGTCCGGGGCGACCAGCCAGAACGCCGGCCAGACGAAGGTCAGATCGAGGCCGTAGCGCTCGTAGCCGATTGATTCGAGCGCCTTGAAGCGGTCACCGATCCAGGTCGGACAGGCCGGGCGGGCCATGGCGAGCTGGTTCGTCCGAGCCGCCAGGTCGTCGATCTCGGCTTGCATCTCCTCGGTCCGGCCGGAAGCATCCTCCAGCGCGAACCGCCGCTCGACGAGGGCGTCCCAGCGGTCCCGACGCGCTCTGCGGCGCCAACGTGCCAGGGGCGCCGGCCAGCGGCCGAGCCAGACCAGGCGAAGACCGGCAGCCAGACCGCCAGCCGCGAGCCCGACCGCAGCGGCGGCGAGCAGCACACCCGCAACGCAGAGCGCCGTGCGTGCCGCAGGCCAACGGCTAAGGTCGGCAGCGAGATCGTCCAGCGAGCCGAGTGCGTAGCCGACGTCGAGCGCGTGCGCCCACCGCAATCTGGCGCCGAGCAGGAGCGCGGCGAGGAAGAGCAGGCCGGGAATGGCGAGCAGTGACACCCAGCGTTCGGCGAGCTTCTTGGCCAGCTCGCCGAAGAAGATAGTCATCCGGTGGCCTGCGTCGGCATCCGCTCCCCGGTCACCCGGCAGCGCGGCGACAGCCCGGCTGGTCGCGGGCGCTCGGTGCGTGAGCAGGCGCCGTCCGGGCAGTGAGCGATCTCCTCGTCGGCGCGACCGGGACCGAACGGCATCTCGTGCGGCAGTTGGCGGTAGGCGCCGGCAGCGTCGAATCGGTAGAGCTCGTCCAGCAGGTCGGCGACCGGCGTACGGGCCCGGGCGGCGGCCTCGATCGCCGTCAGCAGCCTCTGGTATTCGGCCGGGCGGCCGGTGCCTGCTGCACGAATGTCGGGAAGTAGCTCGCAGAGAAGGGTCAGCGCGGCCCGTTCGCGTTCGGCGTCGGCGGTACCTGCGAGCACGCCAATTCCTCCATCCTCTCAGCAAACCCCGTCAAGTCGATGCGACCATAGCGCTCATGGCGACGACTGCGCAGCCCAGCGAGTTACTTGACCAACGGATCGTGCGGTGGCAGCAGGGCGATCCCGAGGGCGTGCTGGCGAACGAGGCGCTGATTGAAGCCGCGCAAATGTGGTGGGTGCAGATTCCACACGCCACTGACGGCCACATCAACCAGGCCCTGAACCTGCTCGCTTGGCTGCACTGGGCACGATCCACGAGCGGGCCGCAGGACGAGCGACAGATGGAGCAGCAGTGCTCTCTCGGTTTCTTCCGTGCGCTGTGGCAACGCGAGCCGGCCGCCCCACCATCGGTCGTCCGGAAGCACTTCGAGGCCACGAAGCCGGCCGCGATCAACGACATCCCCGCCCATGCGAGCGGGATTCTCCGCGGTGTCGCGGTCTACACGCTCAGTCGGCATCGGGACACCGGAATCCGCCTCTTCGAGTTGTCGGACTGGCCGCCGGACCTCCCCGCCGACACGGCGCCGGTATTCGTGCAGGTCGCGATGGTGCTCAACGACCGGCACGCCGAGACCGGTGACGCTGCGGACCTCGACGCCGTCGTCACCTACGCAGAGCGTGCCCTCGCACTCGCGACCGAGGCGGACCTGCTCCGCGCGAAGCTCCTGCAGAACGTCGCCGTCCTGTACGCAGACCGGTTCAAGACGACCTCAGCGATATCCGACATCGACCGCAACCTGGCGCTCACCAACGAGGCCTTAACGATCATCAGGGCACTCGCTGCCGACCCGGCCGAACTGCTTGCGAATCGCCACGCCGCGCGGTGGCATCGCTTCGTGGCTTTCCAGCACCTGGGCGATCTGCGACATGCCATAGCCGACGGCACCGCCGCAGCCGATGGACTGCCGCCGGGAAACCCTGTCCGTGCGGCGATCCAGGCGCAGGTTGCCCGCCTGTCACAGCTACTTGCACTGCACCCGGACAACCCTGACCAAGCGGAGTCCGGGGCTGCGGACCACGTGACTCCCATGCGGTCCGCCCTCGCCGGCGCTACGGGCACCGCGCAGTTGAGCCGCCAACTCGACCTCGGTCTCGCACTTGCCGCCCGCTTCGCGCAGTCCCACCAGATCGAAGATCTCCAGGAAGCGATCGGCCTGTTCCGTGAGAACACCCTGGAGCGGTCCACGTTTCTCCTGGCCACCGCCCTGCGACTGCGCTACGACGCGCTGGGCGACGCCACCGACCTGGACGAGTGCATCGCCCTGTTCGGACACACCGATAGTGGCGACACCTCGGCGGTTGATCGGATCACGCTGGCAGAAGGTCTGGCCGACGCCCTTGAAGCCGACTACGAAGCCCGTCCCGACAAGGCGCGGTTGCACGCGGCGATCGACGTCAGCCGCACCGCAGTGTTCGCGGCCTGGCCAGACCCGACCGCACCCGACCCCGAGCCGGGCCTGCTGCCGATGCTGGAATCCCTGGCCCGGGGCAATCTCCTGCGCCGGGTGCGCGCAAGTGACCAAACGGGCGACCATGACTTCGTCATGTCCCCCGAGGCGATGACCGACGCCGCGTACGTGTGGTGGCTGGCCCATCGGCTGTCGACGCGGAACCCGGCATCCCGCAGCCTGGCCAGTGCCCGTCGTGTCTTGGGCGTCTTCCACATCCTGCGAAACAACGCCACCGTCGACTCCGGCGGGCCCGATGAACTGGCGCAGACGCTCATGCACTGGCTGCCGGACCCTCAGTCGCTGCCGGACGACCTGCCCGACCCCCTGAACCGGATGCTCGGACCGCGCGCCGAGCCGAAGGCTCAGGCCGGGTACGCCAACACCCTCATCTACCACGCCAACGGGGAACGGAACCCCGCCGCGGTGAACGCCGCGATCCTGCTCCTCAGCGCGGCAATCGAGGCCACCCCCGCCGACGATCCACAACTGCCCGATCGGCTCGGCTCGCTCAGCGACGCCTACCGAATCCGCGGCATCAACAACCAGAACAACAGCGACCTGGAGACCGCCACCGAGCTGGCCGCCGAGGCGGCGGCCCTCGCCCCGCCGGAGGCCGCCAAAGCCCAGGAACGGCTGGCCCGCGCTCGGAGCTCTCGCCTGCGCTTCGCCCGGCGCAGGGCCACCCCAGACCCCGGGCGCCACAGAATCGACCGGGTAGCCCTCGCTGAAGAGTACGCAGACGGCCCCGATGGCGCCGATATCGCCGCAATGATGGACGCCGCCGTGCAAGAGTTCCTGCTCAGCGAACAAGCCGAAGCGGTGCCCAAGAAACCGGCCACCGCCGAAACCTCCCGGCACTACCTGGAGGAGTTCCGCTGTTCCGGCCTCGCTGTCGACCTCGAGCTCGCCCTGCGCGCCGCGGAAGTTGAGACCAGCAGGCACGAGAACCCCACCGAACGACGCGAACACCTGTCGCACCTCGGCAACATCCACCTGCAGCGCTACGCGCTGACCCGGGAGAAGGCCGAGCTGGTCGAGGCCGCCCGTCTGCTGGAAGAGGCGCTCGACCTCTCTCCACGTATCGGCCCGTTCCGCGGGCCGCTGCTCCGTATCCTCAGCGGGATCTACGTTGAGCATTCCGAGCTGACCAACGGGCAGGTAGAGCGGCATTGTCACCTGGCGCTCACCCCGATCACCGACGCACTGGACAGCCTGACTGCGCTACGCGGCGCTGGTCGGCTCGCCCTGCATCACCAGCGCTACGACCTGGCCGTCACCTGCTACCGCGAAGCCGTCGCTCTGATGCGTGTCGCTGCCCTCGAGGAAATCGACCAAACCGACCGGGCTGCCCGGCTCTCCGAGATCACCGAAACGGGCAGCGAGGCGGTCACCGCACACATCCTCGCCGGCGACCCCGCTACCGCGCTGGAGGCAGCCGAGGAAGCACGCGCGGTGGTGCTGACCCTGGAACTCGATCTGCGCACCGACCTCACCAGCCTCCGCGAAGCCCGCCCTGACCTGGCCGAACGCTTCGACCGCCTGCGCGACGCCATCACCGCTGACCGAACCGACAGCGCCCGCATCCCAGCCGGGTACGTGCGGACCGTTCAGGCCTCGCAGAGCCGCACCGCCTGGACCAACCTGCTCGCCGACATCCGCTCCATCCCCGGCTACGAGAGATTTATGCGGCCACCGGTTGCCGACGAGCTGACCACCCTGAACCTGCCCGGCCCGCTCGTGCTGATCAACGTCAGCCCTTTCGGCAGCCACGCCCTCGTCGTCGATCCGGACCCAGGTGTCCGCGTGCTGCCGCTGGACGGGCTGAACCACCAGGATGTCCACGCGCACGCCTACGCCATGCTCTCCGCCAGGGAGCCTCGGATGACCAGCGAGATCCTGGCATGGCTGTGGGAAACGGTGGTCGGCCCCGTCCTCGAAGCCATCGGCCCGGCCACCAGGGTGTGGTGGGTGCCAACCGGCCTCCTCAGCGCATTTCCACTCCACGCCGCCACCGCTCCGGACGGCCGGTCCGCGATCGACTTGATCGAGTCGTCCTACGCCCCCACGATCCGGTTGCTGACCCGAGGCCTCGCTCGGGCCGCCGCGTCCGGAAACGGCGGCGACCTGGTCGTCGCCGTACGCCGCACCGCGAACGGCGCGGAACTCGCCGGAGCGGAAGCCGAAGGCCGCGCACTTCTTGACCGCCACCCAGAAGCCGTCCCCCTTCTCAACGAAGCGGCGACACGCGAGAGCGTCCTGGCCGCGCTCCCCCGTGCCACCCGCGCCTACTTCGCCTGCCACAACGTCCGCGACGACGTTCGCCCGCACCGGAGTGGACTTGGCCTCTTCGACGGCCTCCTGACCATCGACGACCTCTCCCACCTGGACCTGCCACATGCCGAGTTCGCCCAGCTCTCGGCGTGCGCGACGGTCATGCCCACCCCCGACGCACCGGACGAACTCACCCACCTCGCCGCCGCCTTTCAGCTCGCCGGCTTCCGCAGCGTCGTGGCCACCCTCTGGCCGGTCCGCGACCTCACCGCCACCGAGTTCACCCAGCTTTTCCACGCCGCGGGCGGCCACATCACGACCTGTACCGCCGTCACCTCAGCCACCCGCGCCCTGCGTGACCGCCACCCCGACCACCCTGAGCTCTGGGCCCCCTACCTTCACTACGGCTTGTAGACCGAGCTAGGGCCTGTCCGGCGGATCATGTGACCTTCTGACCGGTCGCTCGTTGGTTCGGGCATGGGTCGGGGGGATCTGACGAACTGCGAGTGGTCGTTACTGGAGCCGCATCTGCCACCTCTGGGTGGCCGGGGTGGCCGGTGGAGCGACCACCGCATCGTGGTGAACGGGATCCTGTTCCGGGTCCGGACCGGTGTCCCGTGGCGTGACCTGCCGGAACGCTATGGCTCGTGGAAGACCGTCTATGAACGGCATCGCCGGTGGTCGGCGGACGGTACCTGGGACCGGATCCTGCAAGCCGTCCAGGCCGACGCCGACCTGGCAGGGCGGATCGACTGGTCGATGGTCGGCGTCGACTCGACGTCCTGCCGGGCCCATCAGCATGCGGCCGGCGCACGCAAAGCCCGTCCGCGGATCCCGAAAAAAGGACGACGCCCCGGCACCACCGCCCCGACGAGGGACTCGGACGGTCCAGGGGCGGCCTGACCAGCAAGATCCACCTCGCCGGCGAAGGCGGCTGCCGTCCCATGGCCCTCCTGCTCACGCCGGGCCAGTGGGGCGACGCCCCGCAGATGGTCGAGGTCCTGGACCTGATCCGGGTTCCCCGGCCGCTGGGCGGACGGCCCCGGACCCGGCCGGACCACGTCAGCGGCGACAAGGCGTACAGCTCCCGCCGAAACCGCCGCTACCTGCGAAGACGCCACATCCGGCACACGATCCCCGAGCCGAAGGACCAGCGGGCCAACCGCCGCCGTAAAGGCAGAGAAGGCGGCAGACCAACGGGCTTCGAACGTGACCACTACCGGCGCCGCAACGAGGTCGAGCGGACCATTAACCGGCTCAAGAACTCCCGCGCAGTAGCGACCCGTTGCGACAAACGGGCCTACGTCTTCCACGGCACCGTCACCGCCGCAGCGATCCGACTCTGGCTCCGCCAGTGATCCGCCGGACAGGACCTAGTGACCTGAGTCGCAGGTTCGTCGTTGGTTGTTCATGAGTCGTCCCGGTCCGAAGATTCCGCCGTTGTCGGTGACTGATGCCCAGCGGGCTGTGCTGGAGGGTTGGGTGCGTCGTCGTTCGACGGCCCAGGCTCTGGCTCAGCGTTCGCGGATCGTGCTGGAGTGCGCCGAGGGGCATTCGATCCTGGAGGTGTCCCGCCGGTTGAATGTTGCCGCGGACACGGTCCGCACCTGGCGGCGGCGGTTCATCGAACGTGGCCTCGACGGCCTGTCCGACGAACCGCGGCCCGGCGCCCCGAGGAAGATCAGTGACGCCGACGTCGAGCGGGTCATCGTCAAGACACTCGAGGAGAGGCCGAAGAACGCCACCCATTGGTCGACCAGATCGATGGCTGCCGCCACGAGCATGTCGCAGTCGGCGATCTCCCGAATCTGGCGGGCGTTCGCACTCGCGCCGCACCGGTCTGAGACCTTCAAGCTGTCCACGGACCCGTTCTTCATCGACAAGGTCCGCGACGTGGTGGGCCTCTACCTGGATCCACCGGAAAGAGCGCTGGTCCTCTGCGTGGACGAGAAGTCGCAGATCCAGGCCCTGGACCGGTCCCAGCCCGTGCTCCCGATGATGCCGGGCGTCCCGGAACGCCGAAGCCACGACTACATCCGTGCCGGCACCACCACCCTGTTCGCGGCTCTGGAGGTGGCGACCGGCAAAGTCATCGGCTCATTGCACCGGCGCCATCGGGCAGCTGAGTTCAAGAAGTTCCTGGCCAAGGTCGACAAGGAAGTGCCAGCCGGCCTCGAGGTGCACCTGATCCTCGACAACTACGCGACCCACAAGACACCGGCGGTCAAGAAGTGGCTGCTGTCCCACCCTCGATTCCACCTGCACTTCACACCCACCAGCTCGTCCTGGCTGAACTTGGTGGAACGATGGTTCGCCGAGCTCACGCAGAAGAAGCTCAAACGCGGCGTCCATCGTTCCGTCCAAGCACTGGAACGCGACATCCGGGCCTGGGTCGCGGACTGGAACGACCACCCACGGCCCTTCATCTGGACCAAGACCGCCGACGAAATCCTCGACAAGGTCGCCAGCTACTGCCAGCGAATCTCTGACTCAGGTCACTAGGCCGTGTCTGATGGGTCCAGTGACTTGCCGAGGGGTGGATCGTTTCGGTTGGTGTGGGGCGTGGTGATCTTTCCGATGTCGAGTGGGCTCAACTGGTACCGGACTTGCCGACGAACGTCGGACGAAGTGGGCGTTGGCACTGCCACAGGCGCGTGATCAATGGAGTTCTCTTCCGGCTGCGGACCGGCCTGCCTTGGCGGGACCTGCCACCGCACTTCGGGAAGTGGCAGACGGTCTATGACCGGCATCGCAGGTGGTCGGCCGATGGCACGTGGGAGAGGGTCTTGCATGCCGTGCTCGCCGCCGCGGACGCCGCGGGCCGGCCCGCGTGCCGGGGCGACGCCGCCGCCCCTCAGAGGATCGCTCTGACGAAGCGGTCGGCCGCTCGCGGGGTGGCCTGACGACGAAGATTTACTTGGCCAGTGACGGGAGCCGTCGTCCCTTGTCAGTCCTGATAACCCCAGGACAGTGGGGTGACGCCCCGCAGTTGATCACAGTCCTGGATCGCATTCGCGTTCCGCGTCCAGCCGGTGGCCTCCCACGTACAAGACCTGACCACGTATGCGGGGACAAGGCATACAGCTCGCGTCGAAACCGCCAGTACCTGCGACGACGGCAGATCCAGCACACGATCCCCGAGCGTCGAGACCAACGAGACAACCGCCGACGACGTGGGAGCCGAGGCGGTCGCCCCACTGCCTTCGACCAGTCCCGGTATGCCCGCAGAAACGAGGTCGAACGGTGCATCAACGCACTCAAAGGATCCCGGGCCGTGGCGACGCGCTACGACAAAAGAGCCTACGTATTCCACGGCACGGCGACTCTGGCCGCGCTTCCCCTGTGGCTCCGCCCCTGATCCCTCGAATGCCCCGCCACGGCAGCCATGCCGATCGACTCAGTCGTCAGCCGCGACGAGGAGAGTGATCCGTCCAACTGTGCGGTCGATGAGCACGAACTCGTGGAAGTACTCGTGCACACGCCCCCAGTCATGAATGGCCTCGTCCCCGAGATCGCTCAGGTAGTAGATGTGGTCGGCCCCCGACAAGCGATCGAACACCTCCTGCTGCAGATCCGCCCCAAGCTTGGCGGGCACGTCCTCGAACTGGTTGCCCCACCCCCACAGGACGCTCGCGCTCTTGTTCCGACTGACGGTTTCGTAGGCGCCGGGGGTGACCAGCCTCAGCCAATACGGGCCGTGCCTAGATCCCTCCGGCAGAACTCCACCGCCCGCGTAGTCGTCCCGGAACTGTTCATGCCTGATGAGCGCCGCGAGCAGTTCGTGAGCTTCGGCGGGCTCAGCTGGGATCCGCAGATGCTTGATGTTGACCCATTTGTAGCCGTGAGACCTCGGATCCCGGAAGTTGTAGTTCCGGAAATTGATGAAGGCACTGGCCTCATGGGTGAGCTGGTTCTCCATAGCGCCACAGCTTAGGAGCCGGCCAAGGTCACTCCGCGGACCCATCGGACAGGACCTAAACTAGGGCATAAAGTGCAATACACCTAGATCAAATGCCCTCTGAGACCGTGACCCGATTCGGGCGATCGTCGACTACTGCTCGACCTGCATGCGACGGACCAGACGACCCTCGAACTCGTACACATGACGGACCTCCTCTCGAGCAAGAACGGAACCGCCCGGGTCGCGAGCCACCAGTCTGACCGCGACTTCGATCCGGCCGTCGCCCCGTTCCCGAAACTGCACAGGCGTGAGAGACAGTCGAAGCTGAGCCCACTGGCGAATCCAGTAGTCGCGGACCGACGCCCGTCCTTCGAGGTGCCCGCCTTCCCAGCCGTTGGGCCACTGGACATCGGCGGTCATGGCCGCGAGGACCCGATCGATCTCGCGGGCGTTGAACGCCTCGTACAGCTCGCGGAGCTCCCGCGATCGGGCGGACGTCGACGGCCTGTCGTCACTACGGGACACTGAATCATCCTCTCGCCAGAACACGCGTGCTGCGCTGGTGCTGCGGGCTCGACGTCGCCGACCTTCGCGATCGTCAGCGGCCGAGCGGGTCACAGTCCACCAGCCGCTCGGATGCTTGCTCCGGTGACATAGCTGGCCTCGGAGCCGAGCAGCCAGACGATGGCCGGAGCGATCTCGTCGGGCTCTCCGGCTCGGCCCAACGGGATGCGCGCAGCAGCGCGCCCGGCACGGTCCGGATCCCCGGCATCGGCGTGGATCCTCGTGTGCACCGTGCCCGGCGCCACGGCATTGACCCGGATCCCTTGATCGGCGACCTCCTTGGCGAGTCCCACGGTCATCGCTTCGACCCCGGCCTTGGCTGCGGCGTAGTGAACGTAGTCGTGTGCCGAGCCCAGCGTGGCTGCTGCCGAGGAGACATTGACGATTGCCCCACCGTGTCCGCCGCGGGTGGTGGACATTGCCCGGACCGCCTCACGCGCGCACAGCAGCGCGCCGACGAGGTTCACGTCGACGACCCGGCGCAGCACCGCGACCGGGGTGTCCGCCAAGTCTCCAAGATGTGCGGTCAGTCCGGCGTTGTTCACCAGTCCGGTGACGGCGCCCAGGTCCGCGGCAGCGGCGAACAGCTCGGCAACGTCATCCTCGTCGGTCACGTCGCCGGCCACGGCGACGGCTCTCACGCCGTGGTCCTGTGCTACCGCGGCAGCCCTCTTGGCCGAGGCGCGGTCGTCGCGGTAGCCGACGATCAGGTCGTGTCCTGCACGCGCCAGGTGCGCGACGGTGGCTGCGCCGATCCCTCGCGCCCCGCCGGTGACGATCGTAAGCGGACGGACTGCCGGTGGCACGGGTCCCGCGGGTCGGCTTCGTGTGTCACTCATGGTTGTCAGTCCTGTCGTGGCTGGTGTCTGCACTCCAGGTCTCCCAGAGGGCTGCGTAGGAGGTCGCGGTGGTGACGAGGTGGTCGTGGTGGCCGAGCTCGGTGATGCGGCCCCCTTCCATAATGGCGATGCGGTCAGCGTCTCGGGCAGTCTGGAGTCGGTGGGCCACGGCGATGATGGTGCGGCCCTGGAGGGTGGCGGCGAGGGCTTGTTCGGTGCGGCGAGCGGTCGTCGGGTCCAGCAGGGCGGTGGCCTCGTCTAGGACGAGGGTGTGGGGATTGGCGAGCAGGACTCGGGCGAGCGCGACGTGCTGGGCCTGGGCGCCGCCGAGCCGATGGGTGCCGAGGTCGGTGTCGAGCCCGTCGGGAAGGTCGTCGAACCAGTCTGCGCCGAGGACGTCGAGGGCATCGAGGAGCTCGGCGTCGGTGGCGTGAGGTGCCGCGATGGTGAGGTTGTCGCGCAGCGGGTCGGCGAACACGTGGTGCTCCTGGGTCACCAGGACGATGTGCTGGCGAAGCTGCTCGGGTGCGAGGTCGGCGACGTCCGCACCGCCCACGGTGACCCTTCCTGATCGGGGACGGTCGATGCCGGCAATGAGGCGACCCAGGGTGGTCTTGCCTGCTCCCGACGTCCCCACGACGGCGAGATGCTCGCCGGCCCGGACGTCGAGGTCGACACCGTGGAGGACGTCGGCCCCGTCATAGGCGTAGCGGACGTCGGTGACGACGATGTCCTGGTCGGTGGGGACGGCCGTGACGCCCTCGGCGCTGCGTCGTGGCGGTTCCGCTGACGAGGCGAGCCCCTCGGTGCGGGCGAACGAGGCGGCGCTGCTCTGCAAAGTCTCCACCCAGATCAGGATCGTGTCGATCGGGGTGGTGAGCTGGCGCAGGTAGAGGACGACCGCGACGACGGTGCCGAGGCTGAGCTGGTGGTCGAGGTAGAGCAGGCCGCCCACGCCGAACGCGGCGCCGACGGCAAGAGCGGTGGAGGCGTCGATGGTCGGGAAGAACACGCTCCGCAGGCGAAGGGTGCGCAGCTGGGCCGCTGTCGCGGCAGCGATCGCGGACGAGCAGTCGGCGGCCCGCCGCTCCTGCAGGCCCAGCGCTTCTACCGTCCGGGCGCCGGCGGCGGTGCCGGCCAGGACGTCGGCGACCTCGGCATGCGCGGCTGCCTGGGCCAGATAGGCCGACCGGGCGCGGCGCAGGTACCAGCGCAGGACCACGGGGATGGCGACGAGTGCGACCAGTCCGACGGAGCCCAGCACGGGGGAGAGCAGGACGACGGCGACGATGATGATCAGCGCCTGGGCAAGGGCGAACACCATCTCTGGCGCGGCGTCGCGCAGAGCGAACGACACCAGGCCGGCGTCGGTCGTGGCACGTGAGGTCAGGTCGCCGGTGCCGGCCCCTTCGACAGCTCGTGCAGGGATCCGCATGAGCCGGTCGGCCAGCTGCTCGCGCAGTCGGGCGGCGGTCCGTTCGCCGAACCGGTAGCCCAGGCGGCGGGCCTGGTGCCCGATCAGAAGCTGCGCGGCCGCGGCAAGCACCACGAGGAGGCCCAACCGGTCGATGGTCGCGACCCTAGCCCCGGCCTGCACCTCGTTGACGATCTGCCCGAGCAGCCACGGCCCGACCAGACCTGCGCCCGCCGCCGCGCAGTTGGCGAGCAGCGCGGCGATGAATGCTGCGCGGTCGGAGCGGATGAGCCGCCACGCAGCACGGCGGACCTCGCCGGGCTCTGCCACCGGCAACGGCTGCGCGCTCATGCCTGGATCTCGGGGTCGTGGGCGCTGGTGGCCGGTCGTCCGCGGTGGACCAGAGCGGCGTAGGCGGGGTTGGCCAGCAAGTCGGTGTGGGTGCCACTTGCGACCACCCGACCGTCGGCGAGCAGGTGCACTTCGTCGGCTCCTTGCAGCACGAGCGCGGACGTCGAGGTGACCAATGTGGTCTTGCCGCGACGGTGGTGGATGAGGCGGTCGACGATGGTGGCCTCCGTGGCGGCGTCGAGCGCCGAGGTCGGGTCCACCGCGAGCAGGACGGTCGGGTCGGCAATCGTCGCCCGAGCGAGCCGGACGCGTTGGCGTTGACCGCCTGAGAGGTTCCGTCCCCCGGAGTCGATCCTCGACCCGAGGCCCTCGGGCAGGCCCCGCACCACGTCGTCGGCGGTGGCTGTGTGCAGCGCGTCCAGGATCGCAGCCTCACCGAGACCGGTGACGTCGAGGCGACCGGCCACCACCTGGGCCAGTGACCCGGCGAACAGGGCGGCGTCGTTGTCGGCCACCAGTACCTGCTCGTGCAGTTGGGCGGGATCGAGCTCGGAGGTCGGCTGCCCGGCCCAGGTGGCACCTAGGCGGAAGCCGCCGAGCCGGTCGACGAGGGCTACGGCGTCGGAGTGCTGGGCGGTGGCGACCGCAGCGAACGTCCCCGGTGTGATCCGCAGCCCGGAGGCCTCGTCGATCAGGTCTCCACGCCCCGGGGGCACCGCCGTGCCGGTGCTGTCGGGGCGCACGTCAAGGAAGTCTGTCACCCGACGTGCGGCCACGAGAGCCTGGCTGAGGTCGAGCGCGCCCTCGATGAAGGAGGCCACCGGCACCGCCAGCACCGCGGCGTAGCCAGCGACCGCGACCAGTTCGCCCACCGTGATGCTGCCCTCGACCGCGAGCCGGGCGGCCAGCCACACCACCACTGCGGAGAACAGTGTCGGCAGCCCCAGACCGGCTGCCTGAATCACGCTCGTGACGCGGCCGACCCGATAGCCGTGCTGCAGCAGCCGCTGCGACTCGGCGCGGAAACGGTCGGCGTAGACCGCTTTGCCGCCCAAGCCGTTCAGGACGCCCAGCCCCGCGACGATGTCCACGATCCGACCCGTCACTCGGCCCTGCTGCTCGCGATACGGCGTACCGACCGTCCGGAGCCGGCGCGTCGCCGGGCCCACGACCAGGGCCAGGACCGGAACCCCCGCCAGCACGACCACAGCCAGTGCCACCGAGATCCGCAACAGCAGCACCGCGATCACCACGTAGGCGAGCACCGCACCGACTCCCGGCCCGGTCGCGGTGAGACTGCGCCCGATCGTCCACGCGTCCCCACCTCCGATGGCCACGACCTCCCCGGTGAGCGCGCGACGCGCCATCGTGTCTCCCAGACGGATGCCGTGGGCGTTCACCTCTGACACCGTCCGCAGCGCCGCATCCATGCGCACCCGGGTCATGGTGCGATGCCGCCAGATGCTCAGGCCCGCCAGGACGCCCCCGACCAGGAGCAGGACAGCCGTCCACCCCAGCACCACGTTCTGCTGGCTCTCCGCGAGGCTGTCGATCGCACGGGACAGCACGTACGGCGGTAGGGCGAGCCCCACCATCCAGGCGCTGCCGAGCACCGCTCCGAGCGTGACCCGGCCGCGCTGCCGAGACACGAGCCACGCCAAGTACGACCACGGGCCACGGGTGTGGGGGCGCGTCAGCGGCACGGTGCTCCGGCGCATGTGTCGGCGTCCCCATGCCTTGCCCGTCCGGACCACGACGACCAGCATCACGGCGAGAAGTGCGGCGGAGGTCGCCGGGACGAGGTCCAGGGCCAGCGTGTAGCTCATCACGACCCGAGCCGCAGCATCGATGAGGAAGGCCAGTCCGAAGCCCCAGGTCATGCCCCGCATCGCTCGCCGAAAGGTCTCGCTCGTCTCCCACGACCGGTGCCAGTCCTCGGCCGGCGCCGGGGGCATGAAACCGACGGTCGCCGTGAAGACGAGCGGTCGTGCCCGCAGCAGCGACAGCAGGACCCAAACTCCGACGAAGCCGGTCAGATAGCTCTCACGGGCCATCAGGAGCCGCGAGTCGGCAGTCATGAGGCCGATCGCAGTCCCGACGGTGATGAGCCCGAGAGCGAAGAGGCTAACCCCGGGGACGCGCCGCCGGAGGACCAGGCCGGCGCTCAGGCGGAGCATAGGCAGGGCGGCCCCGGCGAGGAGCGCTGTCCAGACGGATGCGCCCAGTGCGCGGAGCACGTAGTAGGACGCAAGCGGGACGACGAGGTCGATGAGGAGGAAGCCGGTGAAGGCGGCCGGACCGCTTCTCGAGGCCCTCATCGTGGCTCCGTGGCCTGCAGTGCACGTCGGACGATGGTGACCACGTGCTCGGCGTGGCCTCGTGCGTCAGCCGTCGGGTCGCAGGCGGCGCGGGCCGCGGCAGCGTCGATCGACGCCCGCATCGTCATGGCCAGCACCCCGGCGTCCACATCCGCGGCCTCACCCGTCGCCCGCCCTCGCTCGATCAGCTCTCGCAAGTGGGCGCTCAAGGGATCCTCGCCTCCCCGGGGGCCGTTCGCAGGTCGCATGTTCGCCGCCACCTCCATGACTGCGCGCACGTGCCTCGGATGGTCGGCGACGAAGGTGAGGGTGCTCCTGATGCAGGTCGCGAGCTCGCCGATCACCGAGTCGCGGTCGCCCGTCGCCTGGCCGATCTGCTCGCCGGCCTCGCGGTAGAGGGAGGTCACCACCTCGCTCAACAAGTCCTCCTTGGTCGGGAAGTGGTAGGTCACCACTCCTTTGCTGACGCATGCGTGGCGAGCGGACGTGCCCGCGAACCCCAGCTCGGACCAGCACGTCACCGCGCAGTCGAGCAGCTGGGCCTTTCGGGCCAGGCCGCCGAGCGACGGGGTGGGCGAAGCTGTCGTACGCACTTACGACCATTAGCGCGATCGCATGAATCCGACATCGCCGTCCTTGCAGGGTCGATGACCTCAGCGCGACGCCGGGGCGTTTCGGATGGCCTGCGCGGTCGCGCTCGGGTCGTAGTCCTGGGGAGCGCCGCCGACGAGGATGATGTCGCCCTGGATGTGCCGGGAGCGGAGGGGTGCGATCTCCCGGTAGGCGGGAGAGTCCCACCAGTCCCTGGCCTCGTTGATCCCGGGAAAGCCGATCACCACGACGTGTCCGGCCCACGTGCCCTCCTTCACCTCCGGTGGCGTGCCGTGCACGAGGAAGCGGCCCCCGAAGGGCTCGAACGTGCCGGCGATCCTCTCCATGTACTCGGCGACGTCCGGGTGCGGCTCGGCGTCGCGCAGATGGGCGATGGCGTAGGCAGTCACAGAAGGTTCCTATCTGGAGAGGGTCGGTTCTCGGGAGCGTCAGTCGAGCGGTCTGAGTTGGCGTGGCCGTGAAGCCGGTGGACAAGGAAGTCAAGGATCTCGTCGCGTGCCGTGGCGGTCGGTTCCCCTTCGCGATCGATGAGGTGAACAGTGACCACGCTGTGGGGATAGGGGACGTGAGCGGCGAAGAACGGCGGTGCGTCACTATTCGCGGCAGTGTCGGGGAGTTCGCGGCTGACGAAGGAGTCACCCAGGGCTTGCGCGTAGGCATCGAAGCGTGCCCTGGTGCAGACCTTGTCACCTTCGAATCGGTAGGCCAGGACCGTGAGACCGTCACGCTCGAGACGTTCCTTCACGGCGGTGAGCTCGGCGTCGCTGATCTCCAGGACACCCGGCTCATCCAACGGCAGGGACGGCTGGCAGGCCACCGGCGCGACGACGGCGCTCTCGAGCATCATGGTGATGGCGAAGTTGCCGGTGAAGCACATCCCGATCGCGCCCACACCTGTTCCCCCGCACTCACGGTGCGCCGAGCAAGCGAGGGCCATCAACCAGGTCGTGATGGGGCTCGACTCGCCACCGCCGAGTGCGCGGAACTCCTTCGCGACGCAGAGACGACGAAACACCTGTGCCCCGCTGTCGGCGTCGCCGAGGGCGCCGTCGGTGCCGAAGAGGGAAGGCAGGTAGACCGTCATGCCACGATCGCGGACCCATCGGGCGAAACGAGCGACGTGTGGGCTGATGCCGGGCATCTCGTGCATCACGATCACGCAGGGACCGTCGCCGCTGACATACACCCGACGCGCCTGACCGAGGAGCGAGATGGACCGGACGGTGAAGTCGGCGAGGTCGTCGTCTTGGGTCACGTCGTGATCCGTCATGAAGATCCCCCCTGCGATGGATCGTCGCGGAGTGCGGCCGATCTGGTGACTACGATGGATCACTATGAAGTCCTTGAGGGAGCGAGACCGGCCACATTTCGGGCGGTTCGAGACATGACCTCGGTCCGCGTACTGGATCTCGAGGGAGCGATGGCCACCTCCGTGGCCATCACGGTTGATGTCCTCGACACCGCGAACCGGTTAGCCCTCCGATCGGGACGGGCCAATCAGTTCGACGTCCAGCCCTGGCTCGCCAACGACTATGGAGACGCAACGGAACCGGTGGACCTCGTGGTCGTCCCTGGCCTCGGGATGAGAAACACCCAAGAGGTTCGCAGCCGACTCGCAGCGCCCGATGCCAGAGCGGGGGCGCACTACTTGAAGGAAGCCGCCGCAGCAGGTAGCGAGATCGCAGCCTCGTGCGCCGGAGTGTTCCTCCTCGCCGAAGCCGGCATCCTCGATCAGCGACGTGCGACTACCACCTGGTGGCTGGCGCCGCTGTTCGCCTGCAGGTACCCCGCAGTACGGTTGACACCTGCTGATCTCGTCGTCACCGACGGCCCGGTGACAACCGCAGGCGCAGCCTTGGCGCACCTGGACCTGATGCTGACGCTCGTAGGGCGTCACGCTGGGGAGGCGCTCGCCCGGGAGTGCGCCAGGTACCTCGCGGTTGACCGTCGTCGGTCGCAGTCTCCCTACGTGATGCCCGAGACGATCGAGGGCGCCGACAGCGATGTCGCAATCGCGCGGTCCTGGGCGCTCCAGCACCTCGGCACAAGCATAGGAGTGAGGGACCTGGCCGCCGCCGCACACCTCAGTCCGCGCACCTTCACCCGCAGAATCAGCGAAGCCACAGGAATGTCACCTGCTCGGTTCCTACGACGCCTGCGTGTCGAGCGAGCTGTCGAGCTTCTGCACAACACTGACCTCGCCGTCACCGGAGTCGCCCATGCAGTCGGGTACAGCGACCCGACGGCACTTCGACGGGCCATGGGCCAAGAACTCGGCATGAGCCCCCGGACAGTCCGCGGACAGCGCACCCGCGCCCACTGAATGACATCCGCGACCGGCGCGCCCCATCGCTTTGCACGAGAGCGTCCGAAGGCCGTCGGCACTCGGCTCGGCCGAAGTCCTTCAGCGGACCAAATGACCGGGGGGTGTCAGTCACCAGAGCAGGAATGTCATCCGCACGATCGGAGACGTCGCCTATGGTCGTCGCCCGAACGAGTCGAGCAGCCGGATCTGTGGTGACGCGTCAGCAGGCAGCGTTCCGCTCGGACCGGCGCCATACGCTCCGAAGGCAAGCATTTCGTCCAGATGCGGCTCGACCGTGTTCAGCACGCCGACAACAGTCTGCGGATCAAGGGTCTCGTCGAGACGCGCGGCACGCAGGAGGTCCCACGCATGCACTACCAGGTCGACGAGACGGAATCGCACGTAGGCGGCGACGGGAACATGTCCGTTCGGGCCCGCGACCTGTCTCTTGGGCGATGTCGCGAAGAAAGCCTGTGCTTGGCGCTGTGCGGACTCACTCACGTCAGCGACTGGGTCATCGCCGACCTGCCTGGCTGCGAGCATGGCGTGGGCCTCGTCGCGCCCAACGCCTGCCAGCAGAAGTGCGGTGAAGCGATTCCCCACCACCACGTGCTCAATCAATTCGCGTACCGAGATTCCCGACGGCGTCGGTTGCTCCGACGAGTCCGCGGGCAATTGGCGCACAACTCGTTCGAACTCTGCCGAAGCTGCCCTGATCAACTCCATGCGCTACAGGCTAGCGGCACGAGCCGCTCGTCCGGGAGGCGACCAACCCGACTTGCCTGGCGGGACCGGAGTGTCCAGGAAAGCAAAAAGGGGGACCAAGATTGTTATGTGACGAACAACCTGGACACCCTGTTGACCTCACTGTACGTGAAGATCGACGACGAACTGGCGACAGGCCGACGGATGGGCAGACCACCGCAGTTGACTGATGCGGAGCTCGTCACGCTCGCGGTCGCTCAGGCTCTGCTGGGCTTCGGTTCCGAGACGCGCTGGCTGCGCTACGCGAACTCGCACATGTCCTCGATGTTTCCGTATCTGGCGCAACCACACGACCGGCGCGCCGATCATGCGGTCGCTGGTCGCATTCGATCACTGAAGTCATCGGACTTGATCGTCTAGGAGCGGAGTCGGCGAAGGTGTCGCGGCCGGGAGCGGTATCCAGGCACTCGCACAGTTCCACGCTTTCCTGGGTGTCGTCCCGAGCCTTGTGCCGTCGTCCTGTCCGCTGTGGCCCCTCACGTCCCGCACGACGCCCCTGGTGGAGAGCTGGCTCCTGTGCGAGAGCTCGGCGCCGTACTTGGACATCGAGCTCTTGACCGGCATGAACCGGCGAGACGCCCGCCCGGTCGTGCGGGCGTCTCGTGTCGGAACGTCTGGCGAACGGCGCCTCCGCCCAGCTGCCTGGTCGTGCCGCCGCCGTCATGCGCGCGGACCGTTGCCGTCAGCTCGACGGCATGCTTCGCGCGACTCACGGGCCCGCCGTGCGGCAGTGGGGATACGGTCAGCCTCGTACCCGGTGCGTAACCGGCCTCGTGCCGCCTCGCGGCAGGTGGGGTGCCGGCCGCCGGTCACTTGGCGAGGAAGGCGAGGAGGGCGTCGGTGACTTCCTGGGCGTGGGTCCACAGCAGGCCGTGGGGGGCGCCGTCGATGACGACGTAGTCGGCCTGCGGGAGTGCCTGGTGGAAGCGTTCTCCGGTGGCCTCGATAGGCAGGATGCGGTCAGCGGTACCGTGCAGGATCAGTGTCGGCACGTCGATCTTGGGCAGGTCGGCACGGAAGTCGGTGGACCAGGTGGCCACGCAGGCCAGGGAGGCGTACGAGGAGGCGCCGGCGGCGACGTTCCAGCTGTTGCGGACGGCTTCCTCGCTGATGCGGGTGCCGAGGTTCTCGTCGAGGTTGTAGAAGTTCTTGTAGAACTCGGTGAAGTAGGCGTAGCGGTCGGCGGTGACGGCACCTTCGATGTCCTTGAAGATCGTGCCGTCGACGCCGCCGGGGTTGTCGTCGGTCTTCAGGAGGAAGGGTTCGAGGGAGGCGAGGAAGGCGGCCTTGGCGATCCGGTCGGAACCGTAGGTGCCCAGGTAACGGCCGACCTCGCCGGTGCCCATGGAGAAGCCCACCAGAACGGCGTCGCTGAGGTCGAGGGTCTCCAGGACCACGTTCAGGTCGGCGGCGAAGGTGTCGTAGTCGTAGCCGGTGGTGGGCTGGCTGGAGCGGCCGAAACCGCGCCGGTCGTACGTGATCACGCGGTAGCCGGCCGACAGGAGTGCGGCGGACTGCTTCTCCCAGGAGTGGCCGTCGAGCGGGTAGCCGTGGATCAGCACGACCGGCTGCCCCGTGCCGTGGTCCTCGTAGTACAGGTCGATGCTGGTGGAGTTTTCGTGGTCGACGGTGATGAACGCCATGGTGGTTATTGCCCTTCGGTGTGAATGCGTCTGAGGGTGAAGTGCCCGGTCGGGCACGGCTGTGCGGTGGGGTGCGCGCTGAGCGGCAGGGCGGGGCCGTCGGTCATCGGACCGTGCGGGCCGCCTGCTCGACGATGCGGGTGACGGCTTCGGGGCGGGATACGGATACGGCGTGTGACGCGTCGATGGTCGTGGTGCGGGCCTTGGCGCGGGCCGACATGAAGCGCTGGGCGGCCACGGGGATGTTGCGGTCCTCCGTGGTGACCAGCGACCAGGAGGGGATCGTCTTCCATGCGGCCTCGGTGGACTTTTCCTCCAGAGCAGCAGCGGCGACCGGACGCTGGCCGGCAGCCATGAGCGCGGCCTTGTCCGTCGGCACGTCCGCGGCGAACTGGTTGCGGAACTTCTCGGGCTTGATGTACACGTCCGCACCTTGACCGCCGTCGGGCAGGGAGTAGTTGACGGACTCGACGGCCTCGCCGAGGGTGCTGCCAGGGAACTTGTTCGTCAGTCCGATCGAGCTCTCGCCCGCGGTGGGCAGGAAAGCCGCGATGTAGACCAGAGCCTTCACCTTGTCCTCGAGGCCCGCGGCAGCCTGGCTGATGACGGTGCCGCCGTAGGAGTGGCCGACCAGGACCACCGGCCCGTCGATGTGGTCGAGGACGCTGCGCAGGTAGGCGGCATCGGTCGCCGGACCCCGCAAAGGGTTGGCGGCGGTCACAACCGGATAGCCGGCGCGCTGAAGCCGGGCGACGACACCGTCCCAGCTCGCCGCGTCGGCGAACGCTCCGTGTTCCAGCACGATCGTCGGACGTGGCGCGTGGTGGGGCGTCGCGCCGGCTGTACCGGGCAGGGTGACGGCGGCGACGGACAGGCCTACGGCCGTGGTGACACCGAGCAGCACGGATCGGCGGCTCGGACGGGCCAGGTGAGTGATGCGCATGCGTGAAAATCCTCTTGGTTGGTTGATGGTCTCGACGGACCGTGCGGACGAAGCAACCGGTGCGTCCGAGGAACAGGGCCCCGGGTCGCCTCGCCTGTGGCTGAGTTCGCGTACGTCCGACCGCGTTATGCGATCAGCACGGATCGGCCTGCTGGTGGCCGTCATCGGCAGCGGTACGGAGAGTGCGGCTGCGGGTCAGCGGCTCGAGTGGCCCTGAGGCATTGCCCTCGCCCGGTCGCCGGGAGTGGAGCGTCCTTCGTCTCATATGACGACCGGACGGCCGGACCGGTTCACCCGGAAATGGGCTGCTCGTTCGCGGTCGTCGCACGCACCCGGGAGGCCCTCGCGGCGATGCGGGCCCTGCTCGACACCGCCCGTTCCGCCCTGTGCCGACAGTTGCGGTACATGCGTCAGCGATCGGCGGGACTCTCGCCACCGATCCGCGGGGCCCGGTGTGGCCGCACACGGAGTCTGCTGCCGAGCCCGGGGGCCGGGCGCACGTCAGCCAGTGGATTCCAGGACTTCGTAGACCTGCTTAATGTAGTCGTGAGTGCGTTCCGAGCCGAGGATCCCGTCGCCCACCCGGTTCATCGTGTACGAGAATGTGACACCCCGGTCGAGGTCCATCACGACGATCGAACCGCCCCGGCCGACCCAGAAGCAGATTCTGCCGGTGGGCATGTGCGGCATCGTCCTCGAGTCGGCGAGTGCGTAGCCGATGCCCCAGCAGACGGGGACGCCCAGGAACAGGTCGACTCCGTCGGCCTGTACATCGAGCACCTTGTCCACCGTCTCCGCGGAGAGAAGTCGGAGGCCGTTGACATGGCCACGCCGTGAGATGATGGAGAGGGCACGGGCCAGACCTCGTGCGTTGCCGTGGCCGTTGACGGCTCCGAGTTCGGCGGAGCGCCACTGCGGGGTGTCCACGTGCTCGTCACGGGCGGGGCTTCCGGCCAATGTTTTAGTGAAGATCCCTTCGGGGTCGAGGCCGGTGGGTATCCCGGAAAGCTGCGACGGTGGCACCAGATCGGCGATGCGAGGCCAGTCGGCCTGACGCGCGCCGATCTGGACATCGGCTTGCGTCGGCTTGGCGATCTCGGTGTCAACAAACTCCGTCAACGTACGGCCACTGACCCGCCGGACAAGCTCTCCCACCAGTTGTCCTTGCGTCTGCACGTGGTAGCCCGAAGCGGTGCCCGGCTCCCACCACGGGGCCTGCGCAGCCAGCCGGGCGCTCGCGGTGGGCCAGTCGTACAGGTCTTCCATGGAGAAGGGCTGCTCCCAGCCGGAAAGTCCCGAGGTGTGGGACAGGACGTGCCGCACCTCGATGTGCTCCTTTCCCCGGGCGGCGAACTCGGGCCAGTAGTGCGCGACCGGGCGGTGCAGGTCCAGTGTCCCCCGGTCGACGAGGACGAGGGCTGCGAGGCTGGTGAGGGTCTTCGTGGTCGACCACACGCTCACCAAGGTGTCCCGGCGCCACGGAACGGTCCGCGCTTGGTCCGCGTGGCCACCCCACAGATCGACTTCCATGACCCCGTCCACATCGACGGCGATCGACGCTCCCAACTCCTCGCCGGCTTCGAGATGCGCTGCCAGCGCCGCTCGCACCGGTTCGAATCGGGCAGTGCTCGTTCCCTCGACGATCATGTTCTTCTCCACTCCGGACGACAACCTTTCGCTCACTCAACGGGCTGAACGTCGGGGCGGTTCACGTATCGCAGCAGGTCATGGCATCTGTTCGCATACCACTCCCGCGAGAGACGGATACGGAACCGTGTGCAGGCCCTCTCACTCCGCCGTACCGCCGCAGGGCTGACGCTTAGGTCGCGAGCCGTCGGACCCGGACGACGCAGATGCCGGTCTGCGGGGGTGGATGCGGACGATGTCGAGGTAGAGGAAGGAGAGAGAGTCGGCGACGCGGGGGAGCATGGCAACGGTGGGTGCGGCGAGTTCACGCCGGGCATTGCTGGCGGTGAGGGGAAGGCGGCCGGGTCAGCTTGGCCGGGGCACCTGGTACTTCTCGACGCCGACGACGGCCTAGACGAGTAGATCCGAAGTTTCGGCCCCTCAAAGGGGCGAGGGTGCCCAAGATCCGTGTGTGACGACAGACCTGAACACCCTCTTGACCGCACTTTATGTGAAGATCGATGACGAGATCGGGGGAACTCGGTGCTTCGGCCGACCGCCGTTGCTCAACGACTCCGAACTCATCTGCCTCGCGGTGGCCCAAGCCTTGCTCGGCTTCCACTCTGAAGCCCGCTGGATGCGCTACGCGCACAAGCACCTTCGCGGCATGTTCCCGTACCTGCCGCAGCGAGCGGGCTACAACAAGCGTCTCCGCGCGGCCCTGCATCTGGTCAGACGGCTGATCCGGGAGCTTGCGATGGACAGCGACTTCTGGTTCGACAACCACTGGATCGCCGACTCCACGCCGGTGCCGTGCGGGATGTCCCGCCCGACGGTGCAGCGCTCGGACCTGGCGGGATGGGCCGGCTACGGCTACTGCGCCTCCCACTCGCGGTTCTTCTGGGGCCTGCGCCTGTACCTGGTCTGCACCCCGACCGGGATGCCAATCACGTGGGCCCTGGCCAACCCGAAGATCGGTGAACGCGAGGTCCTGGCCGCGATGCTGGAGGTCGACGCAGACCTGGTCGCCGAGCGCGAGGGCATCCTGCTGATCTCGGACACGGGCTTCGCGTCCAAGGCCTTCGAAAAGGCCCTGGCCGAGCTTGGAATCGAACTGCTGCAGCCCTCCCGTAAACAGGAGAAGCAACGGTACGGCGAGCCGATGCTCAAGAAGGTCCGCCAGCTTATCGAGTCCGTCAACGACACCCTGAAAGGGCAGCTCGATCTGGAACGGCACAGCGGGCGGACCTTTGAGGGCGTCGCCGTCCGGGTCGCCCAGCGCGTGCTGGCGATGGCGGCCGGGATCTGGCATAACAACAGGATCGGTGCACCGGTTACCCGCTCACTGGTCGCCTACGATCACTGATCGCCACACGGCGGCCCTCCCGCCACTCATCGCGTCGGCATCCCTCCGTGGGGGCTGTTGACCACAATCGGCAGAGACCCTTCAACGAGGTAGGGATGCTCGGGGAAGTAGTCGATGTGGAGGTGGCCACCGCCCTCGCCGGTGGCCACGCTCTGGAGGTTGGCTGCGAGGATTGCCCTGGCTCCGGGATCGCCGCTGATCACCAGTACCCGCCGCGAGGCGTCCAGTTTGATCCGAACCCCGGGGCCGGAAGCCTTCCTGACTTCGACCCCTGCCAAGGTGTCACCGTCCAGCGGTGACGTGGAGCCGATGAATCCGTCGCCCTTGGCCACCGCGCTTGCCAAGCCGGCCAGTTCCTCCGCTGAAGCGGTGAGATCCACTTCGCCGAACACGGGATCGGAAACCAGTCGCACGGCGGCGCTCCTTCAAGGTCGGGGACCCCATGATGCCGTTGGAGGTCATCCGCCCTGCGCTCACCCCCGCAAGCCGACCAGACGCGACCAGGTACATCGGAGCCACTCGTCTAGGACGGGGACACGGTGTTCCTGCCCCCCGCCGCAACCTTCCACCTCGCCCGCTGCCCCAGGGCCGGCACCCGGACGGCGGGGGCGCCCCTGTCCAGGCGGCGCATCACGTAGCTGACGAAGGCTGCCGCCGGATGAGGCCCTGCTAATATCCTGTCCGATATGCGGGAAGCGGACAACGGAGTCCTCGTCACTCCTGGGCCCAGAGCCACCGCGACACGATTCCTGTGGGCGCCCGGTGGGTCGAGGCCCCAATCGATCACCGCGCGAACAGGTCGTCCACGTGCCGGGCCCCGGTCAGGTGTGCACCATGAGTGACGCCGTGAAGTGAGATTCGGCTGGGTACGGTGAGAGCTGTGGGGCAAGGCCTTGACTTCGGACTGCTGGGTCCGCTGGAGGTGCGGCGGGCGGGGACTGTGCTGGACCCGGGCCGACGCAGGCAGCGGCTGCTGCTGATTCGCCTGCTGCTCGCCGACGGCCGGGCGGTCTCGCCGCAGACGCTGTGCGAGGAACTGTGGCCACAGCAGCCGGGGCGGGCGCCGGGCACAGCGCTGGGCTCCCTGCACGCCCACATCAGCAAGATACGCGCGGTCCTGGAACCCCAGCATCTTCGCCGCCAGGGCGCCTTCGAGCTGCTGGTCACCGAACCCCTGGGCTACGCCCTGCGTGTGGCGCCCGAGAACCGTGACACCGTGCGCTTCGAGCGCTCCGTCGCCCAAGCAGTCCGGTTCATGGACCAAGGCAGACCTGATCGCGTCGTGGACGAGGCCCATAAGGCCCTGGACATGTGGCGCGGCGCGGCGTTCGCCGACGCCGCGCACCACCTGTTCGCCGCCCAGGAGACAACACGCCTGGAAGAGCTTCGGCAGACCACTCGCGAAGTCCGTGCCACTGGCCTGCTTCTGCGCGGCCGGATCACCGAAGCCCTGCACGCGGCGCAGGAGATGACCGCACAGCACCCCCTACGGGAAACCGGCTGGGCCCTGCTGCTGCGAGCCCTGTACCTGGCCGGACGACACCCCGAAGCGCTGCAACGCTATACCGACGTGCGCCGGCACCTGGCCGACGAGCTCGGCCTCGAACCGGGTCCGGCGCTGCGCGCCCTACACCAGGGCATCCTCCACCATGACCTGCCGTCCCTGCTCCCGGACGACCGGACGTACGACACGGTGCCCCAGGGCGGCCGCCACCTGAGCAGGACCATCACGACCGAGGCGCCGGACGGAGGCGAGTCGACCTCGCCGGCCGCCGACCGGTCCGACAACGCGGAAGCCGAGTCCGGCGCACGTGGTGCAGCCGTTGCGGACGGCGGGAGAACAGCGTCCCTCACTCTGCCCTCGGCACGTCCGGCGCAACTACCGCGCAGCCTGCCGGTGTTCGCGGGGCGGGCGGCTGAAGGTGCGTGGCTGTCCGCCGTCAGCGGTGCACCGGGCCGCCCCGGGCCCGTCACCGCTCCCGCCGTGGTCATCAGCGGTACACCCGGTGTCGGCAAAACAACCTTCGCCGTGCACCACGCACACCGTGTCGCCACCTCGTTCCCCGACGGGCAGCTCTTCGTCAACCTGCGCGGATTCCACCCGCACGCATCCGCCGTCGACCCCGGTAGCGCCCTGCACGGCTTCCTCACCGCTCTGGGCGTCCCCGCCCCGCGCATCCCCGAAGACACCGCCGACCGCAGCACACTCTTCCGCAGCATCGTCGCCGACAGGAAGATCCTCCTCGTCCTGGACAACGCCCGCGACGAGCAGCAGGTACGCCCTCTGCTTCCCGCAGGAGCGGGCTGCCTCACCCTGATCACCAGCCGCAACCAACTTCCCGGTCTCATCACCACCGACGGTGCCAAGCCCCTACGGCTCGCGCTGCCCTCACCTACCGAGGCGCACGAGGCCCTCGAACGACGTCTGGGAACCGAACGGCTCGCCGCCGAGCCCACCGCCGCAGCCGACATCATCCGTCTGTGCGGACGGCTTCCCCTGGCCATGGCCGTGGTCGCGGCCCGCGCGGAACTCGACCCCTCGCTCCCCCTCCACTCCGTGGTCGAGGACCTCCATCACACCCACGGCGGACTCGAAGCATTCACCGGCTTCGACACCACCACCGACGTGCGCACCGTCTTCTCCTGGTCCTACCAGTCGCTGGATGAGCACGCCGCCCGGCTCTTCCGCCTGCTGGCCCTGCACCCCGGCCCCCACATCACCGCCCCCGCCGCAGCCAGCCTCGCCGGCCTTCCCCTCTCCCGGACGCGCCGTGCACTCGCCGAACTGCTCAGCTCCTGCCTCGTGGAACAACCGCTGCCCGGTCGCTACAGCCTGCACGACCTCCTGCGCGGCTACGCCACCGAGCTCGCTCACACCCACGACACCGGCGAGGGGCGCCATCAGGCCACTCTCCGCGGCCTGGACCACTACATGTTCACCGCCTGCGAGGCGAACCGGTTCCTCAAGCAGGACATATCGCACGACCTCGAACTCGGTGCACCCCACTCGGGTGTCAGGCCGGAAGAACTCACCACCGCCACGCAGGCGACCCGATGGTTCACCGCCGAACAGGCCGTACTGACCGGAATGCTCCACACCGCCGTCAGCCAGAATCTCGACGATCACATCAGCGGGCTCGCCTGGTCGCTCAAGGAGCACCTCAACCGTCAGGAGTTCTGGCCCGAGGCCATCACCGCGCTGACGCCCGCCCTCGAAGTCGCCCGGCGTCGCAACGACTCCCTCGAAGAGGGCCGTTGCCTACGGCACCTGGGTGGCATCCACGGCTACCTCGGCTATCAGGAGCAAGCTCTGCATCAGCTTCGCCACGCGACAGCGATCTTCGAAAAGCTCGACGACATCGGTGAACTGGCACGAGCCCACTACGTCACGGCCTGTGCGCTGTTCCTGTTCGGGCGGACGGCGGAAGCTGTGGCAGCCTCCGAGCGGGGGCTGGAACTCTCCAGGGAGACAGGCGAAGAGTTGTGGCTGGCCGAGTGCCTCCTCGAGCTCGCCTGGTTCCACTCCAACCTGGGGAACCTCGAGAAGAGCCTTCTGTACAGCGAGGAGGGCATCGCCTTGTTCCACCGCCTCGACGCCCCCTGGCAGCTCGCCCAGGCGTGGGACATCCTGGGCCACAACCTCCGCCTGCTCGGCCGTTATAAGGACTCGGCAGCGACATACCGGCGGGCGTCGAAGGCGTTCGAGGAACTGGGAGACCACAGGAACGCCATCGGCACGCTGATGCGGCTCGGCGACACCCGGCTCTCCATGGGCGACCGGGAAGGCGCACGGGCGGACTGGGTCGACGCCCTCGAAGACGCCGAGGCGCGGAAGATGACACACAGCGCTCAGCAGGTCCGGGACCGGCTCACCGCCCTCGACATGGACGCGGACCCCACGCCCACCGTGCCGGAGAGAGCGGTCGGGAAGCACAAGCTCCCCGTTCCGCGGGGTAAGGGTCCTGCGGTCTGAGCCCTGGCACTGATCACAGACACTCCTCATCCGTTTCATCACGGGGGCATTCGCCGGGACGACAGCGGGTTCGGGCACTTTCGGAAGGCGTGGCGGGGCATCCGGCGCGGATCTGAGCGCCGTGATCACCGGGCGGGTGCCCCTCTGCTGTGAACGACCGCGACAGAGAACCGGTTCACCCGCGCGTGGGGAGACGCAGAGGGTGCCCGGGATCACCGAGAAGCACCTCGATGTCGCCGCTGACAGCGGTGAACACGGCGTGCGGCCGGGGGAGGTCGTTTCCTCCAGGCGATCCTGCTGACGACCGGTCGGTGCGTGCATGAACCGACCCTGCTGTGCACTCGTCCTCATCCGAGGAGAAGCCGTGCCGTCCGCCGTCCGGCCGTCGGCAACCGAGCAGCGCCTCCACCGTCTCGGCAAGGTGTGCGCTCGGGGCACAGGCCAGTCCTGGACCGCGGTGCCTTCACCCCAGTGGGCACCGAACGGAGTCCGGACATCCTGGGGCGGGAAGCCGCCGACGTCGTCCTGAGGCCCGTTCTCGGCGCCGCCAGCCTCTTCCGCGCCAGACGGCCGTACGCCCGCCCCCCTGCCCCGACCCCTGTTTCCTCGGACGAATGAGAGCGACGACGATGCCCCAGACGGACAGCCCCGACCCGACCGGCATCCCGGAGGGTAGCGGGACGGGATCCGCGCCCATGCCGTTGCCGGTCCGGAAGCCGTCGAAAAATCTGGCGAAGATGCCGGGCGGGCCCCGGACACCGGACGAGGCGCAACGCGCCGACGTCGCCCGGGCGCTGCGTGCCACACGCCGTGCGGCGTCCGGCACGCCGGTCCCCGCAGCTCACCCCTCCGGTGCCGGTGGCACACCTTCGCCACACAGCCACCCGCCCGAGGAGAATGCGACATCGACGTCCCGCCTTCCCCGCACACCGGTCCTCGTCGGGGCGATCGCCGGCGCTTCACTGCTTATCGGCGCGCTCCTGCTGGCCGGTCTCGGTGGCGACCCGGAAAGCCCCACCTCGTCCCCTCTCGCCGGCCGCACCCCGCGGGCCGGAAGTGCTCATTCCGGGTACGCCCCCTCCTACGAGGGCGCAAAGACCGGCACGGAGCCCGCGGAGGAGAGACGGAAGGCGGACAGCGAGGGGGAGGCTCCGCGGGAGGGGACGGATGAGGGCCGGGAGAAGGAGAAGGCCGCGAGCACCAGCGGGGCTGCCGCACCCGAGGACGTCGGCGAGGCCGTGTCCGGTCATGCGGGAACCGCCTCAGGAACCGATGCGCAGACATCCGGCGACTCGGTCGCCCCTGACCGCGAGGACGGGACGGTGACCGGGCAGACGCTGACCGGCCGGCAGTCGGGCAAGTGCCTCTCCGGAGGGATCGCGGGGACCCCGTTGACCATCCGGGCCTGTGAGGGGTCCGCCGATCAGCGGTGGGAGTTCCGCTCGGACGGGACGGTCCGTTCGCTGGGGCTGTGCATGGATCTCGTCGACGCCTCGAAGGGCAACGGCACCGTCGTCCGGGTGGCCTCCTGCACCGGCGCAGCCGCTCAGCAGTTCCATCTGAACGCGACCGACGACTTGGTGTCCCGCTTCGCCACCAAGTGCGTGGATGTCTACGACAGCCGGTCCGCCGACGGAACCCGAGCCATCCTGTGGCCTTGCACCGGTGCCGCGAACCAGACCTGGACCCGCTCATGACCCGCGGACGACCCAAGCGGTCTTCGCCCGGCACCAGGTGCGCGGGGCGAGGGTCGCCTCGCAGGAACTATCCGCGGGCCGCGTGCGGATGCCACGCCGGGCAGGCCCGGCTCGCGGGCGGTACGCCGGGTGGTCAGCCGCAGGACTGGTCAGGCTCGGTTCTCCGCCTGGAACATCCAGCTCTGCTTCTCCAGATCGGCCGTAAGTCCGATGAGGAGGTCCTCGGTGACGACGTCCACCGGGCCGATCTCGGCGAGGCGCTTACGCAGTCTCCCGGTCACCGCCGAGAGCGCGTGCGCCAGGGCCTCGACGGCGTCGCTGTCCTTGATCCATCCTGACGGAAAGGCGGTCACTCCACTGGTCCCCGCTATGGTCGCGGCCCGTCCGTCCGGGCTGATGCCCAAGGCGGCCGCACGCTCGGCCACCGTGTCGGCGTGGTTTCTAGCGATGATGGCGGCCTCGTCGAGCTGGACGTGAACCGAGCGGAAGCGCGGGCCGTACAGGTTCCAGTGAGCCTGCTTGGCCACCAGGGACAGGTCGAGAAGGTCGGTCAAAGTCGCCTGCAGCGCCGCACCCGCGGTCTCGCGGTCGCGCTTCGGCAGAGAGTTCTTGATGACCGGCATGGGAGTGCGGTCCTTTCGTGAGTGGCACCGGCGTCCTGAGCCAGGACGTCGGCGACTGCCGTTCGCAGAAACGTGCCGCAGCGCGCTTCTGTGGGACGTGATGAGCCCGAGGCTAGGAACGGCGTGAGCCCTCTGTGGGTTCAGTCGTCCGACACGTGACTCCGAATCGAGCATGAGGGGTTCTGCCGGTATCGGCTCGAGCCCATACGTCCATGCCTTCGTGATCGCAGCCAACTGCGTCCCGGCTCAGCCCTCGCCCCGTCACGAATCCCGACCACCCCTACCAAGTAGAGTTCCTCATGCAGTCGATACCGACAACCCGAGCCGCGGGCCCGTCCCGGCTGAGCGAAGAACGCCGATGCATCATCTTCACGGCGGTCCGGGAAGTGCTCAAGGACGTGGGCTTCGCAGCACTGACGATGGACATGGTCAGCGCGAAGGCGCGCACCAGCAAAGCTGGTCTCTACCGCCGGTGGCAGCACAAGACGCAGCTGGTGGCAGCGGCCCTCGAGCAGAGCGAACGTATCCGCATCGACACCGTCGACACCGGCACCCTCGCGGGAGACCAGGAAGAGGTCGCCGTGAAGGCGGGAGAAGACGGGGGCCACCGCCCGTCTACTCTCCTCGATAACGCACGCGATACGCGGCGACAGACACCTCGCGGAAGCACTGCACAGAAACGTCGTCGATGGGCACCTAGTGACCTGAGTCAGAGATTCGCTGGCAGTAGCTGGCGACCTTGTCGAGGATTTCGTCGGCGGTCTTGGTCCAGATGAAGGGCCGTGGGTGGTCGTTCCAGTCCGCGACCCAGGCCCGGATGTCGCGTTCCAGTGCTTGGACGGAACGATGGACGCCGCGTTTGAGCTTCTTCTGCGTGAGCTCGGCGAACCATCGTTCCACCAAGTTCAGCCAGGACGAGCTGGTGGGTGTGAAGTGCAGGTGGAATCGAGGGTGGGACAGCAGCCACTTCTTGACCGCCGGTGTCTTGTGGGTCGCGTAGTTGTCGAGGATCAGGTGCACCTCGAGGCCGGCTGGCACTTCCTTGTCGACCTTGGCCAGGAACTTCTTGAACTCAGCTGCCCGATGGCGCCGGTGCAATGAGCCGATGACTTTGCCGGTCGCCACCTCCAGAGCCGCGAACAGGGTGGTGGTGCCGGCACGGATGTAGTCGTGGCTTCGGCGTTCCGGGACGCCCGGCATCATCGGGAGCACGGGCTGGGACCGGTCCAGGGCCTGGATCTGCGACTTCTCGTCCACGCAGAGGACCAGCGCTCTTTCCGGTGGATCCAGGTAGAGGCCCACCACGTCGCGGACCTTGTCGATGAAGAACGGGTCCGTGGACAGCTTGAAGGTCTCAGACCGGTGCGGCGCGAGTGCGAACGCCCGCCAGATTCGGGAGATCGCCGACTGCGACATGCTCGTGGCGGCAGCCATCGATCTGGTCGACCAATGGGTGGCGTTCTTCGGCCTCTCCTCGAGTGTCTTGACGATGACCCGCTCGACGTCGGCGTCACTGATCTTCCTCGGGGCGCCGGGCCGCGGTTCGTCGGACAGGCCGTCGAGGCCACGTTCGATGAACCGCCGCCGCCAGGTGCGGACCGTGTCCGCGGCAACATTCAACCGGCGGGACACCTCCAGGATCGAATGCCCCTCGGCGCACTCCAGCACGATCCGCGAACGCTGAGCCAGAGCCTGGGCCGTCGAACGACGACGCACCCAACCCTCCAGCACAGCCCGCTGGGCATCAGTCACCGACAACGGCGGAATCTTCGGACCGGGACGACTCATGAACAACCAACGACGAACCTGCGACTCAGGTCACTAGAAGCACTGGGTCTGCTGCTGCGCCGCGCGGTGGAGAGGGGGAAAGTCTCCACGGGCTGTCCTGACATCGCCTACTTCCCGCAGTTGGTGCTCGGCGCGATGTCGTCACAGGAGGCAGTGACGGCAGCAGATCCCGACACGGCCCACCTACGCGCTTACTTCAGGTCCGTCGTGCTTCCAGCCTGGACTACAGGCCCCGATGACGACCGTGCGACCGGGGCCGCGCCATGGTCACACCCCCACGATTCCCTGCTTCTCCAGCGCCTTGCGCAACGCCCGCACGGCGTAGAAGGCGCGGCTTTTGACGGTGCCGGCCGGTATGCCGAGGTGCTCGGCCGCTTGGGCAACGCTGCATTCCAGGTAATACATGAGGCAGATGACGGATCGCTGCTGCTCGTTCAGCTCCGCCAAGGCCCGCGACACCGCATGGGAGTCGATCGCGGATGCCGTGCTGTCGCTCGAGACGTCCAGTTCCTCGACGGCCATGTGCTCCAACGGCCTCACACGGCGCGCCCGGTGATGGTCGATGACGAGATTCCTCGCCACGGTGAACAACCACGGGCGAATGCTCTCGTGGCGGGTGCCCAGGAACCGGGCGTGTTTCCAAGCGCGGGCCGCGGTCTCCTGGAAGATGTCCTCCCCCTTGTGCCAGTCACCATCCAGCAGGCGCGCGGCGTACCGGACGAGCAGAGAACCGTACTGGTCGTAGATGTCTCTGACGAAGGCCTCGCAGTCGACATCGGATGCGAGGTTCCGGTCATGCGACCAAGTCGGAGCGGAGGCAGTGGTCCGCAGTTCCATGATCTCGTTCATGCGTGGCGCTCGATCCTGTACGAGTGTTCCGGGGCGTGCTCAGCCGCCTACGCGACCGAACGGCTCACACACTCGTCTGAGGCCCTTGGCGAGACCTTGTCGAGTTCTTGCCGTTCCGTAAGGGCCGGAGTGCTGCGCCGCCCCCGGAAGGAGTGAGATAACTACTCGGGGTGGCCTTGCGCTGTGTCGGCACTGCGGGAATACCGTGGCCTGCGACAGCGGCTGAGAAGCCACGCTGCTCGGTAGGACGGTCCCGCCGAGAGTGTGTTGGATTTACCCGGATGCGGCCGCCCCCACGATGCGGGAGCACGACACCCGGCGTTCGCTGTGGCCGACGTTCCTGCCTGCCTGGATCGAGCGTGTGAACGGCTGAGGATGATCGCGACCGCCCCGAAGTAGAACGCTCAGTTGGTGAACGGGAGCGCCCTTTTCCACGTTGCGCTGATTGGACGTGCCTGCGTCCCTGCGATGCCGCCGTGCGCTGCGGCCCTCGGCGGCACCACACCACTATGGAAGGAACAACTCACCAGTGAAGCGATTCATCACACGCCTGGCGGTGGTCGCGGCTGCCGGGGCTATGGCCGTCGTGCTGCCTGCCTCGTCGGCGTCCGCCATCAACCGCACCGACTGCAATGGACTGGGTCTCCTGTCGCTTCACAACGCAGGCGGCTCCCTCTGCTTCGCCAACGCGGGCGTGCAGAGTGTGGCGATCTACGGCGTGGACCAGATCTGGACCGGAGACAACAAGGTCACCTTGGAGTACGTGCCCAGGCTGGGCGCGCCGGCGACCAGCGCGACCGTGGACAAGTGGCATTTCGGCAACGTCCCCGGCGAGCCTATCCACAAGATCACGAAGATCAGGATCTGGTAGTCCCCGCCAGCAGGAACGAGGTGGCTGCGGGTCCTCGTCAGCGATGACGTCGCCGCGATGGGTCCATTGAGCCTTTCCGGCATCGTCTCTCCAGGGCGGGCGCCGTGGCGGCGATGTCCATCCTTCGGCTCGGGCCGCGGCGGCTCCGGTAGAGAATCCGGTAGGGCTTCAGGCGGGCGACGCCTCGTTCGACAGTAGCGCGGGCCCGGGCGAGTGCCCGGTTCAACGTCCGTTCGGTCGGTGGCAGTTCGCCCCGGCGACGATCGGGGCGTCCGGGCGCTCGCGGATTCGGATGATGCGGTGGGTGCGCGCGACGATCAGTTCTGAGCGCGGCCCGGCAAGGCCTGCGAGATCCGCAGAAGGACGGCCTTGGGGATCGGTGACGATCCGCGCGTCCACGCCGTGGCGCCGGTGTCTGTGGGCGCAATCGGCGCGTCCGTCGCCCAGGCGGTCGCACTCTCTGAGGATGCCGTCCGCAGCACGTAGTCCTGGTCGTGCTCGCGCAGTGTTTGAGCAGGCCTGGCGTCCGATCGGCGGGGAGCCTCACTCCGGGCTTCGGCATGTCCGTGGGCGGTGCCCACGGACATGCCGAAGCCGGCGGCGCTCTGCGGGAGATCTGGGTGGTGGGGGCGAACCGGTGGCGCAACCCGGAGGACGACCTGCCCGCCGACTTCGAGGACAACCGGGACGTGCACTACGCCGCGCTGGGCCAGCCGCAGGACGCCAGGGAGTTCATCGCCGCCCTGCAAGGCAAGCTCCGCACTTCGCTGGACCGCTTCGACCGCGCGTTGGTGGAGGGCACGACGGGCGGGGTGGCGATCGTCAAGGAGCACGGCGAGCCGTGGATCAGGGTCTCCCCTCGGGCGAAGCAGGAGGAGCCGGAGAGCCTGGTGGCGGTCAAGGGCGAGATCGAGCGGCGCTGGGGCACCATCGACCTGCTGGACATCCTGAAGTACGCCGAGTTCGACACCGACTTCATCGCCGAGTTCACCTCGGTGGCCACCAGAGAGAACCTGTCGAAGGACGTGCTGCGGCGCCGCCTGCTGCTGGTGCTGTTCGGGCTGGGCACGAACATGGGCATCAAGCGGGTCGCGGTGACCGGCAAGCACGGCGAGAACGAAGCGACCCTGCGGCGGGTGCGGCACCTGTTCGTCAACCGCGCCAACATGCGTGCCGCCCTACGCAAGCTGGTGAACGCCACCTTCGCCGCCCGGGACGAGATGTGGTGGGGCACCGGCACCGCGTGCGCCTCCGACAGCCGCAAGTTCGGCGCCTGGTCCTCCAACCTGATGACCGAGTGGCACCAGCGCTACCGCGGCCCCGGCGTGATGATCTACTGGCACGTCGAGCGGAAGTCGGTGTGTATCTACTCCCAGCTCAAGTCGTGTTCGGCCTCCGAGGTCGCCTCGATGATCGAGGGCGTGCTGCGGCACTGCACCGACATGGAGGTGGACCGGCAGTACACCGACACCCACGGCGCGTCCATCGTCGGCTTCGCCTTCGCCCACATGCTCGACTTCAAGCTGATGCCGAGGCTGAAAAACATCGGCTCCGCGAAGCTGTACCGGCCGGCGGCCGGTCAGGACGAGAAGTGGCCGAACCTCGCGCCGGTGCTGTCCACCAAGACGATCAACTGGGATCTGATCACCCAGCAGTACAACCAGATCGTGAAGTACACCACCGCCCTGCGGCTGGGCACCGCCGAGGCCGAGCAGGTCCTGCGCCGGTTCACCCGGGGTGGTCCCAAACACCCCACGTACCAGGCCATCGAAGAACTCGGGCGGGCGGTACGGACCTCGTTCGTGTGCGACTACCTCGCCGACGTCGAGATGCGCCAGGAGATCCACGAAGGGCTCCAGGTCGTGGAGAACTGGAACTCCGCGAACAAGGACCTCTTCTACGGCAAGGACGGCGACCTGGCTGGCGCGGACAAGGAGTCCCAGGAGGTCAGCATGCTCGCGCTGCACCTGCTCCAGTCCGCGTTGGTGCACGTCAACACGCTGCTGATGCAGGAGGTCCTGGCCGATCCGAAGTGGGCGGACAGGCTCACCGACGCGGACCGCCGGGCGCTGTCGCCGCTGTTCTGGACCCACGTGAATCCGTACGGACGGTTCGAGCTGGACATGAACAGCCGCCTCGATCTGGACTTGTCCATCCGCGCGACGGTACCCGGCCCACGCACCCAGCAGGGAGAGGCTGCCGCAGCCCCGGCGTGACAGCCGGGCTCCGGGCCCACCCGGAGCCCGGGTGAAGACGATGTTGCCCGGGACGATGAAGCGACCTGGGCAACGTGCGTGGCGGCACCGTGCCGATGGCCATGACCCCAGGCACACGAGGATGGGGCCGGGCTCTCCTCGCTGACACATCAACTCCATGTGCCGCTACTGGTGCAACTTCGCGACCCGGGGGTCACGGAGGACGCCGACGACGACGCGTAGGCGCGGTTCTTTGTTTCCGCGGCTACCGGGGGTGCGCGCCCCTTGCCAGGTAGAGAAGAGGGCGTTGGTAGGTGTCGACGGACGGGTTCAGGCAGCTGCGCGCCGTATGTGCAGATGACCATCGAGAGGGTACGAGGGAGGAGCCGACGGCAGGATCCTGTCGAATTGGTAGGCGTTCTTCTCGGCGACGCGGCAGGATGCCAGGTTGTCGACCTGATGGAGGAGTTCGAGGCGCTCCAGACCATCTGCTTGGAAAGCATCGAAGGACCAGGCGGTGAGAGTATTCAGGGCTCGTGGGGCCACGCCTCGCCCGCGAGCCCGTGCTGCGGTCCAGTAACCGACCTCGGCGGAAGGCTTGCCGGATGCGACTTCCTTGATTACCACGTTGCCCACCAACTGCGGCGGCGCCGCGTCAAGGGCTGTTTCATGGACTGCGAAGGCGAACCGGTCGCCTGCCGCCCAACCCTGCTCCTGAGCCCGCACCCATCTCAGTCCATCGTCCTCGCTCTCCATACAAGAGTTCGTCCAACGCCGCAGCTCGGGGTCCCGGTATACCTCAACCAGCGCGGCAACGTCTTCCGCGCACCAGGGGCGAAGAACGAGAGCGGGAGCGGTCGGCGTCGCGGCAGCCTTGAGTATGACGGGAGCGTTCATTGCCGGATCATATGCAGCAGGGCTTTGATCTGAGATCGGCAATAGCTGGTCCATGCCGCCCCGCGGCCGCCCCATCATCCCTGCATCCGGGCCTGCAGGGCGTGGACGGACCAGTCGAGCACCGGCCGCAGGCTCTCCGGACCCGGCCAGCCATTGATCACCGCGAGCAGAGAGAAGTACCGCTCTCTGCGCGGATCGTTCACGCGTTCCAGCCGGGCCAGGAGCTGCCACGGGGACTCTGCATCGTCGCGGCAGTCGAGAAGATGTGCGCAGCGGGTCATGAGGACCGCGACGATCGGATCGGCCTGAAGTGAGGCTGGTTCGATGCCCGCTGCCACGGCCGGGGCGATCTGGTCACGGACGATCGCAGCCAAGTTGCTGTGCAGCATGGGTGGACCACCCTGGATGTACCCGGCCGTCTGCTCCTGGGCCATCTGCCGCACGAGGGCGCGAAAGTCTGGGTCCTGGGACAGCTCGGCCAGTTCCACCCACGCCTGGACCTGCTCCGTATCGGGGTTGTCCGGCAGTTCCGGAGTCATCGAGCGCATGATTCCCGTAAACATGGAGCCGGTACCCACACCACCGAACGCGGCGTCGAGGAAGTCACCGACCAGCTGTTGGCGTTCGACTTCAGAGAGCTTGGCCAGTTCGTGCATCAGATGTGTCTCCTCAGGGGTAGCCCCGCGCTTCGCCACGGCGGTCAGCACTGCACGCCGCAGCCGCAGGATTCGGATCTGCACGTCCAACGCGTCGGCATGTGCCGCGGCAACCTCCGACAGCGCGAGTTCCCGGTCCATGACCTTCCGGATGGACGCAAGGTCCACTCCCAGGTCGCGCAGGGTTCGCACAAGATCGAGGCGTGCGACGGCACCGTTGTCGTAAAGGCGATAGCCGGCCGGGCTGCGGTCAGCAGGCGGTATGAGTCCGCAGTCGGAGTAGAACCGGATGGTCTTCACCGTGGTACCAGTCCGCCGGGCCAGCTCGCCGATCGAGTAGAGCGTGTGGCCGTTCATGTCCCCACCCTCCGGTCTCCCCCTGCTGGAGACTCAAGCTCGTGAGCTCGCGACGGTCAGATTCTCACAAACGACCCTTTGCCCGAGCAAGATCAAAAAGGGCCGGACGAAGGCCATCAAGAAGCGGATCGACTCTCAGAACCCGTTCGCACGCAAAGGTGTCAGGAGGAGGGTTCTGAGACTTGCGTTGTGCGAAAATCCGGGTGCATGACGGCCCTTCAAGAACCCTCCGCCGGACCTGAGTCCGAAGCCGATCTCGTCGAGCGCCATCCGTGCCCGAAGTGGAAGGCCGCCCCCGGCTCACCGTGCCGCTCGCGCAGCGGGGCAGTCACGAGCGCCTACCACACCGGCCACTTCACCAAGGTGCCGAAGCTGGCGAAGGAGCTGCGGGTGCCGACCCCGGCCAACCGAGGGCCGGGGCAGCCCTGGCGGCCCGGCAAGTCGGTACCCGCAGCCGTCGATCCCAGTCTGCCGAGCGCGGACATCCGCATCGGTTATGCCCGTTGCTCGCACCTCAGCCAGGAGCTCGACTCGCAGCTGGACGCGCTCGCCAAACACGGCATCAGCAGGGACAAGATTTTCAGCGAGAAGATCAGCACCCGGATCAAGGTCCGCCCGCAGTTCGAGGAGGCGCTGAGGACCGCCCGGGAGGTCAAGGCGCATGCCCCGCACTGCCGGGTCATCTTCACCGTGTTCGAGATGAAAAGGCTCGGAGGGGACGCGGCAGAGCTCACCTCCCTCGCAGACCATCTGACCGAGCACGGCCTGGTGCTGGAGATGCTTGCCGGGCCGCTGCCCGGCATCTACGACCCCACCGGCCCCGGCAAGCTGCTGTTCGGCTTCTTCGCCGCAATGGCAGAGACAGAGCGGGAGAACATCCGCGAATCGACGCTGGAAGGGCTGGAGACCGCGGCCCGCAAGGGCAAGTACGGCGGCCGGCCCCCGGTCATCACCGACGACATGCTGCACACCGTGCTGCGGCGCAAGGCGCTCGGCGAGTCCGTCGAGCAGATCCAGCCCGACCTGATCATCCCCACCGGCAAGCGCAAGGGACAGAACCCCTCGGCCGCGAGCATCTACCGGGCGCTCGCCGAGCACGACAAGACCCAGGCGTACCCGGAGGCAGTCGAGACGGCACACGCCGACTTCGCCGCCCTTCAGCAGCGTGACCGCAGCCCCGTGTAGTCACTCAGCGCTACATGTCCGTTCGCCGTAGCTATACGAGAACAGGGCCGTGACCCTCGTCGAACCCGGCGCCGTCGCCACCGAACTGCCCACCCACATCACCCACGCAAAGACCAGGGCCATGGCCGAACAGATCTGGGCCGAGACCGCCATCAAGGCCAAAGACGTCGCCGAACTCATCGCCTTCGCGCTCTCGCGCCCCACAACGTCTCCCTCAGCGAGATCGTCATCCGGCCCACCGAACAGGCCATGAGAGCCCTCACCGGGCCACGCGCCCCGCCCGGTGACGCACCTGCACTACAGGCACCCCTGCGCGGCGGGAAGAGCGAAGCCGTTCAGACATCGCCCCAGCCCCACGCATAGGGGGCGCCTGGGCGTGAAGCCCTGGTCACAGCCGACCACCTCGCCGCGACCCGCGGACGCGGACAATGCACCACGCCAGCGTCCTGGACTCCGTACGGACCCCACCAGACCGGCGGCACCGCACCACACGGCGGCAGCCAATTCACCAATTTTACTCAAGACATTCGGAGGCAGTAGATGCAGGAGCAGCGTTCCGAGCGGCCGACTCCTGAGCAGTGGGAGGACGTGGTGAGCATGCTGATGGAGGTTCAGGCCACCCTGGTCGCTTCTATCGACTGCGGCGTCGTGGAGGATCACGATCACCACGTCCTGGGGCTGCCGTCAGGGCTTGCGGGAGCGACGCCGGGTGGTGCCCGGATCGAGGCTGCTCTTCACGCGGTGGTGGCCGTTCGGCATCTGGTGCAGCAGGCAGTACGCGGAACCGAGCTTCCCGGTAGGCCGGTCCTGGAGCGTGCGCAGCGGCACTTTGCCATCTCGGGCGGGTATGTCGCCGCCACCGGGGAGGCGGAGCTGCACCAGCGCATCGACCGTCACCGATAGGTCCAGGGATCGAAGGGCAGATCAGGAACGCGGGTCGTCATCACGGCCCCAGTAGGTGGGATCCTTGGTGCCCGGTTACATGCAGTTGGCGGTACGGGGTCTGTCTCTGGCCGGGTCTGTAGCGCCCCCAATCGTGGGAGCAGGCCGTTCCCACCGGCTGGCTTGTCTGCGCGCGGAAGCGGGCCGCCCGGATCTCGGGCAGGCAGGGCGGAAGCCGGCCTGTCAGGACAGCGTGGTCGGTCTGCGGGGCGGTGGTACCGCGCGCAGGAGTTCCCACAGGGGGCGGGGTCCTGCGGCCCAGGTGGCCAGGGTGTGGCGGTCGACGAGGTGCAGGCGTTGGGACTGGGCGAAGTCGGTGGCGGGTTTGGTGAAGCGGCCGTTGGTGACCAGGACGATGACGTCGCCCTTGTGGACGGGGCGGCCGGTGCCGTTGAGGACGTGCAGGTCGGGGGTGCCGACGGCGGCTCCGGCGAGGCCGGCGCGGCGGTGTTTGCACTGGATGACCCAGCGGCGGCCGAAGGGGTCGGTGGCTTTCACGTCCGCGCCGTTGTCGCCGGCGCCGCCGACCTGGACTGCGTCTTGGCAGCCGTCGCGGAGCATCAGGTCGCGTATCGCGTCCTCGAACTGGCGGTGGTGCAGCCGGTCCAGAAGCTCCAGCGGATACCGCAGCCCCGGCACCTGGGATTGCCACTGCCCCTGCTGTGCACGGAGCCGGAACCAGAAGAAGGCACCGGCCCCGGCCGCCAGCAAGGTGACGGGCAGGACCCAGGGGTGGGCGGCGAGCCAGTCCAGCAGCACAGAGACCAGCCACACGATGACGAAGACGCCGACCAGGACCTCGCCGCCGGTATAGGCCTGCTTACGCTTGCGCGACCGGGGCCGGCCGCCCCGCCGGGCCGGACGGCGGGCGGTCATCGGCTCCCCCGGTCCCACGGGATCGGGTACGACACCGTCGACCGCGGAACCGGCCGCGAGGGCGCCTTCCGCGTCTCGGGAAACCTGATCGGATAGGACACCGTGGGCTGAGGCCCCGGCCGGGCCGGCGCCTTGCCCGTCTCGGAGAACTTCCCCGGATACCCAGTGCTCGGCCCCGGGCGAGGTGACTTGCCCTGACCGCCGTCAGCCGAACTCGACGGATTACCCAGAACGATCACCACCAGCCCCACGATGACGACGACGGACATCTCCCGGCGCCCGCCCGCGGCCCACCGGGAATGGGCCTTCACCCTCGTCCCGTTCCTGCGCACGTACTCCCGCACCCACGGCACAACCAGCCCCCTCCCCCACACGCCACGCCCCCTTGCGCAACCGATCCATCAAACCAGCCACCACTGACAACACGTCACCGAAAGATCACTTCCAGTCACGGCTTGATCCGGACGCAAAACCCATGCCCTCCGACGGCGACACCCGTACGCGCGCATGAAAGAGCCCCGGCTGGTCGGGGGAGGCCAGCCGGGGCCGTAGAAGGGGGTGTGGGTATGGAGGGTGGTCGCCTCTCGGCGGAGGGCTCCACGGGGCTTCAGCCGAACGATCTTCCCCATGGGCTATAGGTGAGGCCCGGGGACACAGTCCCCTCCATACCCACACCCCCAACTGAACGCACCACCATCCAGGGACGTTCCAGCCCTCTTCACCGACGAACGGTGAGCCCGACCACGCTGTGCCGCAGCGGCTGCTCCAGGCCGGTGGCGGTTGCGCGTTCGATCCAGCTACCGGACGCCATCCCACCGTGGCACCGGCGCATCTCCCATCCAGGCCCCGTGCACCAAAGTACCAGGCCCCACCTTCCGTGGTCAGTACCCGACAAGCTCACCAGCACAGGCTCACCCCCACCTCGCGAAAGGCGCCCGCCCCGCTCCCACTGGTGAAGCGGCCGCGGTCCGTGTGAGACCTCTCGCACGGACCGGCGTGCCCTCGCTTCAGTAATTCGAACAGACGTACTATTCGGGTGTGGCTAAGTACGACTTCCCCCAAGACCTGCGCGACGCGCAGCTCGCCCTGCACCAGACCCGCGCAGCGTACGAGCAGTACGCCCGGACCCTGCCGTGGTCGGCCGTGCCGATGCCCGGCTGGGAAGGGGACAAGCAGCTGCACAGCGGATACCGGTCCGCGAAGCCCGACAGTCCCGGCTACACCGACGAGCAGCATCGGGAGGTGGCCCGGTTGCGGGCCGAGCTCCTCGAGCTGAGCACCGTGGTCGCGACGCATCCGTTCTGGGCGACGCTGGAGCGGGAGACGGTGGTGCGGGGGCGGATGATCCTCCAGCACAGCCACGACGCGCCGGCCGTCGTCGAGGCGGCCTGACTCCGGTGTCGGATCCCGGTGGGACATCCCGGCTCGAGAAATGGCGGGCCACGCGGGCGAGCAGCGCACGCATGGCCTCCTCGGCGGCGGACGGGTCCGCGTCGCGCACGGCGCGCAGGACGGGAAACAACCAACGACGAACCTGCGACTCAGGTCACTAGAAGGGTTCAGCCGCCCGCAGGAGGTACTGCGGCAGGTAAGGGGACTCCACGCGGATAGCCCAGCCGCGGCGGCGGGCGTGGCAGGCCAGCGCGAGGACGTCGAGGTTGACGGAGACCTCAGGATCGTCGGAGCGGTCGGCAACCTCGTAGTACGCGCGGTGGGCTTCGAGCGCGTCGGCCAAGGCCAGGTTGAAGCTCTCCTCGTCGCCCTCCACCAGCTGCGAGAGCAGCACGGCCGGCGGCATCGCGAAGCCCCAGTCCTTGGCCTTCTCGGCCTCTTGAAGCGCCCGCTGCGCGGCCGCCTCGGGATCAGTGCCCTTCAGGTAGGCGTGGAGAGCCTCGCGGTACGCCGTGAACGCGGAGCCGTCCGGGCGCGCGAAAGTGGGGCCGGTGAGGACCAGAGGGGCGAGGTCCTCGCATGCGCCGGTGATCAGGGCGAAGGTGGTGGCCGTCTGCCAGCGCCCGGCACCGGCATCCTCGCCGCGCTTGGCCCGATAGCGCAGCGTGCGGCCGTCGACGTTCACCTCGACCTCGGTGCCCGGCTCCGCCAGGGCGATACGGAACAGGGCCGCCCCCGCGCGAGAGGCCAGCCGAAGGGTGGCGAGCTGGGCATCCTCGGCGTCGCCGGGATTCCCCGCCCGCCACTGGAAGAGGCGCTCCTGATCGTCCATCACGCTACCGAGGGGCCAGACGGCGAGGGGCTCCCCGTCGGCGGGGGCGAACGCCTCCCGCCAGCGCTCCTCGTACATGGCCACGATCCGCGGGATGCCCTCGCGCTCACAGGCGGGCCGCTCCACCACCAACGGGCCGGCGGCGAGCGCGGCGACCGCGTCCGGCCGCCGGTTGCGGCCGAGCCCTCCGACCCGAGGGCCCCGGGTCTCGAAGCCGGTGACCAGCGCGTGCGGGAGGTAGTCGGTGTGAACGGCCGGTGCCCAGCCCAGCGTCCGGTACGCGATCGCGGCCAGGGCGAGGGGCACGAGCGGGAGCAGGCTGCTCGGGGAGGCCGCCTGCCCGTGCAGGGCGCTGTGCCGGACCAAGACCTCGGCCAGCGCGGCGTCGAAGCCCTCCCTGTCCCCGGCGGCCAGCGCCCGCAGCGTCTGCAGCGCCAGGCCGTCCGGCCGGTCCAGGAGGGGCTCGCCCGTCTCCGTCGCACGGGTACGGACCCGGTCCAGAGCCGCATCCAAGGCAGCCAGCTTGGCCTGCGCACTCGGCGGGTACTCCCCGTCGCCGGCGTCGTCCAGGGCCACGGCAGTCAATCCCGTGGCGAGTTCGCCGACAGGCGTGCCCTTCTCCTTCTCGGCGAACTTCTGCCGGGCGAAGGTGAACTCCTCGCCGTGCCACTTGGCCTTGTCTCTGAGGACCGACAGGCAGAGCGCGTCGATCCACTCCTTGGACGTCACGCTTTCCTCGGGTGCGTCATCACCCGGGTCGTAGCTCATGCCGAAGTTCACATACTCCAGGAAGACGTTGAAGCTACAGTGCGGGTGGTAAGCCGCGTACGCGATGGCGCCGGCCGCGGCCTCGGAGGCGTCCTTGAGGGCGGCCCTGGCCTCCGAGGTGTCGAGACCGGGCGTCTCGACGGACAGGGCGCCCAGGTAGTCGAGGAACTCGTCGGCGATCGACTGCCACTCGTAGGTGGCCATCCGGCCGCCCCGCGACATGGACCGCACCTGGCCCACGATTCGGTTGGTGAAGTCCTCGCGCGCTGCCGACACGGCCGCCTCGCCCACCTGGTGACGTTCTATTCGCACTGCCTGGCTCCTTGATCGATCTCTGCCACAGCCTAGGTGCGGGATCTGACAGGCCGGTCACTGCCATTCACTGGGTTTCATCCCGGACGAGCCGCGCCGCAGGCTCCTGGCAGGTCTGTCAACGCCGGGCAGTTGCCGCGGCCGGCCCGAGCCGACGGTGCCGCACCGGGATCCTGCGAGCCCTGGCGTGGCCGGACCCACTGCCCGCCGCCTCGGCCCAGGACAGGAGCCTCGACCACCACCCCTTGCCCGACTCCCGCGCTGCTCGTCGTCCTGAGCGGCGCTGCGGGCGGCGAGAGGAGCACGAAAGGCGTAGAAGTGGAAGCGTGCACCTCTCACCGCCGATCGAGCCGATGCTGGCCCGCCCCATCACAGCCTTACCGTCGCCCGGGGCGAAGCCCGTGCCGTTCGAGCCCAAGGCCGACGGGTTCCGTGTCCTGGTGTTCACCGGGCCGCAGCCGTACCTCCAGTCCAGGAGGGGTGCCGATCTGCGTGGGGCCTTTCCCGAGCTCGTCCGGTCTGCGGCCGAGCTCGGTGTCGAGGCGGTTCTCGATGCCGAGTTGGTGGTGTGGGGCGCGCAGGGGCTCGACTTTCCCGCGCTGCAGGAGCGGGCCGGCCCAGCGCCGGGGAGCCACCGCGCAGCGCGCGGCGCGGAAGCTGCCGGCCCATCCGATCGTCTTCGACGTGCTTGAGATGTCCGGTGATGTCTTGCTCGACGAGCCCTTGCGCCGTCGCAGGGCTGCGCTGGAGGACCTCTTCACCGCACGGCGGCTGGCAGCCCTGTGGGCGCTGTGCCCGCAGACTTCCGACCCGGCGACCGCCGCCGGCTGGCTGGACCCGGTGTGGGGGCGGCTGGAATCGAGGATGTGGTGATCAAGGATCCTCGCTCGCGCTACCGGCGCGGAGAGCGCGGGTGGCTGAAACTGCGGACCCGCATGACGACGGAGGGGATCACCGGTGCGGTCACCGGAACCGTTCACTCGCCGACCAGCCTCCTGCTCGGCCGGTTCGACCCTGCGGGCCAGCTGAAGCTGATCGCCCGTTCCACGCCGCTGTCCCGGCCTGCGGCGGCCGAGCTGGGCCCCGTCCTTCGTCCCGCTGGTCAGGAACCACCCACGCCCGTGACCAGTCGAGAGCACCGGTAAGCTGAAACGCCTGGTCAAGCTGGACATCCTCACCGAAGCTGGCGCTGGTAGCTTCACTACGAAGCAGGTGGCCGACCGAGCAATACGCCCGGCATCCCTGGCTTCAGTTGGCGAGTGAGCAGATGAGTTGGCGACGGCTGCGATCGCTCAGGCATACATGTCTGGTGTGCCGCGAACTGCATACGCTGGCAGGCGGGCTTCCTACAGGTAGGCCGGGGACAGCGAGAGCCCGAACCGCTGCTCAATGACGCCGAGGGTACGCCGGTAGGCATCCGTGTAGTGCTCAGTTTCGGGGGCGATGAGCGTTTTCCCGTCGGGCTGCAGCACGTGCCCGCTAATGAGGTCGGGAAGCAGCAGGTCAGGCTCCCGGCCCCAGCGCCATACTTCCTCGCGCAGCCCGAAGCCACATACTTCCACGCCGTCCCGAGCATAGAAAACTGTGGCCGGCGGATGCTCTTGCATCGGCACGTAGTGGACAGCTTCGATGCCCTTTTGAGAGATCTCTGCCAAACGGTCCCCGCCGGTAGAGTCCCCGTACTCCAGAGCGAACGCCCAGCCCTCCTGCTCTCCGACGCGTACGACCCCGTCACCGTCCTCGCCTGGTCGGTACCACTCACCGAGGACCCACGCTTCGGCGTCAGTGATCGGCTCGGTCGCGGCGTCCCGATCGCCTCCCATGCGTACCGCCAGTTCCTGCGCGGATATCCCGCGTGCGAACACCACGCTGGACATCCAGTGCTCCAGATCGACCAGCCACCGAATCCCGTCGCGCACACTGCGCCCCTCCCATAAGCAAGTGATCGTCGGGTGCACCCTACGCAGCGGCACCGACAAGGCGACCCGGCCGTGCAGCGCCAAGTGATCACGCCGTCAGCCAGGAAGCACTGGAACGGACATCAACTTACGAACTGCCCTCTCAAGTTGGTGACCACCAACACGCCCTGGAGCCCACCTGATACGAGGCTACTGAGCTCAGGCCGGCTCCAACCCGGATATCGAAATCGAGACCGCCGATCTCGACCTTGAGTCCCACATCACCTCGGTACTCGGCGATGGCTCCGACCCCTGTGACCACGGGATGAGATGCCAGGAGGTGAGCGATAAGGTCCCGAACTCCAGAGCAGCTGGGCCCGCTGCCGACTCGACGTGAGAGGTTCCACCTCGAGGTGACCGGCCCTCCGGGTGTTCGAGACCACGTGGCCTCGATCGGCAACGCACTGTTCGAACGATACGACTGACCGCGCACCAGCGGAGACCTCCACGTTTCTCGAAACGGACAAAACAGGGTTTCGAAACCAGTCCCGCTCAATAGCGCTGGCTTATCCGTTCCGTCAGACACCCGGTCACGACGTCGACGGGTCCCCGGGCTTGGCTCGCTGCGGAAGGACTGTCTCGCGCCGGACCAGCATCGCCACGCACTCGGCGATCTTCCGGGTGCGCGTCTCGGCCCGCTTGACGGCATTGACCCGGCTGATGAGGGCGAAGCGGTTGCTCTTGGTGAGCACCTCGAACATCGCCTGCGCCGCCGGGTCGGCGGCGATCGCGGCTCGTAGGTCGGCCGGCACCTCCGCTTCCGATGACGGCGCATAGGCGGCCGTCCACCGCCCGTCGGCCTTCGCAGCGTCCACAGCGGCCCGGCCGGCGGGCAGCATCAGGCCGGCCGCCTCCAACCGGGCCACGTTGGCAACGTTGCGCTGGGACCAGACGCTGCGGGGCCGGCGCGGGGTGAACCGCCGCCAGGAACTTCCCTCGTCGCGCTTGTGGGCCTGCCCGTCGATCCAGCCGAAGCACAGTGCCTCGTCGACCGCCTGCTGCCAGGTCAACGTGGTAACGAAGCCGCCCTTCCTGGTCAGGACAAGCCACACACCAGGAGAGGCGGTGTGGTTGTCCAGCAGCCACGCGCGCAGCGCCGCGCCGTCAGCAACGATCAACTCATCCAGCTCGGGTCCGGTCACCACCGCAGGTTAGTGCCGCAACCTGGTGTTGCGATCTGTCGGGACTCGTTGAGCCCGCAGCGTCGGTGCCGGCTTGACTCGCCCCCACCGAGGCCACCGTGGTGAACGGCTGCCTGCACATCGCCCCCAGCTCCCACGAAGTCGACTACCTATCGTGTGAACTGGAGGCCGAGCACAGACAGCGACGCGTCGCGCGGACCAAGCCGTCCTGGCCGAGGACGGGTTCAGGAACCGGTCAGGGGGCGGGGGTGTACGTGACGACGGTGTCCTCACAGGGGCCTTCTGCGAACACCTTCAGCGCCTCGTACTCGGCGACGTCCGCGGTCAGCTGCCAGCGCAGCTTCGTCGCCACCCACTCCCGCGTATACCGGCACTGCGCGTCCGGGGACGGCGGCAGCCACTCGGCCGGATCCTGATCCGATTTCTGACGGTTCGTACGGGCGGTCACCGCGACGAGCGACGCCGCCGCACCCTGGTCGTTCGCGTACGCCTCACGGCGGGCCGGTGTCCATGCGGAGGCACCGGAATCCCAGGCCTCGGCGAGAGGGACCATGTGGTCGATGTCCAGGGCACCGGGATCGGTGACCTCCTGACCGTCGTAGTACGACAGCCACGTACCCCCGGACAGCTTGCAGCCGGCCCCGACAGACGGCGCGACGATCGCTTCGGCGAGCAGCACCTCGTTGCGGGTGTTGCAGCCGTCTGTGAGGTCGCCGGAGTTCCAGTGGCGGAAGGCGGTGCGGACGTAGCCGGTACGGTCCTCGGTATCGACTTGGACCAGGCCGATGGCGTCGGCGAGCGTAGTCACTTCCGCAGCCCGCAGCCCTGGGGCGGTGTGTGCGGCCTGGGCCGGGACGGGAGCGAGGAGGGGAACGAGAGCGAGGGAGAGCGCGCCGAAACCGCGCAGAAGGTTCTTGATCATCACTCCGGCGTTCTACCGGTCGCTCCACATCCCGCGCGTAGGCCACACCCCTTGGTCACCCGCACGGACCAGGGCATTCACCGCAGGAACGTTTCGAGGCCCTTGCTCGCCGGCCGTCGGGCCGACCCGTGGCCAGTGATCGGGCAGCACATTGGCGGTCAGGTGGCGGAGACTTGCTGCCGGGCCGCTGCGATGAGTTCCGCGCGGGCTGCCGCCTCACCGGCCGTGGCCGGGTTCGCCACTCGGCGTGGACGTCGCTCACAGCGGCGCATACGTCGTGGACCTGCGCTTCGAGATGCGAGGAGAGCGCACCGTGTCCACCTGCGGGGTCAGCGGGGCCGGTAACCACGAGTGGTCCGTACAGGCCGTAGGTGACGTCCCGGCCCCGCCAGGCCCTGGCCAGCGCCCACGCGACGGCGTTGAACTGCAAGTCCTGGGCCGCGGCACCCATGCCGTGGATGTGGAGGACGGCCTGCCGGTGATACACGCCCGTGTCCGTAGGGCCGCCCACAAGGTAGGCGAGTTCCCGCTTCTGAGCGGCGTGGGTGTCCGACAGCTGTACAGCCTCGACTTCCCCCTGCTCCCAGATCCGCAATGCCCTGGTACTCATGCCCTCCCCGCTACGTCAGCTCTCCCTACGATCACGTCACGGTAGTAACGCGGCAACTGCATGCTCAACAACTATTTCCGGTCATGCCTCTTCTGCTTGGCTGGTGCCGGTGCTATGTGATCACGCGAGTACCCGGACCACTCCCCGAGACCGGGATCCCGCAGCGGCCCCGCCTTCCCGCTTCGGCATAGGGAGGGGCCTGCCGCCCCCTCCCTGCCTCCCCACGGGAGGGTCGCCGGACGCCCACCCCTTGTCAGATTCCGGCGGCCCGCATGTCGGCGAACGAGCCGACCTCCGCCTTCCATGCCCGCTGATGCAGTACAGAAGGTTTCAAGGTTGTGGATCGCGCTCTTGGCGGCCAGCAGCAACCCACTTGGTTGCAGCGGTGGGATGCCCGGCACCCTCTTCTCGTGGCTTTGTGTGCGGGCCCACCCTTCGCCCTCTTCTGTATGTCCTTGAGCCGGGCCAACCCGTATCGGGACCATCCCCGCGGGCGCGGGGAGCAGGCCGGTCTGCCGCAGTGGAAGGCGCAGAAGCTGGGACCATCCCCGCGGGCGCGGGGAGCAGGCTCGCGCCGACAGGTCGGCGTCGATCATCGCGGGACCATCCCCGCGGGCGCGGGGAGCAGCATCCGTCCTGCACCCACTTGTTGACGGTCCAGGGACCATCCCCGCGGGCGCGGGGAGCAGTCATGGCCACCATCCCGCTCGCCATCGTGGCCGGGACCATCCCCGCGGGCGCGGAGAGCAGCCCTCCAGACGAGTTGGAGGGGGGCCCGCTCTGAGACCATCCCCGCGGGCGCGGGGAGCAGGACACCGAACAGGTCTACGTCGTCGGCTCCCTGGGACCATCCCCGCGGGCGCGGGGAGCAGGTGGTGCCGCCGGACGGTGCGGCCTTCAGCTGGGGACCATCCCCGCGGGCGCGGGGAGCAGGAGCTGCGCTTGCAGGGCGTTGATCTTCTTGAGGGACCATCCCCGCGGGCGCGGGGAGCAGGCGCGGGTGGGGGTGATGAGGTCGGGGTGCTCGGGACCATCCCCGCGGGCGCGGGGAGCAGGGAGTCATGCGCCCCGGCCGGGACTTGTGGGGGGGACCATCCCCGCGGGCGCGGGGAGCAGGACAAGCTCTTCGAGGGCGAGGAGGTGTCGGAGGGACCATCCCCGCGGGCGCGGGGAGCAGCCGGTCACGCAGATCGGCACGGCGAGCGTGTCGGGACCATCCCCGCGGGCGCGGGGAGCAGGCTCCACTGTGCTTGACTCTGTTAGGCAAACAGGGACCATCCCCGCGGGCGCGGGGAGCAGATCCAGCGCCGCGAGATCGCCATCGAGGACGAGGGACCATCCCCGCGGGCGCGGGGAGCAGCGGTGGCCGGCCGTACTCCGGTGGCTCACCGGAGGACCATCCCCGCGGGCGCGGGGAGCAGCCGGTGCGGTGGACGATGTCCTGCTGGCTGAGGGGACCATCCCCGCGGGCGCGGGAAGCAGCGCAACGCGTCGCGCGGACCCTCGCAACGCACGGGACCATCCCCGCGGGCGCGGGAAGGAGGAGCTCACCGGCGGCGACGGTCTCACCGCACGGGGACCATCCCCGCGGGCGCGGGAAGCAGCCCACGCACAGGACGCACGGCGGCAACGGCCGGGGACCATCCCCGCGGGCGCGGGAAGCAGCCAGGGCGCATGGGCCTCATGTCCTACGCGTCGGGACCATCCCCGCGGGCGCGGGAAGCAGTTCGCACTGAGCAGCGCGAGCAGCTCCGTGCGGGGACCATCCCCGCGGGCGCGGGAAGCAGACGTTGTACGGGTGGCCCTTCGGGCAGCACTCGGGACCATCCCCGCGGGCGCGGGAAGCAGGCCCCGACCGCACCGGTCGGGGCCCTCGTCCCGGGACCATCCCCGCGGGCGCGGGAAGCAGTGCAGCGTGACGACCGACATGGACGTGATCGCGGGACCATCCCCGCGGGCGCGGGAAGCAGTCATCGGCAAGGACGGCCGCGTGTACCTCGTCGGGACCATCCCCGCGGGCGCGGGAAGCAGACTCAGTGACCTGCACGTCTATCCGTCCCTATGCCGATTCTCGAGCACTTTCACCGATTCGGTCATGCCGGGCATATTGGACCTCATCTCTTGCCGAATCGCCGACGCTTGGCTGCCGAACTCCAGCCCGGCTTTCCACTATTGCTCGGTGTGCTGGGGCTGACACTGGGACGCCGGATGAGAGTGAGGCCTTCGTGGTCGGTGGGGTGCCACGCATGGTCGTGCGTGCGGAAGGTGAAGCCTTGTTCGTTGTTGGTGGTGTGGGCGAGGAGTGCCCGCCCTTGGCCGGCGTACTGCTGGACCTCGGCCCACAGAGCGTCGCGAATCCGGGCTGAGGGGTTACCGATGAACACGCCTGCGGAGATTTCCAGGAGCCATCGTGTGAGGAACCCCCGGAGGCCGGCTGGGCAGTTGGTGAGGACGATCACGGTCACCAGAGGGCCGCTTCTTGCTCGTCCATTCCGTAATTCACCCCGGATGCGACCAACAGCCCTCGGTCGCTCTGGAGCGTCACCCGGTCCGGCGGCTCGGATGCTTCGCTGCCGGGCTCCGGTGCGTTGGGCAGGAGCAGACCCTTGATGTCGTTGACACAGCGCTCGAGAAGTCTCGTCTCGTTGATCTTGTCCCGGAGGGCCCTGCGGGTGCGTGAGCCGACGTCTTCTTCTGCTTCGGCTGCCACATCGAAGGCGAGCGGGATACCGATGTCAGTTTTGTAGAGATCGGCGATGTCCAGGACGAAGGAGAGTTCGTGGCCGGAGTGGACGAAGCCCAGTCCTGGGCTGCAGCCGAGGGAGGCGACGACGGCGTGCGCGACGCCGTACATGCATTGTGCGGCGGCGGTGATGCCCTGGTTGACGGGGTCACCGCTGGCGAAGTCTCCGGGGGTGTAGTTGCGTCCGTTCCACGGGACCCCGGTGCGGGCTGCCTGTGCGCGGTAACACTCCTTGACCCGGGTGCCTTCTCTGCCGAGGAGTTCGTGGCGGGTGAGGCGGGCGGGATCTTCGTCGGGGAACCGGATCCGGTACATGGCGCGGGCGACGGCGATGCGGCTGCGGACGTTGGCCCACTGGGTGGCCTGCGCTTCGACGAGTGCTGCGGAGCGGCTGAGGGCTCGGCCGCCGGCGTAGTAGCGGACGCCGTGTTCTCCGACCCAGGCGACGCAGGCCCCGGTTTCTCCGAGGACGCTCATCGCCTGGTGGGTGATGCGGGTGCCGGGGCCGAGGAGAAGGGTGCCGATGGTGGCGGAGGGGATGTGAGTGGTGCCGTCGGCGTCTTCGGCGGTGATGGCGTTGGCATCCCGGTGGATGGTGCAGCGCTCGAGGTAGATGAAGGAGAGGCGTTCTGCGGTGCGGGTGAGGTGGCGGGGGGTGAGGGCTGGGCGTTGACCGACGGTGCTCATGGCGTCAGCCCGGTGGGGACGGGAGCGAGGGTCATGAGTCCGCAGCCGTATGCCTTGGCCCGGCCGATTCCTTCGGTGAGGGTGCGGCGCAGTGCGTGGGGGTCGGTGACCGTGAGGTGGCCGTCGTAGGTGACGGTGACGACTTTCACTTGGTGGCGGGGTGTACGGGTGTTGCGGTTCTTGGCGAAGGAGAGGGTGCGTTCGTCACGGACGGTCAAGGTGTAGCGGTCACCGTGGTGGGGGTGCTGCTGGTGGGTGGTACCCGCGGGAAGGAGCCGCTGGTCGTGCGGCTTTTCGTTGATGTGGAAGCCGGCGCGCTCTTGGCGTTCGGGTTTCAGGAGCCAGCCCAGCTGGTGCGTGGGCGTGATGTGCGCGGTGGGTTTAGTGGGTTCGCCGTCTTTGCGGCGGATGTGGTGGACGGGGTTGGCGGTGAGGCGGAACGCCCAGGTGTCACCCGCGGTGAGGCTGTCGAGGAAGGGCGTGTAGGGGCGGGTGTGCCAGCCAGGGGTTTCGGGGTCGAGGGCGGCGGCGGGCCAGCCGGCTTGCTCGACGAGATGGGTCAGGTCGGGGAGGTCGGGGCTGACGATGTAGAGGAGCACTTCGGCACGTGCGTTGCTGTCGAGGCGCCACAGCACGCGGGGGCCTGAGGGGGTGTCGGTGGTGGGCAGGAGGTGAGGAAAAGAGGCCATGACCGCGGCGTGCAGGGCCTGGGGGGAGGCGAGCAGTCGGCGGGCGCCGGGGCGGGCAGTGTTCATGCGGAATCGGGTCAGGTGCATCAGGGGTTGTCCTCCAGCGAACCGAACGGGTCGTGGTGCGGTACGGGCTGCCGTTGGGCCGGCGGGCGGATCGCGGCGCGGGGGTTGGGGACGTCCACCGTTTCGCTGATGACGGTGCGCAGGGCGTGGCGGCGGTGTTCGGCGGCGAAGCTGAGGGGATGGTCGCGCAGGGTTTCGCCGTAGCCGTCGCCGGGGGCGGTGTCGCGAAGGACGACGAGGGGGACGGTGGGGGTGTTGCTGCGGTGGAGCTTCTGGTACCAGGGGGCAGCGTGCCAGGGCTCGTCGCTCAGGGCCCTGGTGAGGCTGATGTCGTGGACGGCCAGCTCGACGGGCCGGGCCGGCGGGCACGAGCGGCGGCCGAGGAAGGTGGGGTAGACGGGGGTGCGCAGGGCGTTGTGCAGGGTGGTCAGGAGGGTGTGGTCGCCTTCGAGGGCGGCGGTGAAGACCGCATCGGCCAGGTAGAAGCGTTCGGAGAGCGGCATCGATTTGCCGGTGACGCGGTGGTGGGCGGTCTGGAAGTCGCGGATCCGGGTGCCGGGCTGGTCGATGCGGACGCCGAAGCGCAGTGCCGCCAGTTCGGCGAGGCGGCTGTCGTCGCCGCGCTGGATGCCCTGGGCTGCGGCGAGGATGCCGAGGACGCCGCTCTTCGTCGGTGCGGCTTCGGTGGTGCGGCGGGTGAAGCGGGCGGAGGCCCCCCAGGACTGCAGGGGGCCGGCCAGCAGCAGGGTCAGGACGCTCATGCGGGCTTGTCCAGGTGTTCGGCGACGGCCTGGCCGACCCGGGAGACAAGGGAAGTCAGGTTGGTGGCCTCCTCGCCGATCCCGGAGAGCTTTTCCGTGTTCGGGCCAACGCGGAGGACCCAGGTCAGGGTCGATTCCTCGTCTCCATAAGCGCGTTCGATGTCGGGGATGTACTCGGCCAGCCGGGCGGACGCTTCCTTGACGTGACCGCTCTGGTGATCTGCGCGTACCGGTTCCTCGAACGCGGCGACGAAGCTGACCGGGCGGGTGGTGCGGAGTTTCACGATGACCGCGTCCGGCAGGGTGTGGTGACCGAACGTGTTGATCTTCCCGGTGGGCAGGGATGCGACGAAGCCGTGCACGAACGCCTCCACAGCCCGGCGCACCGGGGTGGTCAGCGGTTCGTCCTCGCGCAGTCCTTGGCCGAGGTTGTCGGCGAGCTGGTGGACGCCGAGCGCCGCGTAGCGGTAGAGGGTCGCGGAGTTGAAGTCGATCGTCCCGATCATTCCGGCGCCGGGCTCCGCGTCCGTGTTGTGGTCGTCGACAGCTGTGTAGTAGTCGGATTCGTTCTCGACACGGTGGACGCTGATCGCGTGGGCGACCTGGACGGCCGCGTCCACGTTGATGTCGGCGGAGTCGGCGACCATCCGCCCGAACAGGGCGATGTCGACGGAGTGCCGGGTGTCGGCGATCTCCTTCGCCCGCGCCTTGTTCGCCTTGTTGTCCTTGAAGTAGCCCTTGATGTCCTGGCCGCCTTCGATGGCGAGTGCGGCCAAATTGTCGAGCTGGCGGGCGCTGAGGAACATCAGGTACTTCGACTGCGGGGCTGGCTGCTCCTCGCCGTCCTTGGCGGCATCCGCGCTGCGCTTGGGTACTTCGATCTTCGATCCGGTGGCGTTCTCGATCACGACGGCCACGCGCTGCAGGGCATCGGGCCGCTCGAGAGCGGGGTCCAGGGCGGTGATGCGGTCTGCGAGGACCTCGGCGACCTTCTTCGTCCGTACGCCGAGCTCGCTGGGCTCCAGGAGGTGCTCGTCACTGAAGTAGGCGCGCGTGGCACGCTTCCACGCCTGGCTGGACACCCGGGCGCGGGGTACCCCGCCGTACACGGCGGACTTGGGGGCGCCGGTGTCGTCGCGGTTGAGGTTGCTGGGCGGCACGGTCTGCAGGGCGTGCACGTCAATGTAGATGCGGGTCACGGGGCGTCCTTGTCAGCAGTGTTGTCGTGTTCCGGGGAAACAGTGGGCGACGGGACACCCGCTTGAGGGGTGTGCTGCGCGCCGCGGTGGGCGTGGAAGGAACGGCCCCAGGCGCGACGGACCGTGTCGCGTCCGCCGGGGGCCTGCCACTGGTAGAGCTGCTCCGCGAGGAGCGCGTAGTCCAGGGGGATGTCCTGCCCGCGCAGCAGCAGGACGAGGTCGCGCAGGCGTTGCGCGAGCTGGGGGAGGTCGGGTGCGGTGCCGGCCCGGACGAGGCGTTTGCGGACGGGTTCGGCGATCTCGCCGGGCGGCATCAGCCGGCGTACTGCCGCTCCGAGTCCGTGGTGGGCGGGGTGGGTGCCGCTCTGGTGCATGCCGTGGCCTCGGGACTGCTGGTGCAGGGCCCACAGGGTCAGGGCGGTGTGTACGGCGTCCTCGGCGCGGGTGAGCTGTTCCTCGGTGAAGGGGCGGCCGCCGTCCTGGGGCCGGTCGTGAAGGGGACCGATGTCGATCAGGCCCCATAGGTCGGGGACTTGGGAGGTGTCCTTGCCCGCGCCGCGGCGCAGGCGGGCCAGGGCGGCGACGGCGTGTGGCCGGTCGCTGAGCAGGTCCCGCTGCAGCGGGCGGATGAGGCTGTCGGTGGTTTCCCGCACACGTTGCGGGGCGGTCAGCGGGAGCACGGTGGTCATGCGGTCACCTTCGGGAGAAGGGCGGAGGCATCGGCCGGGTCGGGCAGTGGACTGTCGTCTTGCGGAGTGCCGAGGGCATTGGCCAGGCGGGCCCGGAACCATGTGTCGGCGAGGCCGGAGTTCAGCCACTGGGTGCCCTGCTTCCCGGGCACGGTCCGCCCTGCCCACGCCGCGTCCCCAGCCCCGGCGAGGAGCTGACGGCCGAGCTGTCCGACGGTGCGGTGGACGTCGCGTTTCCACGCCTCACGCGCCAGGTAGGGGTCTGGGGCCCCGGCGAGGCCGGCGAGCCACGCACGGTAGGGGCCGTCCAGGGACCCGAATCCGCGGTCCCGTGCGGTGCTGCGTGGGCCGTCGGACTCGGCGCCGGCCGCGCGGGCCAGATCAGTGGCCAGGTCACCGAGCGCCATGACAGCCTTCTCGGCGTCGCCGACCGCGTCGATGGCCTGCATCGCGTATGCACGGTCGCGGTTGTGGAGCAGCACCACCCCCATGGAGAGGCTGTCATCCATAATCTCGTCGATAACGGACTGCTGTGTCCCGTACACCGGGCCGATCACCCGGGCACGGATCAGGAAGGTGCGCTCCAGCTCGCCCTCCGTGGCCAGCCGGGACACCCATTCCAGGATTCCGGGCCGCAGGTACGTTGCGGCCTGCGCCCCCTGACCGGACTCGGTGCGTTCCGCGATCAGTGAGGCGAGCCCCCGCCAGGCGGCACGCGCGGGGTCGTGCTCGCGGGGCAGGTACACCAGGGGTTCGCCGCGCTTCTTCTCCTGCGCCAGGCTACGGCGCCAGGCGGTCATGGGCTCGCGGGTGTGCATGTTGTGGGCACCCAGCGGATCGCCGTAGCCGAGGACGACACCGTGGACGCCGTCCTTGTCGAAGTGCAGCCGGAGCCGCCGCGTCTGCCACGTGTACAGATCGCGCAGCCCGGTCGGCTGCCGGTACTCCGAGACACCTGGTCCGTCGGGGGCGCGCCGCCATGCGGGACGGTCTCCGGCCTCGAAGCGGAGCCCGTTCGTGTCCGCGGCCACCAGGTTCAGCAGCAGCGTCTCGCGGAGTGTGTCGCCCTCGGCGAACACGCCGCCCAGGGTTCCGGCCCAGCCCACCCCGAGCGGGTAGACCTTGCCGCCCTTGACCCGGGTATCTCCCTCGGCGCCGCTCTTGATGCCCGAGGTGTCGAAGGCGTGCGCGTGCACGACCCACCGGGCTGCCTCGGCGAAGGAGAGATGGCTGACCCCCGGCATCCGTGAGGTGAAGAACGGATCCCCGTTCGGAACATCCGCGACGATCCGGTTGAGGGAAGCCACCTCGCCCTTGCCGGTGCGCAGATCGGCGACCTGGAAGAACGGGGTCCGGGCATCCAGCAGGTCCAACCGCTCCCGGTGCTCGTTCAGGTAGGCGTCGACCGGGGCGAAGCAGTCTTCCTCGGCCCACAGATCCGCCCAGTGCTCGATGTCCCTTGGGCCGTCCAGGGCGTCGTGTGCCACCGCGAGAAGCAGCCTCAGCAAGGCGAACTCCTGGGTGGGCAGATCCCCCACCAGCCGCCGCACCCGCCCGGCCTCCGCGAACACCGTGCGCAGCGACATCTCTTCCTGCACACCGTCGCAGCCAAGGACCCCGATCCAGGGACGGTCGGCCAGATCGAACGATAACGAACCGCCGCTGTCTGCCGGTTGTTCCGGCGGTGTCTCAGACACGGGTCACCTCAAGTCCATCACTTTCGCTGTAGTGGAGGGCAAAGCCTGCCAAACGGGTCTGACAGTCGGCATCGAGAACGAGGATCAACTGCCCCGCCAGCCAGTGACTGTCCTTCGACTGCCAGGCCGGCACGAAGAGCTTCTCGAGCTCATCGAGCGCCTGATCCATGACCTTCGGAGCGGAGAACTGAATGGGGAGACGCAGACCGCTGCTTGCCGCGGCCCGTGCAGCCGCAGGCGAGGGACACCGGTCCAGGGGAAGGTCCAGACCCCCACGTGCTCTCCCCCTGCCGTCCTTCGCCAGCCACGGCAGGGTGACGAGCCGGCCGTCGCCAAGCCTCTGCACCACCAGGACTTCCAGCGTCTCCTGGCTGTCACGGACCTGAGCACGGCCGGCCCGAGTATCGTCCGCGTCCCCCGCACCACCCGACACCCAGCCGATCAGCGGCCGCCCGTCCCGCCCCGCCGGATCGATCCGGAAACGTCCGGCCTGCTCCGCCTGGTCCGCACGGTGCTTCTCGTGCCGCACCAGAGCGAGGCCCCACGCTTCCTCCCACCCGGCGGGCACAGCCGTCTGCTGCCCGTAAGCCGCCTGCACCAGAACACTGATGTCCTGCGGCAGACGCACGTGCTGCCCGCCCTCCAGGTGCGGGCGCAGCACGGCGAGCGACCGGAGCAGGCTGTACTGCCCGTACACGGCAACAGACCCACGCACCGCAACAGGCACCGTCGCGGCCCAGTCCACCCCCGTCACCAGACACCGCGCCTCTCGCATCCCCGCCGGCCGGTCCGCCTGGCCCTCACCGCGCTGATGACGGTGAAGCCGGCCCATGCGCTGCAACAGGAGGTCGACCGGACACAAATCACTGACCATGAGATCGAAGTCCACATCCAGGGACTGCTCGGCAACCTGACTGGCCACCACGATGTGCGGCCCGGCCGGCCGTACGGCAGCCGACTTCTCCGGCGGCCCGAACCTGGCCAGAAGATCCGCGTCCTTCATGGCACGGTCCACATCGACGAACCTCGAGTGCGCCACCGTCACACAGTCCTGACCGAAGCGCTCACGGAGAGCCTTCGCAGTGTCCAGGACCCGCTGGACCGTGTTACGGATCACCAGCACACAACCGCCGCCCCCAAGCTCCGCACCGAGACGGTCCACCAGCACGTCCAGCCCGTCCTCCAGCACCTCCAGGAGCACTCGGCCGCCCCGCCCCGACATTGCAGAATGCTCAACGACCGGCGCCTCACCCGGCGCCACACACGTCACCAGCGGATATCCGCCGGCTTCCTCCACCTCCGCGAAACCCTCCGCACCCGGCCCGGCCCCCGCATAGGCCTCCGCCAGCTCACGGCGCCGTCCCGCCGGCAACGTCGCCGACAGCACCACCACCGGAACCCCGTAAGCCCCCAGCCACTCCAGCACCCGGTCCAGGTAGGCACCCATGTACGTGTCGTAGGCGTGCGCCTCATCGATCACGACGACCTTGCCCGCCACCGCAAGGTGACGCAACGCCAGGTGACGGCTCTTCAGCCCGGCGAACAACAGCTGGTCCACCGTCCCCACGACGAACGACGACAACATCGCCTTCTTCCGCCCACGCAACCACGCATGCGCCACCAGCACCGCCGGAGCCACCCGCCCAGGATCCGCAGGACGCCATGAGGGAACGTCCTCGTCGACATCCACCGCCGTGACCGGCTGCCGACTCTCACGCATCAGCTCGGCGAAGTCATCGTTCAGAGCAGCCTTCGAATGCGCCAGCAACACCGACATCCGGGCCCCGCCCTCAGACGGCAGCCGATCCAGCCAGTCCAGCAACCGAGGGAACATCGCGTTCCCCGTAGCCATCGTCGGCAAAGCGAAGAACACACCGCCAGCCCCCGAACGCGCCGCGAAGATCTCCGCGGCCGCCAACGCCGCCTCGGTCTTCCCCTCCCCCATCGGCGCCTCGACCACCATCAGCCCCACCACCGGCACCGCATGCGCCAGCCGCACCACAGCCTCCTGCACCGGCCGCACCACAGCCCCATCGGGAAGATCGAACCGAGAAGCGAACAACTCCCCCGCGTCCACCGGCGGCATGTACGACTGCCACCACGGCGGCAGACTCAGCCCGCGCCACGCAGCAGCCACCCGCTCCTCACCGGAACGCGGTACCTCCTGCGGAAAGTACGGAAACAGCTCCGGGTTACTCGCGATCCAGTCCGCGACAATCACAACCGCACTCAGCAACACCTGCACCGGCTGCGGCAGCCTCACCGACCGCCACGCACCCAGCCGTTCCCGGACACCGAACACGTCGGCACATCCATCAAGCAACTCCTCCTGGACCCGGCGCCACACCTCCTGGGCCGGACCAGGCGTACGCAGAAGATGCGGCCGGTCATACAGCGCCTTGATCTGCCCGTGCTCCGGCGGCACACCGTGATGGCCACCCACCACGACCGCGAACTGACCTGACTGCCTCCCGGCCCAGCCGTGCCGCTCCTCCAGCCATTCCTGGAGCAGCAGCTGACCCGCGAGGCCGTGCGGCGCGAGCTTCCGGTCCGGCCCGAACTGCGTCTGGGTCCGCATCTGGAGACCCACATCCCGCATCCGGTCGGCCAGCTGGTCAACCTGACACGCGAACGCCGGCGTCGCCTTGCCGACGTCATGCACGCCGGCCAGCCACACCACCAGACGCCGCCCGTCCACCCAACCCTCAGGCAACGAACCCGCGATCACATCCCGGATCTGTCCCGGCAGCCATTCATCCCACAACAGCCCCGCCACAGCGGCAGTGTCCTCCAGGTGCCGCCACAACGGCAGCCACCCCTCGGCATCCCGGTCATGCTTCGCCCACACCCGCCGGACAGCGCCTTCAAGCCGTCCCCCGAGGCCAGAGCCGACCCCACCCTCATCAGCCATGTCAGATAAATACAGGCAAACACCTGAACAACACGCCCGGTTGAGAAAATCAGCAGCTATGCGACCAAGATCGGCATGTCCGCACGAAAGTAGCCGTAGAATGCGCCGACCATGCCCCTCATTACGAACCCGCGAGCGCCCAGGAAAGAACACTGTGGGCGATATGCGCGTTTCAATGAAAGTGCTCAAGAAACACACCGTCCCGCTGTAAAGCACCAGGTCGGGCAGACTGCTCCCCGCACCCGCGGGGATGGCCCCCGGCCCGACATGGCGCTGGACGTGCTCCGCGACTGCTCCCCGCACCCGCGGGGATGGCCCCACCAACCAGGGGGACCAGCCCATGAACCAACACTGCTCCCCGCACCCGCGGGGATGGCCCCGGCCAAGTTCTGCCCCATGCTGGCGAACCCTGCTGCTCCCCGCACCCGCGGGGATGGCCCCTGCGGAGCGGCTCGAGCGGGAGCGGCTCGACCCTGCTCCCCGCACCCGCGGGGATGGCCCCTGGAAGGGCGTCACGTTGCCGTGCCTGCCTTCCTGCTCCCCGCACCCGCGGGGATGGCCCCGCTGACCGGCTCCCAGCTCGAGCCGGAGGACGCTGCTCCCCGCACCCGCGGGGATGGCCCGCAGGCCGACGCCTGATGGGCAAGCCGCTGCCGCTGCTCCCCGCACCCGCGGGGATGGCCCCGAATCTTCTCGGCGGGCACACCCCGCTCGACGCTGCTCCCCGCACCCGCGGGATGGCCCCAACGCCAGGAACAGGCCGCCGGGCTTCATGGTCTGCTCCCCGCACCCGCGGGGATGGCCCCGACATGGCGAAGGCCCTGCGCGGACTGGCCGCCTGCTCCCCGCACCCGCGGGGATGGCCCCTGTCGCTCTGGCCGGGCTCGGAGTTTCCCGTCCTGCTCCCCGCACCCGCGGGGATGGCCCCATCACCAATGTGGACACCGGAGGTGCCTCGGACCGCTCCCTGCACCCGCGGGGATGGTCCCTGCCAGGAACCGCTAGGAACACCTTTCGGACTCTGCTCCCCGCACCCGCGGGGATGGTCCCGGGGCGAAGGCCTTCGTGGGCAAGGCCTGACACTGCTCCCCGCACCCGCGGGGACGGTCCCCACACCGCCGTGACCGGCGCCGGCGCGACCGGCTGCTCTCCGCACCCGCATGGATGGTCCCCGGCCGGTCACACGGACCGTGGGAACCTGCGGGTTTAACCAGGTATTTCGAAGTGGCGTCCAAATCACCTCACCTCCACGGATTCCTCCATCGCGAGATGGATCTTCAGACGGGGCGGCGGCTCAGCATCTCGACGAAACGGGCTCCGACGCAAGGAATGTTGCAGAAGTCGAAAATGCATGAGCGGAATTCACCAATATCCTTCAGATTCTCATACTCAACACGGAGGGCATGGCAGACCTGCTTAGCTCTGCCCCAGGATGAAGCTCCCCGCGCACGCGGGGATGGTCCCACGGAGGGCATCGCAAGTACCTGCTCCCTGCGCACGCAGGGGTACTCCACAACCAGAACCGTTCCAGCATCGCTGGCATGCCTGCACGACGGTCCGCATACGGGCATGATGCTGCGTAGCTCAGTCGCTGAGATGAACGGAATCGGGACTTCATGACGAGTGCGCCGGACTACAGCCAAGGAATCGACGTCGAACGCGCTCTGAAGTTCGCCGTGCAACATATTCGCGGAGACCGCGTTCAGATCGTCGAGGGGATCATCGAGACCGTGTCACCGACCTGGGACCACGAGCGTGCCGCCAAACTCGTGCGCCGGCAGATCGAGGATCGGGTTGACGAACTCGGGTGCGTCGAAGGCTCAGGGAATCTGGATCTACCCGGGTCGTCAAACTGGTATGTTCCTGACATTGCGGTCGTCCCTGAGGCCCTCGCGAAGGGTGGTGGCGCCCTGCGGCCGGATCAAACGCTACTGATCGTCGAAGTGACTTCAGAGTCAAATGCTGAAACGGATCGAGAGGTAAAGCGCGGCAGGTACGCAGAGTACGGTGCCCCTCTCTACCTCCTCGTCGACCGCATCGAAGGCAGCCTGACCTTGTTCTCAGAACCCGGACGGCTTGGCTACACACGGGTCGACGGACCGCACCCCTTCGGAACATCCGTGCACCTCCCCGCACCATTCGCCGTAGACCTCAATACGGAGGGTTTCTAAGCGATTTAGACGACCGCCAGCCGCCAGGGCAGCGTTGGGTAGCTCAGTCCGGTTGACAACACCAATAGTTGGCCGCCTGACGGCAGCGCCACCACCGCCGGTCCCATTGCTTGCCCTGGGCGAGGTCGATCTGCTGTCGGCACCCACGGGGGTGGCCCCCGGTGTACGGCCCTGGGCGAGGAGGCCTACCCATGAACGGTCAGACGGATCAGCGGACGGTACTGCTCGCGCTCCAGCCAGATTCTCGCGGGCCTCGCCGGTGGCCAGGCGGACCGCACCTGTGACAAGCGGATCCGCGAACTGGTACGGCCCGACGTGCTCGGAAGCACGAAGGGGGGACTATCCCCGCGGGTGCGGGGAGCAGATCGCCCGTGCGACGCCGAGCCGGCTGCGGATGGGACCATCCCCGCGGGTGCGGGGAGCAGGTGGATCCCGTGGTGGCGGTGTACGTCTAGAAGGGACCATCCCCGCGGGTGCGGGGAGCAGATGTTCGACTCTGGGAAGGATGCTGGGAGGGGGGACCATCCCCGCGGGTGCGGGGAGCAGCAGCCTGACCCGCCGACCCCGGAGCGGCGCGCGGGACCATCCCCGCGGGTGCAGGGAGCAGTCGCGCCCACTCGCGCTGATCTCCCTGGTGGACGGACCATCCCCGCGGGTGCAGGGAGCAGTGCTCGTCCGCCGCCATCCAGGCCCGGACCTTGGGACCATCCCCGCGGGTGCAGGGAGCAGACTCCGTGACCTGCAGGTTTACCCGTCCCTACGTCGATTCTCAAGCACTTTCACCGATTCAGACATAGGGAATAAATTGGCCGTCACCTCTTCCCGAATCGCCTGCTCACTCAGGAACTCACCCCAGCCTGACGGACGTCGGCTCAGTCGCTGACCGCGAGCCGGATGTTACCGATCCGCCCGATCCGGACGACGGCGCTCCCGGTCGGCAGATCAACGATCAGCCGGTCGCCTTCCACGCGCCGCGACACCCCGTGGTGCTCGAAGTACCCCGCGACGGCCTGTCGCGGCGAACGCCCGATGAGTGAGACCCCGGCCATGAGCACACGCAGCAGGTCGACCGGATCGAGCTGGGCCTGCGCGGCCGGGAAGATGTCCATTTCTCTGCATGATGACGCCACTCAGCGGGCTCTCAGGCCGTGAGGTCCAGGACCCGGACCGGTTCGCCGGCCCATCGGCCCGGTGCGGTGGTTGCGACAATCGCCCCGTCGGGGCGATCCGGGGTCGGCTGCGCCGCGTAGCGGCTGTGGGCTGCTGCCCAGGTTTCCTGCCGTGCCACGGCCAGCGCTGCGGCCAGGTCCAGGTCCAGGACCGTGATCCCTGGCAGGGATACCAGGTGCTCCGCCGTACCAGGCCGTGCACGGTCGGCCTCAACGAGCGCGCACGCCGGAACGTAGAGGAACCAGCCCGGCTCCGCGTGAGCGCGATGGATGAGCCGGGAGGCCAGGACGTTGCCTGCGCCGGCCGCGGCCATCGCCGTGTCGTCCAGGACGATGTGCATGGCGTCACTCACCGGCCGGTCACCTGCGCCAGACGACGGTCCAGTTCAAGGTCCAGGTCATCCTGTTCCGAAGGAGTCGGGGCGTACCCGCTCCACTCCTTCAACGCCGCCCGAGCCTGCTCCGCACGCTCGGCGCGCTCCGCCGGAGTCAGCAGCGTCTCCGCCAGCCGTGCCAGATAGGCACGCAGCGACAGACCCTCCGCAGCCGCGATCGCGGCGAGCCGGTCCTTGGCCTCTTCAGGGATACGGACATTGGCATCAGACATCATCGTGCTCCTTCCCATCCCCCAAGGGTACGGGTACGGGTACGTACCCGTACCCCTACCAGCTGGTGCGAGGAGAATCTCCCCGCGCGCGGAGCATCTTCACGGCCCGGGTCCGGTCGGGCCGGCGGCGGTCGGCGCAGGTCGTGCGGTGCCGTTCGGGTCAGTGTGCCGGAGCGCCGTAGTTGTCACTGAGCGCGGCGGCCGTGCTGGGTGAATCCGCGGGATGAAGGACAATGGTTGTCATTATCTGCTCGGGCTGCTTGTCACCTGCGGTAGATGATCGATCTTCTCGTCACCTGCTGTTTTGTTGAAGATCAGCTATCGGCGGCGTCCGACGGCTGGCTCGATGGCGTGCGTGGTCGACCCGGCGGACGACTCGGCTGGCGGTGGCCTGCGCCCGCTGCGGGACCCGGACGCGGGTGGGTCTTGACGCCGAGGATGCCGAGGGGCAGGACAGCGCCGGGGAGCGCAAGGGCGGGAGTCAGGGAGGCAGCAGCGGTCCGAAGGTCTGCGCGGCGAGCTTCTCCACGTCCTGCTGACGGACGGTCCGGCCGGGAACTGAGGGATGAGCCTTCACTCAGGTGCGGGCGGTGGCGTCGCTAGTGAAGAAGTTCAGTGCATCGCAGCAGGTGGTCGCGGGGCCTCCGCCGGGACGCTGTCCGACGAACACCACGGCGCCCGCCCGCTCCCAGCCCATCAGTCGCCGCCAGCGGATGGGGGACCATCCCCGCAGACGCGGGGACCAGACCAACCCTGGGGTGTCGCGAGGCGCGGTCACGGGGCCATCCCCGCGGGTGCGGGGAGCAACTGGGAGGCCACCAGGGAGAAGCTGCAGCGCCGGGACCATCCCCGCAGGTGCGGGGAGCAGGTTGAATGCGGTCACGCCACACTCGCGATCTTCGGACCATCCCCGCAGGTGCGGGGAGCAGTTCAGGACCCGGGCGAGGTCACGTTCGAAAGCGGGACCATCCCCGCGGGTGCGGGGAGCAGCTCGTCGTGGGCGCGTTCGATCGGTGTGCTTCGGTTGGCGAGGTCCAATGTGTGGCTGGTGCCGTTGAGGCGGAAGGCGAGCTCGTTGCCGACCGCGCGCATCCGCAGCCCGGTGCGCTGGTAGTCAGCGCAGGCCATCTCAATGCCGATGGCGGTCGCCACATCGACTGGCGCGGCCGTGGAGAACGCCGGGCGAAGCCGGGTGTCGATCGTGGTGCCGACGGTGCCGGCCTCGGTTCCGACGCCGGGCAGTGGGGCCAGAACGTGATCGGCGCGGTACTGGGCGCGGTAGCTGTCGCGCAAGGGCTTGGGGCCGGCGGACAGCTCGCGGTCCAGGAACAGGCGCAGTGGGGAGCGCGGGTTGTCGACGGCGTTCTTCAGGCTCATGCAGGGCCGGCCTTCCATGACGGAGAAGTGATGGTCATGGCGGGGACGGTAGGAAGCAGGACTGACAACGTGTCGCCCATAGGGAGTAGCCAGCAGTATCCGCAGCCCGATGGTTCACCGGATCGGGTGAATCGGGCCCGTGACCGTCGTCGTCCTTTCCTGACTTCCTCCTCCTTAACGGCGCCGGGCCTCGCTGTCCGTTCGTTCGAGCGGGCAAGCCCGCAGCACACCGCGCCGCGCTCGCCACGCGGGCGGACGCTCGCCCCCCAGAGCCTGCTAAGTCCGCCTCCCAGCTCCCATCTGAACACGTCCACCAGGGGGAAGCCGGCGGGGCGGCCACCCCACGGTCAGATCAGATGCGACTCAATTCCAAACTGGTTAATCAGGCCTGAAGCAAGGGACTGCGCAGCAGCACGCAGTTCTGCAATGCCTGCGAGGGGGGCGAGTTCGTACGGTGTCTGGCGCACCGCGACGGGGCATCGGCCGCCCTTGGGAACGCGGAAGAACCCACGCTGCTCCTCCAGGACAGCCATGAAGCCGGGGAACCTGCGCCCAGGCAGGTCTCTGTGAGAGTCGCTGTCACAGACGATGGCGGCCACGAGATCAGACGAGGAGCTCAGATGCCGAGTGCGTGCCGACTCGTGGGCCAGGGCGACGGCGTCACAGATTCCGTTCTGTGCAACGCTCACCTCGACGGGGACATGCAAGGCGACAGGCACCTTGTTCCTGTACGCCTGGCTTGAGACATCGACCGCGTATACGACGGTGCCATCGTGGTGGAGCTCCACCATGGCAAGGCGCCCAAGGTGCGGCCCTCTTGCGACGGTAAGGAAGTTTCCGTCGACCCAACGCCGCAGGCCGACGCGAGTACTGCCCGTCAACGCTTCACGCATGGGGCTGGTTCCTCCGAAGTCGCCCCGGATCTTGGCCACCGTGGACAGGGCTTCGTTCATAGCGAAGGCGGCCTCGTGACTCTGGGGGGCGGGAACCAGCAGCGGAGCTGGGCGAGAGGGGCGGGAGACCACGATCAGCCATGCTGCGGTGCCGTCGCCTTCCCCGAGAACTACCTCACTCGTCTCGGCCACGTGCCGATCCAGTGCCTTGCCAGCATCTTCCTGGCGTGCGAACCGGTCTCGGTAGGCGCGCTCTATTTCGTGCTCCGACAACCAGGTGGTGTGATCCGTGAAGCGGGCAGGAACGGCGAATGCCTGCTGCGCTTTATCGCGGGACGATGTTCCCAGTACAAAGTGCGGGGCCATGCCGCTTGCCGGGACATCGACAACGAGGACTGACTTCGCCTTCTCAGGGGACTCCAGGGGGTAAATGTCTACCCCTCCGACGAACGGCTGGGTGTGGGCACGAAGCCACTTGTACAGGTGCTCCGTAGGTACGTCCTCGGGGTTCACCCCGACGATGGCTCGGTCGTTGCGGACGCCGTGGACGAGGAGGCCGCCGCGGGCGTTGGCCATGGCGGCGACATCCTTGGCGAACTCCGACCAGAGGCCCTCCTCAGGCTTCTTCGGCAGGTCACGCTTCCAGTCGAGATCGTCCCGCTCTCCATCGATCTCTTTCGCTGCCCGTGCGATCATCTCGAAGGTCAAAGAGCCTGGCGGGAGGCTGAGTTCTTGGTGGATACGGGTCCATGAGCTGGCCATTACCCCAGCATATGAATGCTGATCGGCCCACCGCTCCTATTTTCGCTTCCCTACGGTGTGAAGGCGTGGCAGGGCTCATCGTCACCACCTCTGCCGCACGACGAAGGACGTACTGGATCTCCCGGCAGGGCGGTCTGGAACTACCCACGCCGAAGTACACCAACTGAGCCCACCGAGGTCTGCCGATCTCAGCAGGCCGCGGGCTCACAGGTTGAGTGCCTCGTCATGAACGGTGTGCAGGCGCTGGCGCAGCGTGGGATCGGTGATCAGGGCCAGTGCGCGGGTGTGGTCCTCGGCCGTGGCGGCGAGTAGACCACGCTGCTGTTCCAGGTAGGCGGCCAGGAAGTCGTGGGTGGGGCCGTCGGTGTCCGGAAGGACGCGGGTGGTGTAGATCATGGTGAGGGGGAAGGCCCAGCAGGCGTGGAGGAAGCCGAACGCCGGGCGCCTCGTCTTCCTCCACGGGGAGTAGAACGTCGTCTCTTCGCTGATATTGCGGGCAGTGGCGGTCAGGGCGTCATTGAACCAGTTGTGCCCGGCCTCATGAATGAGGTCCCGGCCCAGTACGGCGGGCTCGCCGACGTGGTCGCAGAAGACGGTGCCCGGAAGCCTGGTGACGGACCAGCTGATGAGGGTGTCACCGAGGTTCTTGCGCCGCAGCAGGCAGGCGACGACGGCGTGGTCGGCCAGGAGACCGGCGAACCCGGCCCGGGCGCCCATGTCGTACGCGGCGGAAGCCAGTTCGCGTTCCTCTCCCGGGGCGGCTGCGGTGTCGGGCCCCAGGAGGTAATACGGGGTCTCGGAGAGCGGGGAGCGGAGCATGTCCTCTAGGCCCGGGGAGACCACGATGCGCGGCCCCACGACGGTGGGCGTGCTCAGCGCCGATGCCTTGGCGTCGGGGTGGGCGCGGTACCAGTCAAAGGTGGCAGTGTCGCCGGCGCGCGCGGCAATTTCGGCGCCTTCGAGGGCGTGGTGGGCCAGGCAGTAGACGGTGGCCGTACTCCGCGCGGGGGCGCTGCCGGACTGAAGGGCGGTGTGGATCCGGCTGACCCGGTCCCGGTACAGGTCCCGGACCGGGGCGAGGACGAAGTCGAGGGCGGGCACAAGCACGAGAGGTCCTTCCGACGGGGCTGGGCCTGGGGCCAGACCCGTCAGGTCCGGCCCCAGGCGGTGCTCACCGGCAGTTCACCGCCGGCGCGGTGGTGGCGCTCAGGCGTCGGTGCCCGTGGCGGGCTCGGCCGCCTCGGTGGTCGTCCAGCCCTCGGCGGAGACGCTGGAGGTGTGGGCGGTGGCGCGGACGGTCTCGTCTTCGCCGCGCAGCTCGCCGACGGCGTCGAGGAACTTGTTGATCCGGGTCTCGTCCATGGTGCTCGTCCTTTCCGAACGCGGATGGTGGGCCGTGCACGTACGGGGCTGGGGGATGCGGGGGCGATCGCGCGGTAGGCACCGGCTTCTCCGTCCTCACGGGGTGGTGTCGGTGACCGCGCGGTGGGGCGCGGTGGTCGGTGTGGCCGCGTGCCGCAGGCCGTCGCGCAGCTCACTCATCTCGGGCCGGTCCTTCGGCTCGGGGGCGAGGGCTGCGGACAGCAGCAGACGCAGTGCGGCAGGGGCGGTCTCCAGGTGGGAGTGGCCGTGGCGGGGGATGTCGGCGCAGAGGTAGCGGTAGGTGAGGGCCGCGAGGCTGAAGGCGTCGGCGGCTGGGGTGGCCGTGCTGTAGGTGGTGGCGTACTCGGGGGGCCAGTGGACTTCGGGGCTGCGGGCGGCGGGCCCGCGGGGGACGTCGAGGCGGCGGGCGGCGCCGAGGTCGGTGATCAGGCCGCGGTCTTCATGGAGGAGGACGTTCTCCTGGTAGACGTCGCGGTGCACGAGGCCGCGCTCGTGCAGGGTGACCAGGCCGTCGGCGACGTCGGCCAGCACGCGCAGCCCGGCAGCCTGGCTGCCGCCGGTGTGGGTCAGTAGGGGGCGGAAGCTGCCGCCGGTGCAGTGGGGCATCGTGTACCAGTCGAACCGGTCGGTGCTGCCCTCTTCGAGCAGCGGCACGATGTGCGCGGCGCCGGTGGCGGTGCGCGCGACGGCGATCTCGTGCCGGAAGTCCTCGCGGGTCAGGGCGCGTTCGGCTGCGGTCATCTCCGCGTACCAGTAGAAGCCGTAGGCGGCCGGCCGGGTGGTCTCGTCGAGTTCGGCCAGGACGTGGTTGGATCCGAACCCGGCCTTGAGGACCACCGGAGCGGCGCCGTCGCGGTGAGCGAGGACCAGGGTGCTGGCGCGGGTGAAGGCGAGCAAGTCATCGATGTGCCATCCGGTGTCGCGAAGCTCGTCGACGACCCAGGCGGCGGGGTGCATCGGGTGCAGGCGCATGGCGGGGACGCTCCTCATAGTCGCGCTGCGGGCCGGTCGGCTTCGCGCAGCCGTGCTAGGCACGCCGCGGCGAGCAGGTCGAGGTCGGTCTCAGTGGTGCACGGGTGGCGCAGTACGGGCAGGCCGGTGATGGCCTTCCAGGTGGTGGCTGCCTGTTCGTAGAGGTCGGCGAGGCGGACGGCGGTCGCCGGTTCCTCCGCGAACCGGCGGGCCGTCGGCCGGCGTGCCAGCCTGGCCTGGCACAGGTCGGGCCCGGTGGTCACCAGGACGGTGAGGTCCGCCCGGGCGGCGGGCACCTCGGCCAGCGGGCGCACGTAGTGGTCGACGGGCCGGTGGTGCAGCAGGGCGAGGAGGCAGGCGGTCGACAGGGTGAGCCGGTCGGCGACCAGCGGGCCCTTGGCCAGCGCGGCGGTGAGGTTGTGCCGGGCGTGGAGTTCGAGATCGTCGTGGGCGGCGGCCAGGGCGTGGTCGCTGGTGGCGGCCGGGTGGCCGGCCCGCAGGCCGATCAGGGTTCGGGTGGCTTTCAGGGAGAGCCAGGAGAACTGGCCGATGTGGCCCAGGGGGATGTGATGGGCGTGGGCGTCGGCGAGGAGCCGGTCGCGCAGCGTGCTCTTGCCCGCGCCGGCGATGCCTTCCAGGGCCAGCAGCATCGGCTTGCCCCTCAGTCCTTCTCGGCGATGAGCCAGCTGATGAACTTCGCGACCCTGCCGCTGGTCACCGGCTCGGTGCCGTGAGTGAGTTGCGATCCGTATAGCAGGGCGGTGCCGGGCGCGGGGGTGACGTTCCACCGGGTGCGGGGCATCGCGGTGAACCAGTCGGCGGAGTGGTCGGCGCCGTCGTGGGCGAGCCACATGCCGTCCGCGTAGCCGCTGTGCGGATCGTGTTCCAGGCGGGTGTTCCACAAGCGGTTGCTGGAGGAGCTTTCGACGTAGAAGGCGCCGCCGGTCTCTGCCTGGCTGATGACCACGCTGATCCCGGCGATCTGTCGCGGCCAGGCGAGCGGGTCGGGGGCGATGCCGTCGAGGTGGCTGGTGATGTGCTGGTCGGGGCCGTACTCGACGTAGGTCCAGGGCCGGCAGGTGGTGATGGAGGGCATGACGCGGGACAGCGCCGGGCGGGCCCGGTCGAAGGCGGCTTGGAGCAGGTCCTCGGCCTCGGTGGGGATCGTCGGTATTTCCACCCGTCCGGCCGGCTCGTACACGGCCATCGCCTGCTGCGGGGAGTGGCCGGGGATCTCGTGGATGGAGTGGGTGCGCTGCTCGCCGAAGCGAACCTGTTCGTCGGAGGTGAGGACGGTGCGCATCACGGTGGCGAGCTGGTCGCGCTCCCCCGGTGCGAGGAAGCCTTCGATACTGCCGGTGCTGACGGTCTCGGCGATGTGGATCACGTGGTGCCCCTCCTTGATTCGAGCACGCGGCGGACGTCGGCGAGGCCGGTGCAGTGGTTGAGCCAGCTGGCCACGGGGTTGCGGGTGGTGGCGGCCGGGTCCGCCCACAGGGCCAGCAGCTCCCCTGTGAGCGGCAATGTGTCCGCACTGGGCAGTTCGTGCGGTGCCGGGGCGGGGAAGTTGTCGAGCGCCGGGCAGATGGCGTTGTGCTGGGCGGCGAAGACCTGGGCGATGCGGTCCGCGGCGGCGTTCCGGCAGTCCGTCACGAGCTGTGCGGGCGGTTCGCCGTGTCGGTAGGCGTGGTGTTCGGTCGTCGCCCAGCCGCCGGCGACCGCCGCGGCGGCAGCGGTGACGCGGCAGGTGGCGCAGCAGTTCCCGGAGGCGCTCGGGCACGGCCGGTGGTGGTCGGGAAGTGCGGTTGCGACCTCGATGAGGGCGTTCCAGGCCAAGTCAGTGAGGACTTCGGCGGCCGAGCGCCGGCCGGGGGCCGTGTGGTGGTTGCAGCAGAGCGGGCCGGGCTGGGGCGGTAAGTCGGTGCGCTGCTCGGGGGCGATGTGCAGGGCATGGAAGTACACGATGCGCCCGAGTAACTGGTGGATCGTCAACGCGTCCGGGATGGCGGTCACGTCGGTGCCTCGTGGTGGGCCGCGGCCGCGGCGGGCCGGGATGCGGGGCAGGCGCATCCGTCGGCGGTGGGCCGCTCGTCGGTGAGCGCGCGGGCCAGGGCGTGCGTGGCGGTGTCGAGGGCTGCGAAGTAGGCCGGCCAGTCGTGCCCGGGGGTGGGCAGGAGGACCAGGTCGAGGACCGGGACGGTGCGCCTGCTGGCCTCGCACTGGAGTTCCGCGCGCCCGACGGTCACCTGCACCGCGGGGGGTAGCGCGGGGGCGGCCGCGGTGGCCGTGCGGCACAGCGCTGCGGCAACGTCGGCGTACTGGGTGCGGTCGCGCGGGAGGATGCCGACGCGCCGCTCGGCGGGCGCCAGGTCGAGGCCGGTGTAGGGGTGGCCCTGGCAGCTGTCATAGGTGATCAGGCCCCACGTGTCGGTGACGGCGTCGACCAGGGGGCGGATGCCGGGTTCGATCGCCGCGTGCCACCGGGGGTGGGCGGGGTCGAGGTCGTCGGCCTCGTGGATGCCGGGCCGGCCGACGGTGTTGATGTTGCCGTGCGCGCTGGTGTGCAGCCGCACCGCAGGGCGGGGCACATCGGCGCTGTTCCAGTGGGCGAGGAAGGAGTCGAGGTCGCGCATGCTGTTCGGCGTGCGGGGGCGCCAGCGGGTGTTGGTGCACCAGGCGCCTGCCGGGTGGGCGGGCTGCGCGAGGAGGGCGGCGATGCCGTCGATCATCCGCATCCGGTAGTCGCAGTAGGCGTCCTGGTCCCCGGCCTTGTCGTAGCGCCAGCGGGTGGCGATGCACCCTCCGCCGCAGGACGAGCGGTAGTCGCAGGTGGTGCACCGGTCCATCAGGCTCTTGCCCTGGTTCAGCAGGGGAAGGTGCCGTTGCGCGGCGATGATCCCCGCCTGGTCGCCGGTCTGGTCGAGGCGGGTCAGTTGGGCCTGCGGCCAGGGCAGTTCGTCGCAGCTTCCGAGCCGGCCGTCCGGGTAGAGCGTGAAGACGTGGTCGCACTTGAGGTCGGAGAAGTGACAGAAGCCGGATCCCAGGCCGCGCAGGCGCCGGATGGTGGAGACCGCCGGCTCCAGTTTCAGGCGGGTGAAGTGCCCGGCCTGGATCCAGTGGGTGGTGGCGGCGAGCACGAACTCGGCGTACGCCGGCGGGCTGATCGCCCAGGCGGGCCCGCCCGCTGCGTTGACGGCCGCCTGCTGGAGCTGCCGACTCGCCGTAACGCGGCGGCCGGATGCGGCGGTGGGGCGCCGGACGGCGGTGTCGAAGCACGGCACAAAGCTGATCGCATCGACGGCTCCGAAGCCGGCCAGGTGGTCCAGGACGGTTTCGGCCCGGCCGAGGATCGCGGGGGTGACCGCCGCGATCACCCCGACCCGGCGGCCGCGCTCGGCCAGGAGGCGTAGGGCCGCGGCGACGCGGGGGTAGACGGGCTTGCCGTCGTAGCCGACCCGCCACGCGTTGCCCTTCGCGTCCCCGTCCAGGGAGATCCCGATCTGCAGGCCGGGGTACTCCGCGTCGAAGAGGTCCAGCCACTTTTCGTCCAGCAGCACGCCGTTGGTCTGCATCGAGACCCGGACCACGCTCGGCTGGGCGGCTAGCTCGCGCAGGATCTCGGCGACGTGCTCGCGGCCCGCCGTCAGCGGTTCGCCGCCGTGGAGTTCCAGGGCGAGCGGTCGCCCCGCGAAGAGCTCGGCGAGCCGGCCTACCTGGCCTGCGTCGATCCGGGCGCCTCCCGGGGCCTCCTTGCGTTTCTCGTAGCAGTAGAGGCAGTCGATGTCGCAGGTCTCACCGCGCAACTTCAGAATCACCGATACGGCGCTGGTGGTGTCCTCGGCGTCCAGGCCGCGGTACAGCTGCTCGATCTGACTCGGTTCGTGCTGTGCGGTGGTGCGGTTCATCGGCTGCCTCCGGGGGCTGGGGTGGGGCCGTGATCCGTGCGGACCTCAGTTGTAGAGGTGTCCGAGCAGGGCGCCCTGGCCGGACTGGAGAACGTGGGCGGCCTCCAGCGGGATCCAGAAGCACTCGAACCGTGTCGGTTCGCCGACCCCGTCGTGGTCCTCCTGGCTGGCCCACCGCTCCGGCGTGGGCTCGGTCAGCTCGAGGTGGAAGACGTGTCGGCGCTGGAGCTCGAACCGGTAAGGGCTCATGTCGTACTCGGCGAGGCCGAGCTTCCGCACGACCTTGAAGTCCTTGAGTCCGGTCTCCTCCCTCGCCTCCCGCAGCGCCGCCGCCTCCGGCGTCTCCCCCGCGCGGATGCTTCCCGCCGGGACCTGGATGCCGACCTCCTCGTAGCTGTAGTCGGTGTGGCGGAAGACCAGCAGCTTCCCTTCACGGACGATGTAGCACAGCACCTTGTCCTTGGTGACCTTCTCGGGCACGGGACCACCCCTCATTGGTTCGTCGGATGCGGACGCGCTCATGGCGTCCGCTCTCTCGGTTCACGGCCGCGTGGATCGGAGCAGCAGAGCCGAAACCGGTGAAATGGCCCTGAAGCCTGGATCCTGAATCTGCGACAGGGACAACGTGGCGTGATCAGGCTGACACCGTCCGCTGTCTGCGTTCCGATAGTGACGGCCAATTACCCGTTCGGCAAGTAGTCCTGGAGGAAAGTCTTTCCTCCAGGAGATTTGGCATATTCACGAACTGGCCTGGGCGCTACTCTGGCCTCGAAATAGAGGAGGGGGTGGGCGTGCCGGTCGAACCGACGCCTCGGCGCCGGCGTCTGGGTGCAGAACTCAGGCGCATCCGCGAGGCCCTGGGCTGGACTCAGGAGGAGGCGGCGAGCCGTCTCGGATACCGGTCGTTCTCCACGGTCAGTAAGATCGAGAAGGGGGTGCAGGGCCTCAAGATCCAGCAGTTGCCGCACTTCTTCGAGGTGTACGAGATCACCGACCCCGGCCTGCGCGAAGGACTGCGCGACCTGGTGCGCCGGGCGGGGGAACCCGACTGGTGGCAGCGGTACGAAGGCGTCGTCGACGACCCGCTCGGCGACTACCTCTCCCTGGTGGAGAGCGCCAGCAGCCTGTTCGTCTTCAACCCCGCAGCCATCCACGGCCTGCTGCAAACCCCGGAGTACTCCCGGGCCGTGACCGAGGGCAGCCGGGCCTGGAAGACACCGCAGGACATCGACGGCTTCGTGTCCATGCGCCAGGAGCACCAGACGAACATGCTGGAGCGCGACCCGGCACTGAAGATCTGGGCGGTCCTCCCCGAAGGTCTCCTGCGCCAGGAAGTCGGCGGCCGGCCCGTCATGCGCGCCCAGATCAACCACCTGATCCACCTCGCCCGCACGGTCCCCAGCATCACCATCCAGGTCCTGCCGCAACAGGCCGGCGCCCACGCCGGGATGGACGGACCGTTCATGCTCATGTCCTTCCCCAACGGCCGGGACCTGGTCTGCATCGAGTCCATGCGAGCCTCCCTCCACCTCAACGAGCCGGAGGCGGTGGAGGCGTACCGCACCACGAGTGACCTGCTTAAATCTGACGCCCTCTCCCAGAAGGCGTCGCTGCCTCTTCTCACCACCATCGCCAAGGATCTTGAATGAACAAGAACGAACTCGACTCCGCCTGGGTCGAGTCCCAGTTGCGTGACGCCCAGTGGCAGACCAGCAGCGAAAGCAGCGGCGGGACCAACTGCGTCCAGGTCGCCTTCCTCGATCAAGGCGTCGTGGCGCTGCGCGACTCGAAGAACCCCGACAAGGCGCCGCACCTGTTCACGGACTCCGAGTACGACGCCTTCGTTGGTGGCATCGTCCGCGGGGAGCTCCGCCGCGGCTGAACCCGTACTCCCTGAGCGTCGGCCGGCCCCAGTCCACAGGGCCGGCCATCTCCATGAGAAGAGTGCGATGTCCCGGCAGCTGTCGGCGGGATCGCGCCGCGTGCTCGTCCTCGTCCGCTTCGTTCCGACGGGCAGACAGCTCAGGAAGCAGCGAGCGTCGTGACGGGCCTGGAGGCCGAACGCGAACCCCTGCGCCCCGGCATTCTTGCCGTCACCAGCGCCTCGCCCTCCAGGGCCTGTTCCCCAGTCTGTGCCCCCTTGCTGCGGCGCAGCACCGCCTGGGCATACAGGCACTCCAGCTCACTGGCCTGAGTGCGCAGGCTGTCGGGTGTCGAGCCCGGGTAGTCCTGGAGGATCTTCCACCCGCTGTACCAGTTGGCGCTGTCGACGCTCGCGGGAAGGACCAGGGCGGCGGCTTCGAAGGCGGCAAGTTCGGCGAAGCCGCCCTGTCTCTCCTTTGAGAGGGAGGCCAGCCAGATTTTCAGTGCCGCAGCTTTGCGGGGGCGATCGCTGAATCGCGCGCTGAGCTTGCGGAGGCGTTTGGCGTGTTGGTGCAGGAGGAACGTGCCGAGCTGCGTAGCCAGAGCGCGGGCACGGGCGACCTCGCCAGGCGTGAAGTATCGGCCCAGTTCGGTGAGTTCCCGATCGCGGAGGTCTTCAGAGGGCTTGGTGTGCACGACCCGTATTGTGCTCCGCCTGACTCCCGACCGCGGGCAGCGCCACACCCCTGCACGGGCGCAGCTGGCGGTGCCTTCCAGCGGTACCGACGGGCGGCCGTCGGCTTCGGTGAGGACGCCGCGGCCGTGACAGCTTCTGGTCTATCCGGGTGAGCAAACCGCGCGGCCTTGGCATTCGGGTGTGCGGCGCCTCTACCGTGCGGCCATGGACTCCACCCCGATGCCCGAGCCGCTGCGGCGGGCGATCCACCAGCTTGTCTCCGAAGCCGTGCAGAACTGCCAGGAGGTGCTGCGGTACACCGAGCCCGACCAGGCGCACACCTGGAAGCGGATGACCCTGTACCGGTCCACGGATGCAGCGGACACCATGAACATGCTGGCCATGCTGATCGCTGCGTACAGCCAGCGCACCGGCACGTCGAAGAACGCGCTGGAGGCGTATCTCCAGCTCTTCCAGCAGCGCGACCGAGCCGCGGGGCCGAGCGACGGCGAGTGGGCACATCTGGCGGGTCTGCTGGGCGAGGAGGCGCCCGCCAGCGCGGGCGAGGCGAGGAGCTGGCCAAGCATGCAATTCCACGACGGGCGGACACACGCCGAATACGCGCAGCAGCCGGAGGACGACCCGCAGAAGCTGTTCACCGAGGCGTGTCTGCACGGGCTGAAGGCGCGGCTGTGTGAGGACGTCGACTCGCTGGACAGCTACCTGCCGCCGCAGATGGCCGCGATGGCCCGCAAGGTGGCCGAAGCTCTCGAAGTGCCGGAACTGGCGACGACGTAACGCCGGGACCGCGCGGTCGTTGGACAGCGCGAACCCGTACCGGGCCCCGGGGATGTCATGGCTGACCCCCCAGGGCCCGTGGTGTGTCCGGCTCCGGGTCAGCTCTTCCCGGCCGCCGTGGCGGCGAGCCAGTCGGCTGCTTCGGCGTCGGTCATCAGTAGGACCTGTGTCGGGTGGGCGGTGCCCTCCTTGACGACGTGGGCGCGGCCCGGGTGCGCGCTGCTCTTCGGGGCGGGCCGGCTACCGGGGCCAGGCGCCGCAGGTGTCGGCCGTGACCCGCGCCAGGATCACGGTGGCGAACAGCTCGTGGGCCGCCGCTCCGGGGACGCTGGCCTGGGAGTGTGCCGCGCACCGTCGGCCGGCGAGTGCCGCGCTCTCCGCGAGAAGCGGGGCACCTGGTGTGGCACTCCCGTCGCCCATACGGGCGGAACCCGCCACACCGGAGAAACTCCAAGGGCAGTCACTCGTCGCTACGGGCATGGAACCGATCGACGCACAGCACATCAGCGAACCCGGCCTCGTCGGTCCTCGACATCGGGCCTTGACCCCTGATGTTGAACACACGAGACACTGGATCCTGCGGATCTGAGAACGGACATCTCGTGGTCATGAAGAATTACCCGCCGCAGTTCAAGGCGGACGCGGTCGCGCTGTACGAGTCGCGGCCCGATGCGACGATCAGGTCGGTCGCCGCCGATCTGGGGATCAATCCGGAGACCCTGCGGAACTGGGTGAGGGCGGCCGGAGCGAGTCGTCCCCGGGGGCGCCGGACGCAGGAACCGGCTCAGCCGCCGGCACCGCTGGAGGCGGAGAACGCAGCTCTGCGGAAGAAGGTCCGCGAGCTCGAGGAGGAACGCGAGATCCTGCGGAACGCCGCCAAGTATTTCGCCGGGGAGACGCGCTGGTGAACCGCTTCCAGTGCGTCGCCGACCTCCAGCGCCGCTACGGCGTGAAGCGGCTGTGCACCATCCTCGGCGTCAGCCGCTCAAGCTTCTACTACTGGAGCCGGACAGCTGCGGACCGGGCCGCCCGGCAGGCAGCCGACGCGAGGCTGGCCGCCCGGATACGGGCGGTGCACCAGGAATCGGACGGCACTTACGGAGCCCCCCGGATCGCCGCCGAGCTCCGCGAGACGAGTGGTGAGGCGGTCAATCACAAACGCGTCGCAAGGCTCATGCGGGCGTCCGGGATCGAAGGGGTCCGGTTGCGGCGCCGGCACCGCACCACCGTCCCCGACCCAGCAGCGGCCAAGGCTCCGGACCTGATCGGCCGCGACTTCAGCGCCGAGAGGCCCAACACGAAGTACGTCGGCGACATCACCTACCTGCCCATCGACGGCGGGAACTTCTGCTATCTGGCGACCGTCATCGACCTTGCTTCGCGGCGACTGGCCGGCTGGGCGATCGCCGGCCACATGCGCGCGGATCTCGTGACCGACGCCCTGGCCGCGGCGATCCGCACCCGCGGCAGCCTCGCCGGATCGATCATGCACACCGACCACGGAGCCCAGTACACAAGCAGGGCATTCGCCGAAGCCTGCAGGTCAGCAGGGGTCCGGCAAAGCATGAGCGCGGTCGGGTCAAGCGCAGACAACGCACTCGCCGAGTCCTTCAACGCGACCTTCAAACGCGAGACGCTGCAAGGACGAAAGAGCTGGAGCAACGAACGCGAGGCCCGACTCGACGCCTTCAGATGGCTGAATCGCTACAACACCCGACGCCGACACTCCCGCCTCGGACAACGATCACCGATCGCCTTCGAGAACGCCTTTCACCTCACACCAACTACATTGGCACAAGCCGCATAACCCGTGTTCAGGATTCGGGGTCAAGGCCCATCACCGCGCCCGCCGAGGCAACCGCCCGCCAAGCAATGGCCGACCTCGAGCAGCACTGGGCTACGTCAGGCATCGGCCCCGTACGACGTACCCCAGGGACACTCGGCGTTACCGCCCGCGTCTACGCCAACATCTGCTGCCCCGTTCCCCCGGCATAATCGTCTTCTTCTTCAGAGGCCTTTGGCCGGTCCATGGCCGGGTGTGGACCGGCCAAGCGCCGGCTTCCACACCCGGGCGTGCTGCTACGCGGCCGGGGTGTACTGGACGGTGGTGTCCTCGCAGGGGCCTTCGGCGAACACCTTCAGCGCGTCCACTTCCGCGGTGTTGGCGGTGAGCTGCCAGCGGAGCTTGGTGGCCACCCACTCCCCCACGTACCGCCGGTGGGCGTCCGGGGCCGGGGGCATCCACTGGGCCGGGTCCTGATCAGCTTTCTGGCGGTTCTTACGGGCCGTCACCGCAACCAGCGAGGCCGCCGCGCCCTGATCGTTCGCGTACGCCTCACACGGCGTGCGGCGGTCCAGGCGGAGGCCCCGGAGTCCCACGGTTCGGCGAGGGGCACCACATCACCCGTTCCTTTGCCGTACATCTTTATGGACTCGTCGGCTGGTGCGCCTCTTGCCCGGCACGTTCCTCGGCCAGCTTCTTCAGCGCCCGGGCCCGCGCAGCGTCACTGGACCTCGCAGAGCCCTTGGCCGTCGACCTGGCTCGTAACCGGCTGACCTCGCTCAACCCGTCTCCGAAACGTGCTTCCGGCTCCCTCACCCGCTCCCGGATCTGACGCTGCGCCGCGACGCTGACCTGTGGATCCGCCGACTTCGCCGACGCCCAGGTGGCTCGATGTGCAGCGAGCGCCGCTCGATACCCGGCCGGAGGCTCGGATGCCGTGGCCGCGACCGGCCGACCTGGAGCCGCTTCGGTGGAGACCGGCTCGGCGGAAGTCTTGAATGCCGTCGCCGCGTGGGGGGACCGGGGCCCGGTGAGAACCGCGGGTCGCAGCACCTCCAGCTTGCGGACAGTGTCCGAGCCGATCACCTCGTTGATCTTGGCCACGATGTCGCGCTGGTAAAGGGTCAACTGGGTGGCGTAGGCGGGGATCGCGGGCAGCAGCTGGAGAGTACGTGTCGCTTCGTCATAGCCCACGGCCGCCGCCTTGCCGATCAGATGCGGGGCGATGGTGGGCCACTGATCGAGCACACTGCCGCCGGCCGCAGCCAGTTCCCACCCACGCTCGGTCACCATGCGGCTGATCGCGTCGCCGAAGGACAACGGATCCCGCCCAGCGCCGCCTCGAGGACGACGGGGTGCAGCAGCACCAGTGCAGCGCTTGGGCTGTGGTGCGGCTTTGGCTGCGGCGCGGGCAGCCCGGTAAGCGGCGCGCGCCAGGTCGACACCAGATGACGCTGTCTCGGTCATACCAGAACTCCCACCGTTGAGGTGCCGAGGAAAGCGGCGATGTCCGCGGCCGCATCGTGGTCGCCGAGGTCGTCCAGGCCCAGCTCGGCCTGCATCGCGGAGTACGTAGCCAGGCCCGCGGCGAGGCCGTCCATCACACTGCGGACCAGGTCCGGGCGGGGAGCGACGAACGCATGTGCCACGTCATCAGCCCAGGTCTCAGGTGTGCCCAGCACTGCCGCGGTGTGCTCCGCGGCAGCCTGCTTGGCCAGCTGGACGCGGATGTACTCAGCCGGACGGGCCGGGCGCCAGGTCAGCATCCATGAGTGGAGCTCCGCCGCAATCGTGTCGGCGTCCAGACCAGCGTCCAGCAGCGGACGCAGCACGTATTCGAGGCGTCGCAGCCGAACACCTTGAGTCCACTGGACACGGGCCCGCACCTGTCGGGTGATCCAGATACCGCGCTGCACCTGACGAGCCGTCCGTCGAGGCCCCTGGCCCTTGCTGCTGCTCTTTTCGGGGACGGGGGATGCGGTGGGGCTGCTCGCGCGCTGGCGCGAGGTGTCTTTATTACCACTCTCAACATCAGCTTCAGGTGATTGGTGGTACCGATCAGGAGAATGGGGCTCACGCACCCCTGTACTGGCGTTATCCACAGGCCGGTTATCCACAGGGATGCCGTGCTGCGGACCACGTGCGGCCGACGCCGCGACGGCACGCTCCCTGCCGGCCTCGGTCACCCCGCACACCCGGCCCTCGTAACCCGTCCCCGTCAGCCGGTGACCCATCGCCTCGTCGAACACGGCCGGAATGACCGCCCCGTAGATCGTCGCCGTCGCCATGTACGGCTTCCCCGGCAGAGCGATGTTCCGCTTCGACCCGTGGACCAGCCACACCAGTGCGCCCAGCTCGCGCAGCACCTTCACGTGCCGCTTCACCGTCGCCTCCGACGTATCAGTCCGCCGGGCCGCGCCCGCCAGGTCGTAGACGACGATCCCGCGCCGGTAGTCCATCCGGGCCGCGAGATCCCGAGCGACCACGAGCGTCGTCGGACCGGCACCGTCATGCAGCCCAGCAGCCACCAGCCACACCACCGCACGCAGCCACGCCCGCGGCTCAGCACGCCGCGACCGCGTCCAGACGATGTCCTGCTCCCTGCCCACCACACGGACTTGCCGCACCTCCGGCAGACCCCGCCGGGGCGTCTTCGGCTGCGCCGCGTTCCACTGCCCGGGAACCCCTTCCCGCAGCTCGTCGACCGAGTCGTCGACGTCCTCACGCAGCGGGTCGTCCAACACGGCGGCCGACGCCTCGCCCGCGCTCACAGGGCACCACCGCTATACCGGGTGACTGACCGGTATGCGGTCGAATACCTCTGCAGCGCGAATGGTGCAAAGCGTGACGAATCGAATGGCGATCCCGTCACACGGGACGATCCGGATGGCCAAACCCACTCGAAACGGGCAGGGGTCCGCTTTCCATAAACAGGGAGATCAGGCACTATGGCGGGGACACCAACTTCATATCGGAAGCTCAGACCATGACCAGCCCCCTTGTGGGACCGGCCATGATCACGTGGACCCCCGAGCCCGACGGCCTGCCAAAGCCACCGGAACCCGGGGTGAAACCGACACCGAACTTCACAGGCCCCCTGCCACGGGAAGCCCTAGAAGCTCTGTTGTTGACCCAGACCTGCGGCTCCCTGCCATAGGAGCCCCAAGGAACTGGGGTGGAGCGACCCCCGCTGCCAGGCGGGAGTGGAGTTGCTATGAGGAAAGACCCAGCTCAGTGAGCTGGAGCCCAGAACCGGTGCCAACCGGGGACTGGGCGGCCGACCTGAGGTCGGCGCAATGGGCCGCGCGAGGCCGAAGTGGATTCCCGTCCACCTCATAAGCGCGCGCGGCCGATGACCTAGGTCATCCCGACCCCCTCGATACCGAAGGTGGAGTCGGCCTGCCCGGAAACGGCCAAAGCCGCGAGGTCACCCTTCATCGGACGACCCCTCGATGGCAGCGTCCGGATACTTCGCGGCGAGCTTCCGAAGAAAATGCGCGTACGCGAGTCGATTTCCTCGATGCGGCTGCGTGGTCCCGGCCTCCCAGCGTGCGATGGCAAGACGCTTGACACCGATGGCCTCAGCCACTTCGGACTGCGTCAGGCCAGCGGCGAGCCGGAGCTGCTGGCGGACCTTGAGCGCGGGGAGGGTGTCCTCCTCCACCAGGGCGTCAATTCGCCTCAGCGGATCAGACATCGGGACCTCCACCGTAGGCAATGATTCCCGAAAAGATACATGATCCGGACGATCTTTGGTAGCGAGAACGAGTGTGTTGCCGTGCGAGATACCTATCGGCCCCATCCGGCTCCCCTTCCTCCGCTGATGACGGTCCCGCTCATGACGTGAGAACGCGCAGGTGGAACCCGTTGGCGCCCTCGAATCGGAACAGATCTCGAGCGGCAGTTCCAGCGCGATCCGACATACAGTCCGGCTGCTCCCGTGTGACGGGACGGAGATTCGTGACCCGACCCGCCACGCGGGAAGCAGAAGCCCGCGACGCGCGGAGGTCAGCTGTCGCACAGACACTTCCACGCCCCCTTGTAGGTTGGGCATTCGCGCTCCATGCGCTCTTGCACCCGTGACGGGTCCTCAGGAAACCAATCAGCCACTCCTGCAGCGTGACGTCGTGATAGCGCACATTGTGTTTCGGCTGACGTGGGCCGGAGCGTTCTGCTTCCTCCACTGGCGCAGGAGGTCCTGCTCGCTGACCTCCTGGTGGTCGGGGAGCCGAACCATCAGAGCGCGTACCGCGTCGGACTGCGACCAGTCGCGTGCCGTGCGCTCTTCGACCATCCGGCGCGCCCAGTCGGGACGCTCATCCATCGCCGTTCCCCTTCCCCATACGGTCCAGCGGTGCAGCCTGCGCCCCGACAAGGTGATGCCCGCGGAGCGGAAGCCGGCCCTTCTGCGGCCGAGCATGGCACGCACCCTTGATCGCGCGGAGGTGACAAGTGGCGGTGCCATTCCGAATGGCACCGGCCGATGTCACTTTCCGCAGTCGCAGTACCCAAGCACGGTCATTGAGCGCCGGGAGTTGCGAATGGGAGGCAGGGTCAATGCGGGCCACCATCCGTGGAAGGACGTGCACGGCGAAGCTCCGCCAGTACGTGCGCCGGGTCTCCGTCGTACACGATGTGCGGTTCGTCGGCGGTGGGCGCCTCGAAGCGGTTTGCATGTCGAATTAGGTCGTCCTCGCTGAAAGAGATGCTGTTCGCGTCGACCAGCGACTTCGCGTTGCGCTTTCGGATCCTTTCCCAGCGCACCTCATGAGGCGCAGGCAGGTAGATCAGCACAGGCTCGCCGCCAGCCTCCATAACGGTTGCCGCCCACAAGGCACGCTCTTCCCGTGTCCAGAACCCGTGGTCGACTACGACCTCGTGTCCGGCCGCCAGGAGCTGCTGTACCTCCAAGGCGATGTCCTTGAGAACGGGCGCCTCCCGGACAAGAAACTCGCCGCGGGGGAAGTCGCGACCGTAGTGCCCGTAGCGGCGGAACATCTCCTCATCAGGGCAGAGACGTCGGAAGCCGGTCTCCTCAAAGGCGCGGGCGAGGGTCGTTTTGCCAGCACCCTGCAGGCCGGTCATGAGGATCGCGCGAGGCGCAGGTCCCGGCCGGCCGGACAAGGCTGCGGAGATGCGGCTGATCTCGAATCGTCCTTCCAGGGTGAGGGTGTCGGTGCGTTCAGCTCGAAGGAGCTCACCAATGCGCCCTTCGAGGCAGCTGACGAGGGTGTCGTCCAAGAGGACGGCGTCGTCGGCGTTCACCGAAACACCTCCGTCGTGGTGCGCCGCGTGCGGCCAGGAGCACCCAGGTCTACTCCGTACTCGAGGACTTGGCCGCCGACGTCCATGAACTTGGCGGTCAGCACCAGGATCGCCGCCACGGTTTCGGCGTCCAGCTTCAGGAGCTCCAGGTCTTCCTTCGTGGCGATGCGAGCGGTCTCTTCATCCACGCGCTGCTCGACCTGCCGCCCCGTGGCCTCCGCAATGAGGTCCAGCGACAGCCCGCCCTTAAGGCGCTCGCTGCGCGCGAGCTCGGGCAGCACCTGGGCGAACTCCGCCGGGATCCAGGATGTTGAGTGGGAGACGATCCCGTGAGCATCCCGGTAGACGCGGCTGCGACGAATCACGTCCTCACCCGGCTCGATGCTGAGCGCATCAGCGACGTCCTCAGGGGCCGGCACCATGCCAGCGGTGTGGCCGGAGGACTTCTCCCCCACGCCCCACGACGACTTCGTCCTGCTGCTCCGATCGTGGCGCTCCGATCCGGATGCGAGCGACACTGGACTCGCCATGACCTCGGTGCCGACGCCCGGGATGCCGTTGACCAGCTTCTCGTCTCTCAGCAGTTTCATAGCGCGGTCGGCCGTTGCGGTGCTGACCTGCCACTGATCTGCCAGGGCTCGAATGCTGGGCAGCAGGTCGCCCGGCGCGAGCTCACCGGAGCTGATGAGGTCGCGGTAGTGACCCGCGATGCGCGCGTATGGCGGTCGATTGTCGGCCCGCGGTTGCCCTGGCATGTCGCCTCGCCTCCTTCTCTTCCGTCTAGATGCCTCACTATACCGCTTGACACCTGAGGGTACCTGAGGCAACCTGATGTATGTAGGCCTCGGTGATCCTCTGGGAGCACCGAGTGAGTACCACCCGTACGACCGTAGGAAGTCGTCCGCCTCACAAGAGGGGGCCGGGGTTGATGGCACCAACAAATCCCCCGGGTTCTCGACTCTCCACTGCACGTCGCAGCGCTATGCGCTGTCCGTCCGCCAGGACGCCGGGGTCACCCGTGCGGCCTGACGGGCGGAGAGAGCACCGCGACGCAGCCCTTCCCCTTCGCACATGAGGAGATCCCGCATGTCCATCCATGCCGCGGTGCCCACCGCAAAGGAACGCCTCCGACGGACCCGCACGAAGCGGGTCAGCGCCCTCCCCGCCCTCAAGCTCTCCGAGCTCCCGCTCCATCACATCGACCTCCGCAACCCGCTCAAGGCCGTACTCGTCTGCCAGGACTGCGAGACCTGGGTGCCGATCACCGGCATGCAGAGCAAGGTCCAGAAGCTGGTCCCGCACCACACCGGCAAGGCCCACGTCGCCGCCGCACTCCACTGCCGGAGCAGCAACCGCCGAATCGAGTTCGACATGACGATCCCCGAATGGCGCCGGGCCCTGACCGACGCCGTGAAGGAATCCTCCAGTCGTACGGCTACCACAGTGCTGCCCAAAGCGTTCAGCCCGCGGACCGACCGGGCCCTGCGAGCTCGTGCCGAACGCACGCCAGCCGGGCGCCTGGCCGACTGGAACACGGTGCTGCCCCGCATGGCCGACACCGACAAGAACCGACGGGTGGTGCCCGCTGGTGACGTCCCGGCGGAGGGACCCGAGGTCCCGCTGGAAAAGCTCCGCCCCCAGCGCTCCGCGCGCTAAAGCACCTGCCCGAACGACCGCAGCCCTGGCCATCCCGACCGATCGGGATGGCCAGGGCCGCGGCTGCTCGTACAGCAGCCCGGGGCCAACCGGCCCTGAACACGACGAACCCCCCGGGGCGCAACCCGGGGGGCCGTCTTCGCAGCTCACCCTCTGTAGAAGGGCAACCCACGCATGCACAGGATGACATCCACTCAGGCCCGGCATACACGCCGGGCCGTACTCCAGGCCGCCGTCGACGGTTACGCACGCTGCCGCGGCGCGGACATCGACGTGGACCTTTTCTTCCGCGGCGACGGTGAGCAGCACACCACCTGGCAGGCCCGGCGGACCGAGGCGCTGTGTTTCTGTGCGGGCTGCCCGGTGCGGGCTGCGTGCGAGGAGCTCGCGCTGCGGGACGGCGAGGGCCGGGCGGACCGTGACGACATGGTGCGTGGTGGCCGGACCGGTGCCGGACTTGCCGCCGCCCGCACCGCCCAGGCCGTACGCCTGTCGGCCGCGGTCGATGCCGACCGGGACACCGAGGGTCGTCTCCTCGACCGGCTCACCGTTGAGTTGTCCGTGGCGGCCACGGCCGACACGGACAGGACCGTCCACGGCCGTCGGGTCCCGCCCGCACAGGTCCTGGAGCAGCAGAACACTCGGGTCCGTGCCCTTGCGTCGCAGATCGCGCAGATCCGCACCGCCCGCCGGGCGCGCGCCGGCTGGGGGGTGGCGGCATGAGCACCACCACCCTCATCCCCCGGGCCGAACGGGCGGCGGACGTCGGTCATGAGATCGGCCGGCAGGACGACCGCGCCGGAGACGACGGCCGCGGATACGTGCGCGACGAGACCGACCGGTTCCACCAGTACGTCCACGGCCTGGTCGTCGACGGCGACACCCGCGCCCGCACGGCCGGCCGTCAGGCACGGCGCACCCTCGCCGAGATGGCCCCCGGCTACAAGCGCCAGCCCGTTCTGCTCCTCACCCGCCCGCTCGTTTTCGGATCGGAGACCTCCCGATGATCACGATCACCGCCTCGCTCACCGACGCGGAGCGCGAGGAGCTCTCCAGGAAGAACGCGGAGCAGAACAAGAGGTCGAAGGACAACCGCCGATGACGCTGCCAATGCGGCCGACGCCGCACGAGCGTGACGGCCGAACCGAGACGCCCCCGGCACCGGCGCAGCCACACTCCACCACGCCCGCCATCAGGGAGTCCTGATCAGGCACATACTGACCGCCCGCGCCGCACAGCACCTCGCGGCGCGGGCGGTCACTGTATGCGGCCTGACCCACCCGCTCACCCACATCCTGCTCGCAACTGCCGCCACAGCGGCCGCGCAGGCGTGGGACGCCGGGCATCGCGTTACCGACCTCCACCCCCGCACGAACTGATCGGAAACCAGCCGGTGGCTGACAGCCTCCACACCCGCTACATGGCCGCATCCGACACCTGGCGCGCCCACCGCAAGGGCTGCGAGCCCTGCCAGACCAAGCAGCCCTGCGAGACCGGCGCCCCGCTCCTCGAGCGGTTCGTCCGACTGCAGGACGCCTACCTCACCCACCTCCGCAACCGCCCCTGAGGAGCACTCATGGCACCCCACTCCCCGCACGCCGCTGGTACGACCGGGCGTCTTCCGGACGCATTGTGCGCGCACACCCCGCAGTGCCCGACCGCCGACAGCCCGGACCGTGAGGCCGCGCAGGTCGTGGCCGCTCACCCGGAACAGGGCTGGAGTCTGCTGTGCAACGCCCTGGTGATCTTCGAGGACACCGGCGAGCTGCTGCCCGACAACCAGGTCGTCGCCCCGCACCGGCCGCTCGCCGCGGCCTGACGGCTGCCTGATCCGCCCGACCCGACCGCCGAACACCGGCGGTCGGGTCGGGCGGTGACGGGGAGCCGGACAGCCCGGACCAGACCACGAGATCGAGGCCCACATGCCCAAGACAACATCGCCCGACCTTTCCACCGAGACCACTGCTGCGGTGTTCACCGCCGAGACGCTGCGCACCGCGGCCGGCCTCACTGCCGACGCCTACCGGCCGGTGTGGACCGGCCCGTCCGGCGAGGAATCCACCGGCGAGGCCGTCGCCCGACACCTGGACGCCACCATCGCTCTCCTCCACCAGGACGGCTGGGCCCGGACCACGAACTACCGCACCACGCACAGCGAGGACCTGCCCGCCGACGACGACAAGATGACGGTCAAGGACATGCTCCGGGCCCTCATGCGGCTGATCCGGGACGAGACCGACGCCCCGGCCTCACCGCTCTCGCTGCACACCGCGCTGAACCGCGTCGGCCAGGGAGACCACGGCGACACGGACACCGCGTGGATCGCGGGGACCGTGCTGGACGTCGTGATCCGTGCCCACACCGGATCCGATTCCGCCCGCTCCGCGCCGTGGTCGGAACGGCAGCACCGCACCCACGCGGACATCACCGCCCTGCTCACCGTCGGCGCCGAGTTCGCCCGCGCCTACGGGCCCGGCCAAGAAACGGCTGCCGCCTGACTCACAGGGAGCGCAACGGCCGTCCGGGGCCTCGGCATTCGAGCTGCCGGGGCCCCGGAGGGCCTGGTCACGACCTTACCCACCGCCGTAGATCCACGGTGACCTCTTGTACGGAGGCGCCCGGAAGAGAGAGGACACCCCGTGGCCACCAAGCCCGCCACCCGCCGCAGGCGCCAGCCCGCGGCTACCACAAAGCCCCGAAGCACCGGGCGCGCCAAGGCACCGGCGACGCCGGCTTCCGCCGCCCCCGAGGAGACGGTGCCGCTGGTGTTCCCGGAGGCCGACCCGGTCCTGGCCGACGCCGCCGACCGCGCCGCCGACCTCCGGGACCTGGCCGCCGACGACGTCACGCGGATCCTCGCCGACGGCGAGGTGCTTGCCACCGAGCTGCTGGACGGCGCCCGCACCGAGGCGGCCTCGATCACCGAGGCCGCCAACGCGGAGCAGTCCCGCCTCCTGGCCGCTGCCGCGACGGACGCCGACCGGGTCCGCACGGAGGCCGCCACCACCGCGGCCGCCGGCGCCGACCAGGTCCGCGCAGCCACCGAAGCCACGGTGGAGCAGCTGCTCGCCGACGCGCGCCGCGACGCCGACACCGTCACGACGACAGCAACCGGTGAGGTCGACCAGGTCCTCGCCGACGCCAACGCGGCTGCCGAGCAGCTGCTGGCCGACGCCCGCCGCCAGGCGCAGGAGGTCGCCACCACGGCGGCTGCGCAGGCGGAGCAGGTCCGCGCCGAGGCCGCGCAGACCGCCGCGAGGGCCCTCGCCGACGCGGAGGGCGTGCGCGCCGAGCTGCTTGCGGCTGCGAAGTCCACCGCGGTGGAGACCCGCACCCGCGCCACCACCGACGCCGAACAGCTCCTGGAGCAGGCTCGGCGCGAGGCCGACCAGCTGCGCGAGAGCGCGGGCGCCCAGGCCGCGCAGGTGAAGGCCGGGGCTGAGAAGGCGGCAGCCGAGCTGCGTGAGGACGCCACCCGCGAGCGGGAGGCGTCCCGTGCGGATGCGGCGCGTACGCGGACGCTGGCTAAGGAGGACATCGGCCGGCTGCGGGCTACGGCGGCCGAGGACGTCGAGCGCCTGACCCGCACCGCCCGCGAGGAAGCCGATCGGATCCTGGCCGCCGCCCACGCCCGGCAGGAGGCGCAGCTCAAGGAAGCCGAGCAGGCCCTCTCTCAGGCCCGGCTGAGGAAGGCGGATGCGGACCTCACGCTGAAGGCCGCCGACGACATGGTGGCTGAGGCTGCCGCGCGGATGAAGCGCGCCACCGACCGCACGGAGCAGGCCATGGAGCGTAAGCGCCTCAAGCTCCAGGCCGCCACGGAGCGCGGGGAGGCGAAGGAAGCCCGTCGGGCGAAGTCCCGTGAGGGGCGGGCCACGGCCCGGGCGGGCAAGCCGGCCGTGGCCGACCGTGCCAAGGCCTTCGTGAAGGTGAACGCGGAGCGGTTGATGGTGATCGGTCCGATCACCGCGCCGATGGCCGTGGCGTGGACGGGGCAGGCCGGGTTCGCCGAGGACATCCTCGGCTGGGTCGTCCCCTTCACGATTTTGTTCGCCGCCGCGTGGGAGCTGTCGACGGCCTTCGTGGGCTGGATGTACCACCAGGCCCGCCAGGGCGGCGACGCCGGAACCCTCTACCGCGTCAGCACATGGATCTTCGCCCTGGGCGCCGCGGTCATGAACTTCTGGCACGCCTCCGGGCAGCCGGTGCCGGGCAGCCGGGTCTGGGACGCGAAGGAGGAGATCTGGACGGAGCAGATCACCTACTGGCACTTCACCCCGAAGGCCGTCGCGTTCGCCGCGATGAGCATCGTGGGCATGGTGCTGTGGGAGCTGTACGCCTCGCTGATCCACCGCCGCAAGCTCCGTGAGGACGGCAGGGTCGCCAAGGCCCGCCCGTCGATCGGCGCGGTCCGCTGGCTGCGCTACCCGGTCCACTCCTTCACCGCATGGTCGCTCGCGATCACGGACCCGCGGCTGACCACGCTGGACCGGGCCTGGACCGCAGCGGGCGCGGAGCTCGCGGACCGCAAGGCGGACCGGACCGGTCTGGCCCGGCACCGAGTCGTCGTTCCCCGCCTCGCGGCCGACGACCACGGACCGGCAGCCATTCCCACCGTCCTCACCCTGACCCGCCTGGACCGGTCGGGACCGCTGGACAGCCTGGTTCCGGTCCGCCCGGTCCAGCACGGCGGGTACGCGGTCCGGTCCGGTCCGGGCGACCGGAACGCGGTCCACGGTCCGGTCCGGACCGCAGGGGCCACGGACCGGACCGGCGGACCGGCGCTCGCTCTGGAGTCCGGTCCGGCCGGAACGCAGGGTGCTGACCTGCTGACCGGTTCCGGTCCGGACCGCAGTCCCCGGTCCGCGCCCGCCACTGGGAACGCTCCGGGTGCACGCGGGGTGACGGTCCGGACCGCGACCTCTACTCCCGGTCCGCAGGAGTCGGTCCGGACCGGACCGGACACCCTGCGGGTCCCGACCGGTACATCCGGTCCGGACCGCGAGGAGGCAGGTGGTCCGGACCGCACGGTCATCACGCTCACGGACCAGGAGCGGACCGCGCTGGACCGGCTCCGGACCGCGAACGAGCCGCTGAACCGGACCAACATCGCCAAGGCGGTCCGGACCGAGGGCGGCACCATCGCCACGGACCGCGCCGGACAGATCGCGGTCGCCCTCAAGCAGCACACGGTCCGCTGACCGGACCGGGCGGACCGGGCGGACCGGACCGGACCGGACCGGACCGCCCGCGCAACGCACCTGCCGCTCATGGTCGCCCCGGTCCGCGCTCACGCTGCCGAGCGTGAGCGCGGACCGGTGACGGCCACGGCCGGCAGGCCGCTCGCCCGCACCGCATCCACTCCGGATGTGGTGCGGGCGAGGCTCACCGACTACCACCACAACCCCGTGCAACAGCCTCGGGGACCACGGATCCGCCCCTCCCCCGCCCCGAGACCTGGAGGTCTTCTCGCATGAACAGCAACGACCCTCGGCCTGCCCCGCTGCGCGATGTCGCGCAGAGCCCGGAGGCAACCGCCCGCTACCTCGCCGACATCCAGCGCGTCCTGCTGGACATCGGCGCGAACCTGGAGATCCTGGCGCGCGAGACCCGGGTCCACTGCCGTGGTACCAGCGTCGAGGGCGACCGCTGGTACCACGCCCAGCTGCGCGCCCGGCCTGTGGAGAAGGCCCTCAAGGACGTCCTCAAGAGCCTCAATTCCCTGACCGAAGGGCTGGAGAAGAGCGCCTATAAGCGCCGCGCCCATGACGAGACGGTGGTGAATACGGCACGGACCCGGAAGGAAAAGGAGTTGGAAGCGGCCCGGAAGAAGCACCCGCAGCCGATCCAGGCCGCACCGAATTCCGGCGAGGGTGGTGACACCGGGCAGAATTCGGGTTACGGTGGTCCCGCGTCGATTTACGACCTCGGAAAGAAGTCCGCATGAAAACGGCCGGTCGCCCGCTCACCAAGGCGGAGCGCAAGAAATACAACCGGGCGCAGCACGAGCGGAAAATCCGGGAAGACCTCATCGGTAAGCATGGAAATGACCTCGGCACTTTCCTTTTCTGGCTCCGGGTCATGAGCATCCAGGGCACTCAGAAGTTCCGGGAGGGCGACTCCTCGTTCATCCGGGATGTTGCCCTCGCGCTGGAGAACGTCTACCGACGCCACAACGGATAGCCGCACACACACCACACACGAAGGGCCGTCTCCGTCGCGGGGCGGCCCTTCGTTGTGGCCCAACGCGTGCCGCGCGTGACGCGTGCCGCGCGTGGCGTGCGCGCGTGTACGCGAGGCAGTCCCACCCTGTCAAGCCCTCTTGGAGGAGCCGTGTCCGACGACCGCGAGAGCAACGTGGTCCATCTCCCACCGCGGGGAGGTGCCTCCGGGAGCATCCCGGAGGCACCTGATATCGGTGGCTTTTTCTTCACCGACCCCCCCGAGGAACCGCCGGAATCCCCCGCAGAAGTCACCATGGAATTGCCGGTAATTCCGCGCCCTATGGACCCTGAGGCGGCTTTGGCTTCCGAAGGGATTCCTGCCGTACCCGGTGCGGACGATGAATCCGGATCTGATTCCGGTGAATATGTTCAGCGGCGGTCTCTCGCCGAAAGGCTCGGCGACTGGCTTGAATACCGGATCGCCCTGGGGCGTTCCCGTATGGAGAGTGAGGCCCCGTACGCGGAAGCGGAAATTGCCCGCAAGGTCGAGCTCCTGAATGCGAAAACGTCCCGGGAAGTCGCACTCTTGGAGCAGCAGAACAAACTGCGTGAGGCCCAGACGAAGGCACGGGCCGACCGGGCGGGGGCCCGAAGTGGGACCGGCAGCGGCAGTGGCGGCGGGAAGCCGTCGTCCGGCCTCGGGTCGGACAAGGGCCGCGGCAAGACGGCCCCCGGCCCGGGCGGGTCCGGCCGTGGGCCGGGCAGCGGTTCCCGGGGCAGGGACAGCGGTAGTAAGTCCGGGGCCACCAACCCCTCCAAGAACCCCGGGAAGGGGCCTGATCGCTCCGCTGGCGGCCGCCATGGGGCGGGCGGGGGAAAGGAGTCGGGGGCCGGTCCGAAGGGCCGCCAGAACACCTCTGGCAGCTCTGGCGGCCCGGGGAAAGGCGGATCGAGGAAGGAGGGCGGCGGTAAGGAGCGGAAGCACAGCTCCGGTCCCTCGTCCGAGCGCCCGAACCGCCGTCAGGAAAAGGCCGCCGCACGCCAGCAGCGGCACAGCGCCGCTCATGCCGCCGGCCTGGAAGACCGGTCCAAGGACCGGGACCAGGCTCGCGCCCGCCAGCAGAAGGAATGGAAGGACCGCCGGGCGGAGAAGGCGGAGCGGGACGCGGCGAGGAAGGCGAAGAAGACGGAGCGGGGCGCGGCGAGGAAGGCGAAGCGGGACGCCGCGGCGTCGGCTGACGGCCCGGGCCGCACCACATTGGGCGGGGCCGTTTCGGAGGAGGCCCAGCGGCGTTGGGACAAGCGCCGCGCCGACGCGAAGAACGACAAGGCCGGTGCGGAGAAGGTGAGCCTGACCAAGGACAAGGGCACCGCCGGCAAGGGAAGAAAGGACACCGAGGAAGGACCTGACGGCGCGTCCAACGCGGAGACATCCACCCCGCCGACCGACGAGCCGGGCAAGGAGTCCAAGGCCGGTGACAAGCCGTCTGACGGCGCGGAGAAGAAGAACCGCCGGTTCCGGCGACGCACCCGCGGGTCGGACCGGGCCGGACGGCGGGGCCGCACGGGGCGCACCGGGTGCGCGGGTCGTGCCGGGCGCGCGGGTCGTGCCGGGCGGCGCGGACCAGGTCGGCCGTCGGACAGCCCGTTCGGACCGCCGCCCACCCCGACGGTGGAGTGGCCCGACCACTCCGCCCGCCCGCCGAAGTCCACCGACAAGGCCGAGGACGACATCGTCGACGCGGACATCGTCCCCGACGCCCCCGCAGCGATGACGACCGGCGTCAAGGGCCTGCCGCCCGCACCGGATCCGCACAGTGCACGGCCCGGCACCAGCCGACCCACCAGCACAGAAGGGAGCAGCGTGAGCAGCGCATCGGTCAGTAAGCCGTCCGGGCAGGACAACTTGGCTGCCCAGCACCGCGCCAACACCACGTTCGACGAGTACCTGGTGGATATTGCGAACATCGCAGTGGCCGCCGCTGCGGACCGGGAGCACGCCGAGGACCTCGCCCAGGCACTGGGCAAGGTCGCCGATGCCTTGCGGGACATGGCCGCCGACCTTGTCGGCGACCACAACATCGACACCCAGGTCACCAACCTTGTCTCCGACCTCGCGGACGCGGCCGGGCGCATGAAGCTCCAGGCCGAAAGGGCCGCGCAGACCTGCGAGGTCGCCGCCGAGGCGGCACAGCTCGCCGCGATCGGAGTCGCACGCGTCTACGGCGAGGACATGCGGGCCAAGGAAGAAGGCGGAGCCGCCCACGCCTCCTCCGCCGCCCATCACTAGAAGAAAGGCCTGTTCATGAGCAGCGACCTCGTTCCCCGCCCGGCCGCCGCGGCGGCGCCGGCCGACGGCGACAACCGGTACAAGAGCGTCCAGGCGAAGCTGAAGAAGCTCGCCGGGGCGATGGACGGCGCCGTGGACGAGCTGAGCGCCCTGCAACGCGGGATGCGCGCCAATGCCGACCGGGCCGAAGCCCTGGCCGGTCACATCGCTCACGCCGAGCTCGACACGAAGTTCGTGGAGCTGACGAGCACGGTGTCCGTCGCCCTGGGCGGCGCCGCCATCGAAGTCCGCAAGCTCACCGAGACGGCCCGGAACGTCGCCGGGACCGCCCATGATGCCCAGCGCACCCACTCCCAGCTCTACGGGCCCCTGGACGACGTCCGCTCCAGCCGCCGCGAACGCACCCCCAAGCCGGGCTTCTTCGCCCGCTGACCCACAGCTGTGTTCACACCCACCCGGAAGGGCGGCCCCGCACATGCGGAGCCGCCCTTTTGGGTGCCCTGCCGTCCCGTCCCGAAGGAGCCAGTCCGGTGTCCGTCCCGCGCAGCGTCGCCCTCGAACGATTCGCCTACACCCTGGCCGCGCCCGTTCTGGCTGCGGCCCCGAACATCTCCCCCGATGGCACGGTCAACGCGAGCGTCCTTCTGGCCGGAGCGGCCGGAGTGGGCGGCATGGTGCTCGCCCTCAAGTCCGATGAGGGCACCGGCCGCAAGCTGGTCCGCCTCTCCCCGCTCGTAGTCGGGGCGGCGATCGACGCCGCGGCGATGTACACCACCAGCTGGGGCTGGGACGCCGTCCTTGCCGCCGCGTGGGCTGCGGCAGGCTGGTGCGTGCTGCCGCTCTCCCGCAGCGCGCGCCGCCACCACCGACCCGCCCTCGCCCCCGCCCCGCAGCCGGCCCGCCCCACACCCGCCGCTGTGCCGGCCGTCGTAGACGACGGTGCGGACGCGTTCACGCGGGATGTGCGGCTGCTGTGGGAGCGGGCGGGAGCACCTGGCCGCACGATCGTTGTGCATGCCGACCGGCACCCCGGTACCCGGCACGACCTGACGATGCTGCTGCGGGCCGCCGAAGCGGGCCGTCCCATCACCGGACTGACCGAGGCCGCCGTCGCGGCCGCGTTCGGGGTCGACGACGCGCAGGATGTCGTGCGTTTCGCACCGGTGGTGCAGCAGCCCGGCCGGCAGGGCGGGCCCGGCTGGCTGGAGGTCCGACTGACCCCGGACGAGGCGGTCCGCCGCCGCAAGGCCCCCACCGAGCACGAGTGGTGGGCCGACCGGATCGGCAGTGACAACGGCCCCATCCCCGGATCGGTGTTCGCCAAGCAGGTCCGTGACAAGCAGCGCAGGGTCACCCACTACATCGCCCAGGTCCCCGACGAGCTGGGCGAGCCCCGCGTCAACCTGCACGCACTGGCAGCAGCGCTGAAGACCAAGTACGACGAGGGCCGCCTGTTCGTGACCGTCGACGGCAACCAGGTCCTGGTCTCCCTGTGGGACAGCTCGCCGCTCGCCCAGGTCTTCCCCGCCACGAGGGAGCTCCTCACCCCGGACAAGGACGGCCGGTGGGTGACCGGCTACCTCGGCAACGGCCAGCCCGCCCGCAACCGGGTCTACACCGACCGGGGCGCCGCCCACGGCCTGTTCGTCGCCCCGTCCGGCGGCGGCAAGACCCAGCTGATGGCCCTGCACATCGCGGCTGATGCCCTGTTCGGGGCCGTGGTCATGCTGGCCACCGAGGCGCCGGACGAGAAGACCGCCGCGCTGGGCGAGCACACCGCCCGCTACGGCGTCGGCGCGCTCTACATGATCCGGCTCCTGCGGGTCATGGTCGCGCTGTTGGAGATCCGCGGCGAGATGGCGTGGGAGGACGGGAAGGTCCACGAGTGGGACCCGACCCGGCCCGGCTGCCCCTACCGGATGCTGTCCGCCTACCTGGATGAGTTCCTCTCGGCCGCCCGCAACGGCGACTACGGCACCGAGATCATGGACCTCGCGGAGCTGGTGTCGGTCAAGGGCCGCAAATACGGGGTCGGCCTCAAGGTGGCCGGGCAGTCCGTCTACGTGCAGGACGGGTTCACACAGCTGCTGTGCGAGAACCTGCGCGAGAACTGCATCCCGGTGGTGCTGAAGGTCGCACCGAGGAAGGTCACCGAGATGTTCAAGGCGCTCGGTATCCCGTCCGAGCACATCCCCGACCCCCTCCCCCGCAGCTTCTCCGCCGCAGAGGAGGGCCGGATCGAGCGGGTGATGCGCGGCGAGCCCGAGCCGCCCGCCGACTCCAACACCGGCGGCGCCGGATGGATCATCGAAGGCAAGCAGCCCGACGTCCTGCGCACCCTGTTCATGAACTTCAAGACAGGGATCGACGACTGCTTCCCGGACGTCATCGAGACTCTCACCGACCACGAGATTCAGGAGCTCGAAGCACGGGATCTGTGGTTCGACTGGACCGAGCCGCCCCGCCCCGGAGAGTTCGGCCCCGAGCCCGACGACGAGGACGATGACGGGGGCTACACGCCCAAGGCGAAGGGGAAGCGCGACGGGGGCTCGAAGAGCGCCCGAGGCCGGGACACGGTCGCTTCCACCCGTCAGGCCCTGGAAGCAATCAAGAAGCTCACCAACGCCTAACACCCTCTCCCCGCTGCATGATGCCGAAGGGCGCCGCCGGACACCATCCCGGCGGCGCCCTTCGGCGTACACCGCCTGGAGCCCCGATGCCCCACACCACACCCACCCCAGCCATAGACCACCCCACCCCGAACACCCAGACCGCCGCATCCCCCACGCCGCCGGCGGAACTGACCCTCGAAGAACGCCTCACGCTCGTCAACACCCTGATGACCGTGCGCCTGGACGAAGCGGCCGTCGCCTACGAGGTCAACACCGCACACATCGAGACCGAGCCCGTCGACCTGGCCAACGTTCCCACCGTCCCCTTGACCCCGATACTCCAGCCGCCACCGCAGTGGTCCCCGACACCGGTCGCCGCCGTTCTGCAGCGGGCGCACCAACGGCTGCTCACCGGCGGCTGGTGTTCTGGCGCCTTGGTCGACGAGGACGGGGCCCACTGCATGCTCGGAGCCATCCGCATCGAGGCCCATGGCAACAAGGGCCTGGAAGCCGACGCCGCCGCCGTACTCCTGGACACCATCCGCCGCCGGTTCGGCGACGTCGAGTCCGTGCCGGCCTTCAACGACTCCCACGGCGGCGGCCGCATCCCCATGCGAATGCTCGACCACGCCACAGGCGTCGCCGCGAACCGCGGCCTCTAACACCTTCTCCGGGTCCCCTGCCTCGCGTCCGATCCCCGCACGCCCCGGGGACGGACGCGGGCCAGGCCGCCCGGCCGGAACACCCACCCGCCCACCGATCTCCAACGAAGGAGCTGCAACGCCCATGCGCAACGACACCAACGGTCAGCACCGCCCGAACGGCACCCTCGACCGGCCCGAACTGCCCCCCGTAGAAGACCAGGACCGATCGCGCCTGGCATGGCTGCGCACCACGTGGCAGGGCGCCTGGGAGGAGGGCGGCTTCCTCTACCAGAGGTGGGACGAGCTGTTCCGGGCCCGGCACGCCGGGTGGCACGAGATCGCCTCATGGATCAAGGCAGCAGGCCTGCTGGTCGGAGTCTGCGTTGTCGTCATCCTGGCCGACACGGCCGGCGGCATCATCGACGCCGCATTCAAGAGGCTCGCCGCCGCCCTGTCCTTGGACACTGTCGACGGAACCAGCCTGTGGGGCACGGTCGACCACCCGGTCCGGGACTTCCTCAGCCAGCAGGCAGCCCACCTGTCCGTCGCCCCGGCCGCCCTCTACGCCTTCTGGCAGCTCACCGGGGTACTCGGGCTGATCGGCGGGTTCCTCGGCAACGCCGGAGCACGCATCGCCTGGGCATTGTTCGGCTGCGGCAGCCTCGCGATGGTCTGGTCCGCATCCCCTCCGGGAGGCCGTGCCGCCGCCACCGGACTGGCCGCCCTCATGTGGGCGCTGGCCAGCATCCTCGCCCTGCGCGGACTATGCCTGCGGCCCATCGTGCACAACCACCCACCGCAGTTCCCCACCCAGTTCAGCCCCGCGCTCCACATCCACGCCACCCTCCCCGCACCGTCTGCCGCGGAGGTCCCGGACACGCACCCGCTCCACAAGCGCTGACCCGTCGCCCTGCCTGACTCTCGCCCGCCCCACACGGGCGAGAGCCGGACAGGCCGCCCGGCCACCCGCCACCCGCCACGCCCCACCCGCCATCGACCTGTTGGCTCATCCCCCGCCCGCGCCGCCGCACCGGCAGGCCGCGCCCGCAGCGTCCCGGCCCCCGCTACCCGCAGCGTCCCGCTCGTCTCCCCGGTACATGGAGCCGGTGATGCCGTACCCCGGTGAGGGGCGCCGCGGCGAACTCAAGAGGGTGCCGCGCAGCTCCGCGACGCTCGAGGAGTTCGACCGGCGCGTTTGTCCCGAGGGGCTGGTTCACCCGTAGACAGCTGCGCGAGTGGGGCCTGAGCCCCGGCGGGCACGGCCCGGTCGCGGTCCTACGCTGCAGATACGCAGAGGGAGGCCCATCGTGCGGACTGCTCGATGTGCATGAATGAGAAGGACTCGTGCGGCAAGATCACTTCACTTCGATCTTGCCGCAACCATCGTCTCGAATTGGTCACCCAATAGGAGTAAGGGGGCGTGCGCCCCGCGTGAATCAGAGAGTGCGCAAAGATTGGGCGTGTTGTGCTGCCCGTGTTACCAAGCCGCAGCCGAGCGACCACCGGCTCTGGGGTCGGCGAAGCCCCTTCAGCGGGTGGCGTCCGTACCTCTTCTTCCAGGCCGCGGTGGCATCCTGCTTGTCAGGTTGCGCCAGTACCAGCACTCCGTCCGGCGTGGAGAGCTCCGAGCCGGGGACAGCGGCACCGGTCCACCCGGGATAGCTGGCTCTCCTCATTCGGGTGGTCATCTCCCGAAAAAACGGTTCGGCACAAATCTTGCCCGTCAAGATCGCCCGTATGACTATCCGTTGCTGGGCCGCTGCCGCGGCCGCCATCTTTTCCGTCACAGTCCTGACAGGGTCCGCCCAAGCCGCACCCACCGCCGCCCCCGTCCCCTCCGGGCCCGTTGTCATCACCAACGACGCCCACACCAACTACCTGGTCCCTGACGACACGGTCGGCAACGCCGGTACCTTCCTTCAGGTCTACTACCGGCAAGACCATCCCTTCCCGCGCACATTCCAGTTCGAGCAGGTGAACGGGCGTCCAGGAATCTTCCACTGGAAGAGCGCCCGAACCGGGAACTGCGCCGATGCCAGGGCCGGAGAACCGGGAGGCTCGGTGTACCTGGCTGCGTGCACGACGAACAAGTCCCAATGGTGGATGCTCAGGTCCACCGACGAGAGCCCTGCACGGTGGGTTCTGTCGCCCTTCCTGAACGAGGACGTTGCTGTCACCGGCTTGTTCGGGGACGACAACTACGCACCGCTGCGTGAACTGCCCAACCCCAACTCTCCGACTGCTTCGCAGATGTGGCACTTCACCCGGCAGTGATTGCGTTGTCCTTCGGTGCTGCCTTCAGCGCAGGGCTCCGTCCCGCCCCACGGCAGGGCCCTGCGCGGGAAGCTGGTGGCGGAGCGGCACGGTGAGCGGCTGCCGGATGTGGGCCGCCGGCGGCCCGTGGGAATGGGTCCTGACCTCGAGGTTTCGTGACGGTCCACCGGCAGAGTCGGTGGACCGATTTCGTGCCGAGGCTGCACAGGCCAAGGGCCCGATTGTCGTCCCGAGGTGGCAAGCCCTGGCGCCAGCCGAGGCGGTCCCCTTCGCCACGTAGCTGAGTCGCAGAAGCGACGAGGCCGCAGTTGCGGCAGGCACACCACGGGCCCGCAAGTTCGGTGAGGCGTTTTCTCCGGAAGCTCCGCTGAAGCACGAACCGGATCACGGACGTCGCGAAGACGGGCCATCGTCCTTCACCACGCCTCGACGTGAGGCCGGAAAGACCTCACTGCCAGAGCGCCGCCTCTGGTGGGTAGGTACGACCCGATAGGCTCTCCCATCCGGCGATTGCCCCTTGGTTTCCAGCCGGCACGACGCTGAACAAGTCCCGTCGTGCTGGTCGGGAGCACTCTCCGTTTTTGTGATCAGGTATCAGGCACCCACCTCACGAATGCACGAGGCACTGAGCGCAGATGAACGACCAGGAGTGGAAAATAGCCCCGGACTCGTTACCGGAAGCAGGCAGTGCTACTCAGTTCAAGTCCACAATGCACCTGTCGGCTCGCCAGATCACGAGTTCGAAGTATCCGTTCCGAGAGTGGGAACACGGACCGCTCTCGCACCTCACGGGTCTCGCCATACCGCGCCCGGCGGCCGACCACGGATTCAGATTCTCGGCGACCGGGCACCTCTTCGACGGCCTGCTGTCCGCGAAGGTGTACTGCGACTCCTTGACCGGGGTCTCCGGGAACGACAGGGACCAGGACCCGGTCGTCGCCCATCTGGTGACCTCGGGCCGGATCACCTACGCGAGGAAGAACGAGCACAGCTCCGCCACATCGGGCCAGATCCTCATCCGTGACACGGGTCCCTCCTGGAGCTTCTGCTGCGAACCGGCCACCCGCGTGCGCGCCGTGACCATCCCTCGGAGCGCAGTACTGCCACGCATCGGGTCACTCACGTCACTCAATCGGGCATACATCGCGGACGTGACGGCCCCGGAGGTCAGATTCCTCGCCAACTTCCTGGCAGCGGTCGACAGAAGCAGTAGGTATCTGAACCGTTCGGCCACCGCGCAGGAGATCGCACTGGACACCTGCGCGACCCTGTTGTCAGGAATTCTTCGCAGCCGCTCAGAACAGGGTGCTGAAATTCCGGGTATGGCCAGGGTGAGAGCGGCGAAGAATGTCATCGAGACACATATAGATCGGCACGACCTGACGCCCGCCATGGTCGCCCGGCTGGTCGGGATACCCCTGCGTACGTTGCACCGGTCTTTCTCTGAATCGGATGAATCCATCATGGCTTTCATCCGAGGAGAGCGTCTACGACGGGCCCATGCCGAACTGAGGGAACGGGGCAGTGCGGTCACGGTTTCAGAGGTTGCCGCACGCTGGCAATTCTCGGACGCGAGCCACTTTATCAAGCACTTTAAATCAGCCTACGGGACCACTCCCGCCGCCTATGTCAAGAGCAGGCGGGACAGCTCTTAGACCATGTAGGACACGGTTTTAGGCGCTCGCGTTCTATGGGGAGGCGCCACCGTTCTATGCCACGACTGCGGAGTCGGAGAGGATTCCGGCGGACCTGACCATCACGGTCTCGCCTCCACCGCCCGCCCGCTGAACAGCGGTACATCAACTGGACCAAGGAACTTCACATGAGACCACGCACCGTCAGGACATCGTTACGAGCTGTGGCAGCTTCCGCCTGCGTCGTCATGGCGGTAATCGCCACGACGACCGATGCCTCGGCCGCGAAGTTCGAGCGGCAGGGGGACGGCACCACCACCACATGCAGGGCATTCAAGCTCTGTATCTACGAGGACACGTCGTTCGCGTCCACGATGTACGGCTACGACGTCGACACGTACGCGCCGTCACTCAACCTCGGAGGCGGCTTCAGCGACCCGATGAACGACCAGACGTCGTCGATCATCAACAACTCCAGCCAGTCGTACTGCTTCTACGAGAACAGCTACTACACGGGCCGCAAGCACATCGTCGGGTTCGGGAGGCTTTTCCCTAATCTCAAGGAGATAGGGATGAACGACATCATCACCTCCTGGCATCCGGGCCAGTGTGTTTAGCCCGCACAGCTGGCAGAAGGATGAGCCGCCGGCCGCCCACCCCCGGTTTCGTTTCCACAGGAAGGCGTCCGACATGTCTGCACTTCACAAGGTAATGACTCGAATGGTGGCAGTGACCGCATCCGCGGTCGCGGTGACGGCAGCACTTCCCGCGCCGGCGTCCGCGGATGTCATAGCTGTCTTTCGAACCGGGGACGGCACTCTCACCACGTGCAGCGACGCAACCCTGTGCGTGTACGAACACACTTCGTTCCAGGGGGAGATGTTCGGAATCCGCGGCAACGGAGACATCCCCAAATTCTACGCACCGTCGCAGAGGGAGAACCCGAACGACAAGGCGTCCTCCGTCGTCAGCAATTCGTCGCTCTCGTACTGCTTCTTCGACGGCACCAACTACACCGGCGCGAAGTTCCTTGTCGGCTTCAACAAGCTCTACCCGAACCTCAACTCCGCGGGCTTCGGGGACAAGGTCTCATCGTGGAAGGTCGGTGCCTGCTGAATCCCGTCCCGCACATGGGGCCCGCGCCCGGTGCCTGCCGCAGAAGTCGCGAACAACCTGGTGGTGGAGTAGTGAAGCGTTGTCGTCCCTCTAGTCCGCGGAAGATGAAGTCCGCTCCCCCGACGACTCGAGTGATGGTGTCTCTGGGACTGGCCGCCACCGCACTGGTCGGTTGCGGTTCTCCGGATACGGGCGATCCGCCCCGCCCGCCCGGCGCGGCAAAGGTGGATTCCACCCAACGGATGGTGCGTCTCCTCGAAGCCGCCCTCCCGTCGGGAACGGTTTCCGAGCAGCGCGGGCAGGGAACCGAGAAGAGTCCCGCCTCGCCTCCTTCCGCGGCCCTGTCCTTCGAGAAGGACGGGCGAAGATCAGAAGTCGACGTGACCCTGTACCGATGGGCCGCCCCCATCCCGCAATTCACACTCCGGTGCCCCGACACGGCCTACTCGCCCTACAGCCAATGCACCGAGAGCAAGTTGTCCGGCGGAGCGGTCCTCGTGCTCGACCAGTCACCCGAAAACAACTCCGATCCGTCCGGAGCCGTGGTGTTCACCGCGCGACTGACGTACAAGGACGGCAAGCAGGTCGTGGTCCGGCAGTCCGGTGTCCGGCCCGCCGGTGCAGCCGCTTCGGTTGGCGCCCCAAGCCCCCTGACCCGCAAACACCTCTCCACCATCGCGGCATCAGACGGGTGGAAAGCGGTGCTCTCGAGGATGCCGGAGCCGCCGGCCGAGCCCCGGACCAGCGCAGACGCGATGACGGGCACACAGATGGCCGCGACAATCGCGTCGTTGGCACCTTCGAACCTGCACGTGTCCGAGCAGGGCAGTTCAGACGGGTTTGGGCACGCGGTGGTGAATGACGGCCACGGCAAATCCCTGGTGGGCGTGAACGTCCAACAGTGGGATCGTGACGACCCCCGCATGCGGGAGGTATTCGGAACAGCGGAGACGCTGGCTGACGGAACCCGTGTCAGGGTTGACAAGAGTCCTTCCCCTTACGGTGGGAGTGGCGCCGTAGTATGGACCGTCGACACCTTCCATACGGACGGGTTCCGTGTGGTCGTCCAAGCACTCAACGCCAGGGCCTTCAAGCTGCCCGCGAGTCGCGACAAGCCGGCACTCGGAATCCCGCAGCTGAGGGACATGGCCCTCTCCGGGGCGTGGCGCCGCACCGACGGGTGAGCGGCCCGGGCCGTGAGGGGCGATCACTGAGCGTTTTCAGCGTTGCCTCTCCAGGGTGAAACGGCTACACCGTGGAGGAGGCACTCGCCCTCCCCGCGAAGTGGGAAGCTGACGCAGCGGAGGGCACCCAGCAAGCCCAGATCGAGCACCATGCCGCCGAGACAGAGCTGCGCGCCGAGCTCCGCGAACAGCCCGCCCGCATCGACGCCGCTGCCCAGGACGCCGAGTACTACGCCCGACTCTCCCCCCGCGGCGCTCCGAGCGCCGCGTAGCCCGCATGCTGCTCGACGCCACCCCGGCCGACGAGGGCGTCCAAATCGAAGCCGTTCCCCTGGCCACCATCCAGGACAAGCTGTCGAGCGGCCGGACCACCGCGACCGAGCTGCGCATGGCCGCGCTCGGCCTCATCCAGGGCGGCTACTGCCCCTGACACACAAACTGGACAACGCAGGGCGGCCCCCACACCGGGTTGCCGCCCTCCGCCACCTCCAGATCCACCGTCAGCCCCACCGCCACCACCACCGCCGCCGCCCGCCGGCTCTACCTTGAGGCTCCCTGCGGATCCGCCCTCCGACCGCGCCTGTCCCGGGACCGACGGCTGCGCCACCACCGGCCGATCCGGCGCCGGCTCAACGTCTTCAACGCACGCTGGAGGTCCGCGATGTGCTCACCTTGCGCCGCCAACTGCTCCGCCGGTGCAGCGCTTCGGCCTGGGTCAGGAGCCGACCGTGCTCGGCCTCGACCACGGCGAGGGCGTGCTTGGGCTCTTGGCTGTGTCACATTCCGGGGAGGAGGTGCACTGGACTGAGTCCGACCCGCCCGGCTCCAGCCCCGTGCCGCCGCACCTTGCCGGCACCAGAGCGGTGTGCCGGTCTCCGTCGGGCGTGGCGGTTCGTGGCTGTCCCGTGGGGCAGCTGAATGGGGTGGTGCCTCCGTCCGAAGAAGACCTGGGACACTTGAGGGCTCGCAAGGCGTCGATTTTATGGAGGCTGCTGTGGCGGTTGATCGGTTCGGGCTGGCTTATGTGCTGGCCGCGGCGGAGACTACCGCGCCCGTGGACTCCGTCGACGTTGTCGCACGTAATCTGCGGGACCGGTTCGGAGCGCGATAGGCGCCGTTCATGTCTGCTCTAGGGCCGCCACGCCGTTCTCGAAGGCGCTGACGGCCGCCGGCAGCTTGCCGTAGAGAGCGGGCCGGACAACTTCCAGCATCGCGTAGTTGATCGCCAGTGCAGCGCTGGCGGCGTCAGTGTCGGTGAGGGATAGGGTGCGGCCCGCGAGAGGGCCGCCCAGGGGGTCTTCGCTCAGGCTTGAGGGCCCCGCGAGTGGCGAGCGCACCTACCGCAACCCATCCCGTGCCGTCCAGAAGGTCGGGCAGAGGTTGAGCAGTTCTCCACGACCGTAGCCGAAATGCGGTCAGCGCTGAGAGTGATGACCGTCGGACTCGATTTCCACCGGTACTTCCGTTTAAAGCGCTCCGCCACGACGGCCGCAGGTACACCAACCAGCGCAGCGAGTTCCACGACCGTGGCGGCACAAGCCTCCCACCGGCCCCGTGGGCAAGCCCGGGCTGTGGCTGAAAGGCGGGCGCGAAAACTGCGACGGGCTCTGGCGACGGTGCCGCTGCCGCGGGCGGCCGGCTGGTCTGGCCGCCGACCTGACCTGCTGGCTTCGCCCAGCACGCACACGTCGCCTCAGCGGATCCTGTGCCACCACCTAAGGCCGGGCAAGGACCAGCACGTTTCCGTACCCGGCTGGCCCTATTCGGTGATCTGCGCGATCCACGCCGCTACGGAACCGCCGCGCCGACTACCAGCCGGCAGCAAGGGTGACTCCGGCTGGCCATGGCGATCCTGCAGATGCCACCAGGCCGACTGGCGCGCTTCCTGTTGCCTCGTCGAAGGTGACCGTACCGCCGTGGAACATGGCGCCGGTGAACTTCATCGTGCTGGTGAAGAGCGCCGCGCGGGTGAAGGCGACCGTGCCGCCAGAAAACACTGTCAGGATGAAGTCGACCGTGCCGTTGGAGAATATAGCTTCGGTGTAGTCGACCGTGCTGCCCGAGAACGTGGCTTGGGTGTAGTCGATCTTGCTACCTGAGAACGTGGCGTCGGTGTAGTTGACCGTACCGGCGGAAAATGTGGCCTCGGTGAAGTCAACGGTGCCAGCGGAGAACGCAAATCGAGTGAAGGTGACCGTGCTGCCTGAGAACTTGGCCCGGTTGAAGTCGAGTGTGCCGGCGGACAGCACGGTCTCGGTGAAGTCGATCGTGCTGCCGGAGAACACGGCGGAAATGAAGTCGACTGTGCCGCCTGAGATCGTGGAGGAGGAGAAGCCGACTGTGCCGCCGAGGAACTTCGTCCTACTGAAGGGGACCTGCCCGCCGGAGACCGTCGCGGAAGAGAAGTCGATCACGCCGCCGGAGACCGTCGCGGAAGAGAAGTCGATCACGCCGCCGGAGACCGTCGCGGAGGGAAAGCCGATCTCCCCGCCTGAGACCGTCGTTCCGGTGAAGTAGACCTCCCCACCTGAGAAGGTTGCTCCGGTGAAGTAGACCTCCCCACCTGAGAAGGAGGTTCCGGTGAAGTAGACCTCCCCGCCTGAGAACTCGGCGCTCCTGAAGTTGATTTCGCCGCCGGAGAAGGTGGCCTCGATGAAGAAGACCTGTCCGCCAGAAAACGTGGCGTCGTCGAAGGTGAGTACTCCGCTCGAGAAAGTTGCACCAGTGAAGGTGACTGCTCCGCCGGAGAACGTGGCCTTTGACAGATCGCCGCCATCGAACACTGCATTGGAGAAGTCGAAGTCGTACCTCTGCCAACTGTGTGGGTGCTCCTGCGGCAGTCGGAGGTGGTCTCGTATGAGCCGTAGGACGGTGTGGCGGGCCTCGCGTAGGGCGAGATAGCTGTGCCTGGCCCCCGCGTCTCCTGTCGGGAGGTCAGCCTCAGCGGTGTAGGGGAGGCGGAGGAAGGCGCACAGGACGTCGATGCAGGTTTGGCGAAGCTGACGGGTGGGGGCGTCGTCGGCCAGGCCCGCGAGGGCGTGTACTCCGCCGAGGCGGACTGTGGGTGATTCGTCGCCGAGCTGGGATACGGCGTTCGTGAAGCGTTCGTTGTGCAGGCGGGTTGTGTCGCGCAGGGCGGCATCCTCGTCGACACGTTGACGGCGGTACGCGACGACCAACGCAACCAGGGCGCCGGCCCCGGCGACTACGCCGAATGACAACTTCACCAGGTCGAAGAGCGTCTTGGAATCGATTTTCTGTTGCTTCTTCAGTCCCCGGGCTCCGAGGAGGTCCCAGCCGGTGTAGAAGACGAATCCGGCGACTAGAAGAGCGCTGGCGAAGGCGAGCAACAGGACTATGCCGACGTTCCAGAGGCGAAGGCCACGCCGCTCAGCCTGAAGGGCGGGAATCTGAGGACTCATATCCGACAGGACTGATCATTCACCGGGCTGGTTGCAGCCAGTCCCGGACTCGTTGATCGAAGGCCATAGGGCACACGCGGCCCGCTGTCGGCAACGAGTCATCGGCGTAGGCCTTCAGGCCGCGGGCGTCTGCGAAGCGTTGGCGGTCGTCTCCGATCTCGGCCAGCATCCGGGCGCCGAGCTAGATGCCGGGGCCGGGGAAGCTGAGGATGATCTCAGCGTCCGGGTGGTGAGGGAACGCTTCATCCGCCGCTGCTTCGTGGCCGTTGGCTGCCTTGGAAGCGGCTTCCTACGAGCCCAGCCCTGACACCTACATGACGCACACGGCCCCGGTGCCCCACCGGCCAGCCGTCTGACCGAACTCGGAGCGATCACCATGACCGAAACCGGTACGCGCGTCAGCCCTGTAGTGACCACCCCCGAGACCATTCCCTCAGGTTGCTTTTGGTTCCTCGACCCCGACGGCACCCTCCGCCTTGCGCCGGAGGGCTCGCAAGCGGGACCTCCGTACTGGTCGTGTTTGAGGTCAATCCTGACTGGCGTCTTCGACTACAGCCTGACCGTCGACTACGACCGGCTGACCATGCTCCTGGAACACCACTGCGAACACCGCCAGGCCCGGATCCTGCCCGCTCTCATACGGCGCCGGGCCCCCTTCCCAAGCCTCCTCGCGCCAGCATCGCGACGGAGACCTTCAGAAGGGCACCGTTCAACTTGGGCCTCGTCGGTTGGATGGTCTCCGGAAGCGCCAACGCCTCACACTGGCGGACGAGCTGCCGGAGGATCGTATCTGCGGGAGCAGATGAGGCTCCCGGCGGCAGCGGCCGCAGACGAAGGCGGCCGACGGGTTGCGGGTTGCGGGTTGCGGGTTGCGGGTTGCGGGTTGCGGGTTGCGGCAGCAGGCGCCTGGTGACCACGGATTGGCCCAGCCGGTCCGCCGTCGACTGGCCCAGGTCGAAGGGTCGTTGACGGCCTACGGTGAACGGGCCGGCCCGTCGTGGGGACTCACAACAGCTGCCGCCGTTGCCATGGAGCAACCCGGTGCCACGGAGCGTCGGCCCGCCCCGTCGTCGCGTGCCCGAGGAGAGACATGTCGTTCCGGCTGATCCCCACTCCCGGCCCGGCGCGCGGTCTCGCTGTCTCCCAACTGGTCAACTCGTTCGGCGACGGCGCATATTACGTCTGCTCCGCGCTGTACTTCTCTCAGATCGTTGGGTTGTCGGCCGACCGGATCGGGATGGGCCTCACGCTTGCGTGGGCAGTGGGTGCGGTAACCGGCGTGCCGCTCGGCCAGTTCGCGGACCGCCGCGGCCCGAAGGGGACCGCGGTGCTGCTGGCTCTGGCCACCGCGGCGTCGGTCGGCGCGTTCCTGCTCGTGGACTCGTTCTGCGCCTTCGCCCTGACCGCGTGCGTCTACGCCACCGCGCAGTCCGGGCTGGCGGCGGCCCGTCAGGCTCTCCTCGCCGGACTGGTACGGCCACGGGACCGGACGGATGTCCTCGCCCACCTGCAGTCGGCGGTCAACGCTGGGCTGGCACTGGGTGCGGCCGCCGGCGGCCTCGCCCTCCACGTGGGCACGGCCGTGTCCTACCGGTCGGCACTGGCATTGGACGCCGTGGCGTTCGTCCTCTGTGCGCTTCTGCTGGCGGCGCTCCCCGGGCCAGCGGGCCAGGGCGGCGGCTTTGCCGACGGCGCGCGGAGGCTCGTGGTGCTGCGGGACCGTCCGTACGCGCTGGTGGCGTTCCTCAACATGGTGCTGCTGCTGCGGATGCCGCTGATCAGTCTGGCGATCCCGCTGTGGATCGCCGACCGTACCGCCGCGCCTGCCTGGGCGGTGTCCGCGCTCCTCTTGCTCAACACGGCGGTGGTAATGCTGTTCCAGGTCCGTACGGCCGCCGGAGTGCGGGATCTTGACAGCGCGGTCCGTGCGGTACGCGGCGGAGGCGTGCTGATGCTCGCGTCCTGCGGGGTGTTCGCGTGCACGGCGTCCGACGCTCCGGTGGGAATGCTGCTCGGGTTGCTCGGGGCGGCCGCCGGGCTCCAGGTGTGGGGAGAGATGCGGCAGTCGGCGGGTGCCTGGCAGATCAGCTTCGATCTGGCCCCGCCCGGCCGATACGGCCAGTACCAGGGGTTCTTCGGCGCGGGCGTGCCGGTGGCCCGGATGCTCGGCCCGCTGCTGCTGACCTCCCTGATCGTCACCTGGGGCGTGCCGGGCTGGTTGCTGCTCGGCGGGCTGTTTCTGGCGGCGGGGCTCGCCATGGGGCCTGCCGTCCGGTGGGCCGGGCCACGGGCGGCGGCGCCGGAGGCGTCTCCCACCGTGCCCGGCAGGATCTGAATCGATCCGGCGGCGCAACGGCCCGCCCCGGAGCCCCAGGGCCAACGTCACCGCTGACCATGCACGAGGTCGTAATGGGTGTCCCGTGACTGCTGCATGAGTGTGGTGGCGGTGTCAGTGGGCGAGGGCACACTGGCTGCATGATCACCCCTTCGTCTGTCGCAGACGATGCCTCCGGCCCCTCCCGTGACTGGGTGGAGTCGATGGGCGGTCCTCTGATTGTCGTCCCCGTCTCCGCCCTGGCCTCCTGGGGCGGGTGCACCGAGGGTGGTCTTATGGCGGCAGACGCCACTGCCCCGGACGACTACGACCGGGCCTGCGCGGTGAACGATCTGGCCGGTGTGATCCCCGTCGACGAGAACGGTGCGCTGGCACTGGTGCTGGCGGACGAGCCGGCGACCAGCTGCTATCTGCCCCAGCACCGAGCGTTTCTGCGGTGGCTCGCCGCCGACTCCGAGGCCGGGCTGAGAGCCGCAGCAAACACCGTCCTCGCGGACCCGGCCGCGGTGTGGGAGGAGTGCGGCACCTGGGCCTCGGACGGTCCGGCGGTGCTCATGGACTCCGCCGAAGCAGGTTCCGACCTGGGCGTCGAGTACCCCAACGGTGGGATCCCCGCTGAGGCTCCGGTCTCACTGCCAGCCGGCCGCTGGAGGGTCCGCGCCACGCAGACCGAGGTGGACGAGAAAAACTGGGTCGGCTTGGTCCAGCTCCTGCCCGCCGAATCCTGAACGGGCCGCACTTCGGTCGGGTGTGCTCAGCCGCGGCGCGCAAGGTTGTGCAGATGAGCGATGCCGAGCATCGCGTGGTGCACGCCATCGCCCTTGGGCGGCAGTCGCGCAGGATCTTCCAGGTCTTCATCCGGGCGAAGGCGTGCTCGACCCGAGCGCGGACCTTACGGCGCGAGGTGTTGTGTTCTTCTTTCCAGGTGGGCAGTTCGCTCCGCCAGGGTCGCGGCGGTGCGGGATGACGAGGCCGGTACCTCGATAGCCGCCGTCGGCGATCACTACGGCGTTCCCGACTGCGGCCTTCGCCCCGGATAGCTCCCATGACTTGCAGTCGTTGCGGTTGCCCGGCAACGGTCGGCATCGACGACCACCTGGTGATTCGTCGAGTACCGGTAGTTCTTCGACCGCTCAGCCACCGTGTGGTCGCGGGTAGGGACCGGAGTGCCGTCCACCATGAGCACGGCGTCCTTGCGAAAGCGCTTCCGGGGCCGGAACGCGAGAAGAGGCCCGACCTGCCTGATGATGCGGCCTGCTGCGGACTTCGAGACACCGAACAGCGGAGCAAGCTGGCGCAGCGTCAGGTTAGTACGCCAGTACGCAGCCACCAGAAGCACTCGATCCTCCAGAGGAATCCCCCATGGCCGACCCCGCCGAGTGATGTCGGCGCCTTCACGCCGCATTGCACGGACCACCCGGTTGAACTGGCGCGGAGCCACGCCGGTGAACGGGGCTATCCAGACACCTCACGGCGCTAAGTGGTCGACGCTCGAAGTCCTTCGGGGGTTGACCGGAGATCTGGCCGTGTGGTGTTCGCAGGCTGGCAGGGAACGGACATACGCCCGGCGTTTGTGCGTACGGCTGTCAATGAGGTGAGGCTCATCTACAACAGCTGGGAGATCCAGGCTTGGTCCTGGTCGGTGACGTTGAAGGTGACCAGTTTCTGCTCGGGATTGTCGGCGAGTTGGAGCACGCCGTGCTCCAACTCGATCTCCCTGAGGGCAGGATGACGCAGCCGCTTGGTGCCGGAGCTCAGCGGTACGACCCTGTGCTGTGACTCCCTTACCTCGCGGCTCGCCGCGTGCAAACACTCGAGCAGCGTGCTGAAGCCGGGGTCGCCCGGCTGCCGTGCCGCAGCGGTGCGGAACCGGCCGAGCAGTGCGGATACTTCGCCGGGCCAGTCGGCCATCACCTGACGGGCACCGGGGTCGGTGAGCATCCACCAGAGCAGGTTGCGGGCTTCCGGTGGCCGGGCAGTCGGTCCACAGCGCGCGGGCGGCCCGGTTGGAGGCCGGCACGTCCCAGCACCGGCCGGTGCCATGTGCGCCGGGGCACGGGGGCGGTGGCGCTCTTCCATAGGGCGAACCCCGCGTGACTCGCGCCGCCAGCGTCTGTCTTGGGTCGTCAAGGGCGGACCGGTGGTGCACTCATCGCTGCCGTCAGGAACGTGATAGCCCATCGCCGGGCCGCCTCGCCCGCTACCGGGGACGCGCAGCCAGGGGAGGGCTGCTGGTGGACCTGGAGGCGGTCGACGGCCGTCACGGCAAAGATCCCCCGCATCCGGAACGACAGCTCGTCCGGGGAAAGGCCGGGCAGTACGCGCGCGAAGGTTGCGAAGTAGCGCTCACGGACCGAGTCCTCGGCTGGGCCGGTCCAGCTGCGTGCCTCCTCGGCCGGGTCGCTGAGGATCGTCACGATCAGCCGGGACGTCCGGGCGCCGTCCTCGTCGCCGGTCGGCATCTCGTCGAACAGCGGCCCCGCGAACGCCTCCACCAGTTCGCTGACCGGTGGGTCGGGGGTCCGGGCGAGGAGTTTGTCGAGCCCGGCGCTCTGGGCGGCGGTGACGGGCTCGGTCACGCGGCGGACGACTGCCGCCATCAGCTCCGCCTTCGAGCCGAAGTGGTAGCCGACGGCGGCCAGGTTCGCTCCGGCGAGTTTGGTGATCGCGCGGATGGAGGTGCCGCGGTATCCGTGCTCGGCGAAGAGGTGCTCGGCCGCGTCGAGGATCTGGGTGCGGGTGTCTGGGGTTGCCACATAGGGGACGATACATATGTTCAATGAAACGAACGTATGATTCAAACGAACGTATGATTGAGGATTCGCTATGAAGCTACTTGTGTATGGCGCCGGGGTTCTCGGCAGCCTGTTCGCCGCCCGCATGCATGAGGCCGGCCACGACGTCTCGCTCCTCGCTCGGGGCGAACGGCTGACCGCCCTGCGCCGGCGGGGAGTGCAGCTCGCCGAGGAGGGCGGCCCGGTCAGGCGGGTGCCGGTACGGGTGATAGAGCACCCGGACGGCGGCTACGACCTGATCACCGTCCTCGTGCGCACCCACCAGGTGGATGCGGTGCTGGAATCACTCGTCGGTGTCCAAGGTGACGTGCTGTTCCTTCACAACTGGGCCGCCGGCCCGGAGCCGCTGGGCGCGGTGATCGGCCACGAGCGGGTGCTGCTCGGCTTCCCCGCGGCCGCCGGCACCATGGACGGCGACGTGGTCCGCTACCGCAAGACCAACTTCATGACCCGCCGGGTGGCGATGCCGATCGGCGAACCCGACGGCCGCACCACCCCGAGAATCGAACGGATCGTGGAGACGTTCCGCACCGCCGGGATTACCGCCAAGGCCGAGCCGCACATGGATGCCTGGCTCAAGACACACGCCGCCTTCGAAGTCCCGCTCGGGCAGGCGGTACGCGCGGCGGGTGGTCCGGCAACGCTGGCCGACGACCCGGACGCGGTCCGCGGCATGCTTCACCGCATGCGAGAAAATCTCGCCGCGATGAAGACGCCGCCGGTGCCCCGCGCGTTCACCGCGTTGCAGATGCTGCCGCAAGGACTCCTCGCGGCCGTGCTCCGGCGCTTCCTGAAAAGCCCGACGGCTGCGCACAGCGGACTCAACGCCCCCTCGTCTGCCACGACGGCCGAACTCGAGCGGCTGGCCGAACAGCTCCGTGCCCCGGCGGGATCCCGCTAAGCCACCGAGGACGGCGAAAACCTCACCACGCACGCCACCGCCAGTCTCACAGTCCTCGAACCTCCGCCAGCTCCACGGACGGCAACCGCTGACCTCATGACCGTTTCAGCAGCAATGGAGCATCCGGCCTCCGGAGTTGGCCTGGCTTTCCCCTCTTGCGGCCACATCCTTCAAATAGCGCGCCACTACAGGGCGAACGTTGGTTGATGCGCCGCGAAGGCTTCCCGCAGGCGGTGCAGGAAGCAGGCGCTGCCGCTCCCGTTACCGCCTCCGAGAGATGGGCCGCTCTCCTTCCATGCCCGTGTGCTCCGCCGCGCCCGTGGAGCTGACCGCTTCCGAGCGCCACCGGCTCAAGAAGATGGCCTACGGCCACAAGACTCCGCACCAGGCACGCCAGCTCCTGGCGGCGCGAGGCCGCGCCAACGCCCGGATCGTTGCCGAAACCCGCCTGCACGTGGACACCGTGCGCCGCTGGCGCGGCCGGTTCGCGGCCGGCAGGGTGCCTGCCCTGGCCGACCTCAAGCGGTCGGGGCGGCCACCGACGTTCACCGCTCTGCAGATCGCCGAAGTCAAGTCCCTGGCCTGTCAGTTGCCCACCGAATCCGGAATCCCGCTCTCACGCTGGTCATGCCCCGAGCTCGCGCGCGAGGCCGTCACCCGGGCCAGCACCGAGAAGATCTCCGCCTCCACGGTGCGCCGCTGGCTCAAGGACGACGCACTCAAGCCCTGGCAGCACCGCTCCTGGATCTTCATCCGTGACCTGAACTTCCGCGCCACCGCTCAGCGAATCCTGGACTTGTATGGCCGTGTCTTCGAGGGCGCTCCGCTCGGAGATGACGAGTACGTCATCTCCGCGGATGAGAAGACTTCTATCCAGGCCCGCTGCCGCTGTCACCCCACCCTGGCGCCGGGCCAGACCCGCGCGATGCGTGTCTACCACACCTACGGGCGCGGAGGAGCCCTGGCCTACCTGGCCGCCTACGACATCCACCGGGCCGAAGTCTTCGGCCGCTGCGAACAGACCACCGGCATCGTGCCGTTCATGAAACTGGTCGAGCAGGTCATGACCATCGAGCCCTACGCCAGCGCAAAACGCGTGTACTGGATCGTCGACAACGGCTCCTCGCATCGCGGCAAGTCAGCCATCGACCGCATGGCCAGCAGGTTCCCGAACGCCGTCATGGTCCATACACCCGTCCACGCCTCCTGGCTAAACCAGATAGAGATCTTCTTCTCCATCGTGCAACGCAAGGTCGTCTCACCCAACGACTTCACGAACCTCGACGAGGTCCGGGACCGGCTCCGAGCATTCGAAGACCGCTATAACGCCACGGCACAGCCGTTCCAGTGGAAGTTCACCACCACCGACCTGGACGATCTACTGGCCAGACTCGACCGGCACACACTCACCGACCGACAGGAAAGATCCTCCACCGCACTCGCAGCATGATCAACCCCCGAAGGACTTCGCGTGCTGACCACTAAGCCGTCAAGTCGGGACAGCGGGTACGAGCTCACTGTTCGATTTCGAGGGCCCTGCTGGTGTCATCAGAGAGCGTCCTTGGTGTGGCCTCGGGCGAAGTCCCATGGAGCGGGTGCATTGGTGGCCTCGTATTCGTCTGCGATGCCGAAGACGCTCCCGCATCCTGGGCATTCCGCCTGGCCGAACAGGTGCGTCAGCCCCCAGGCGAGCCGTTGCTGGCCATCCCGTACGGCCGTCTCGTGCAACATCTCCCCGGTGCCGGTCAGCTGGTCCGGGATAGCCGGCCGGAGCGGGACCTGGTGGACATCCCCCAGATTCCAGTCGCGGATCGAGGAGTAGCAGCCGTAGTCGCCGATTGCGATCGTCACCGGTGCGTCGCAGGGCGGACAAGCGACAGTGACGAAGGAATCGGTGAAGTCGTCCAGGGTCTCGAACCACAAGGGCTGGCCGTCGAACGCGAGCATGGTCCGCAACCGGCTCAGATAGTTTTTCCCGGTCAGGCCAGACCGCAGCCGGGTGGCGGCCATGGCGCGAAGGTCGGCCAAGGTCGCCGCACGGCGTGCGACTTCTTCGTCGGCGCCGTGTGGTTGAAGGAGGCCACCTGCTATGGCTCCGGCCAGATCGAGCGCCCAGTCCCCGGCGCCCTCGGTCTTCGCGATGTCCGCCAGCTGAGGCAGTGCGGCGATGCTCGCCGGGGTGATCGTCCCCTGGTGGCACAAGCGCCCCCAAAGCCCGTCGATGGCCTCCTGGTCACGACCGATGGCTCGGTCCAGCATCCCGGGTATCGCGTGTGCCGGGCCGTAGGCGTCGTGGAGTGTGGACCAGTCGATCATCCGGTGATTCAAGCATGCTGCGGAGCGACCTCCGGGAGGCGGTGAGTCGTGACCGGGATCACCTACGCCACCGCCAGTGCTGGGGCCTGCGTCGTCGGGAACGCGGTGCGTTCATCGAACAGATGACGGTTCTTGAGGCAGTGGTGGAGCTGGCCCAGCATCCGGTTGAACAGATTGCGCTGGCCTGCGGCGTGCCAGTCTCCGTGGTCGTCACGTCGCCGCCGGTAGTGGGCTTTGGCACCTGGCGAGGCAGTGATCGCTGAGAACGCCCAGAGGTAGCCGGCGTGGTTGAGCCGGTCGTTCTTCACCCATCGTCTGGTGATGCTGGACTTCTTGCCGGAGGCCCGGGTGACGGGTGAGGCGCCGGCGTAGGCCTCCAGGCCGCGGGCGTCCGCGAAGCGGGTGCGGTCGTCTCCGATTTCGGCCAGCACCCGGGCGGCAAGCTGGATGCCGAGGCCGGGGAAGCTGAGGATAATTTCGGAGTCCGGGTGCTGCGGGAACGCCTCCTCGACGGCTTGGGCGAGGTCGGCGGCGCGGACACCTGGTGGCAGGCTCTGTATGCCGCTGTCAACGCCCACTCTGACCGGCACACCATCCTCGTCGACACACAGCGTCGCGCCGGCCGCTGAACGCCCCAATACGGCATCGCCGCCCTGGCCCAGCACGCGCCCAGGACAGCCCCACCGAAGACTTCACCCCAGCGCTCGCAGCAGGGGGCCGAAGCCGAACTCACCACACATCTGCGCCCACTCACCACCGGCCGTTACCGACCTGTGATCCCGCAGGCGTTCCGATGGTGAGTGAACCGGTGAGTGCCCCCCGGTTCAGTGAGACGTCCCCGCATCCCGGTAGCAGCCCAGTTCATCACCCGACACCGAAAGCAGGCACCCATGACCTCTCTCCCGAAGCGTCCTCTCACCGGCCAGCTCACCGAGGCCGCCCTCGACACCGGAAGCCTCGCGACGAGTCTCACGGTCGGGGTCGCCACCGCCTACGCGGCGTGGGACACCCTGACCTCGTTCGGCGACCTGCGGATCATCGCCGCCGGCGCCGTCTGCGTCATCACCGCCGCAACCGCCGAGAGCCTGCTCGGCATCGTGCTCCGCCCGGTGCGCCGCTCCCTGTGGGACTCCACCCGCCCGGTCCTCGCGGCCAAGGCCCTCCCGCCGGTCGCCGCGACGGCGGACGAGTGCCACACGCAGATCGCCGCCGCTGCCGCGGTCGATGCCGCGCACCGGGCCGCGAACATGTCACACATCGTCGACCACGGCCAGCTCCTGAACCACCCGGACCGGTGGCACGGCTACGAGGACGGCGACGCGACGTTTTACCTGGCCCCCGGCGTGATCCTGCACTTCTCCTACCGCCAGGACCCCTACTCGCGTGCCGAATTCACCCTGCTGACCAGCGACGGGGACGAGCAGCTGGAGATCCGCGCCATCAGCGACGTCCACCGCCACCTCACCAGCCGGCCCACACCCGAAGCCACCGAGCCCGAAGCCACCGCCCCAAAGGCCACCGAGCCGAAGGCCGTCGCACACGGCGCAACGGGCGCCGCCGAGCCCATGACCGAACGTCCCGCGTTCTGAACGAGGACTTGACCTGACGTGCCTGTGTGCCGCCCCGGCCCGCGACTGGCCGGGGCGGTGCACAGGACCGGACAGCCCGGCCCCCACCCAGCAGGAAGAGAGACCCGCCATGGACAACCAGGCCATGCAGGAAGCACTCCGCGCAGCTGCCGAGGCTGAGCGCCAGGCAGCCGAACGCCTCACCCACGCGATCGCCGACGCCGCCCGCCGAGACGGCGGAGCCTGACCCTCCCCACCAGTCTTCCCGAAGGAGTACGGGCATGACCTCCCAACAGCACGACACGCATTTCCCCGACCGGGCCGTCATCGTCCTCATCGGCACGGCCGGGCTCCGGCAAGTCCACGCTCGCCTCCACCTGGCACCCCACCCAGGTCCTGTCCCTCGACCACTGCGGCGTGAGTGGGGCGAAGGCGCATGCTGGTGCTTCCTGTGAAGGCGGCTGGAGGACGACGGAGCGGTGCCCCGCGTCTCCGGCCTGGCAGTGCCCCGCTGCCGACCATCTGATGGCCGGCAGCGGGAGGACTTGAGGGTGAGTGGCTACGGGAGAGCGACGCGGCGCGGCATCAGGTGTCGAACCGCACCCCGCCGAGCCACGTGACCTTTTCGGGGTCGTGGTGGTCGAAGATGTGGCTGCGTGCTGTGTCCAGGCCGGTGATGCGTGCCATGTCGTCGTCGGTGAGCTGGAAGTCGAAGACGTCGAGGTTTTCTGCCATGCGTTCGGGCCGTACCGACTTCGGGATCGTGACGATCTCGCGCTGGATGAGCCAGCGCAGGGCGATTTGGGCGACGGACTTGTCGTGGGCGCGGGCGATGTCGACGAGCACGGGGTTGTCGAAGAAGCCCTGGCCGCCTTCGGCGAGCGGTCCCCAGGACTCGTGCTGGACGCCGTGTTCGCGCATCAGCTTGTGGTCGTCGGTGCGCTGGAAGAAGACGTGGGTCTCGATCTGGTTGACCGCGGGGACGATCTCGTTGTGGGTGATGAGGTCGGCGAGCCGGTCGGGGTAGAAGTTGCTGACCCCGATCGCCCGGGTGCGGCCGGCCCGGTTGAGTTCCTCCATGGCCCGCCAGGCGCCGTAGTAGTCACCGAAGGGCTGGTGGAGCAGGTAGAGGTCGAGGTGGTCGAGACCGAGTCGGTCGAGGGAGCGGTCGAAGGCGTGCTTGGCGCTGTCCTGGCCGTAGTCCTGGATCCACAGCTTGGTGGTGATGAACAGTTCGTCGCGGGGGATGCCGCTGGCGGCGACGGCCCGGCCCACGGCCCGTTCGTTCTCGTACGCCGCGGCAGTGTCGAGGAGGCGGTAGCCGGCCTCGAGTGCGGCCTCGACCGCCTGCTGGGTCTGGTCATCGGGAATCTGGAAGACGCCGAAACCGAGAAGCGGCATGCGTACGCCGTTGTTGAGGGTGATCTGGGGGATCTGCACGGTCATCGGTAGTGCTTTCTGTTGCTGGTCGGTTGAGGGCTGGGACGGTGCGGGTCAGCGGTGCTTGATGCCGGTCTGGGCGGCGGGGGCGAGGGTGGGTCCGGTGACGGGAGCGTCGCCGAGCGCCCGGTCGACGGCGGCAAGCAGGTCAGCGGAGAGCTCCACGCCCGAGGCGGCGGCGTTGCTGTGCACCTGTTCGGGGCGGGAGGCGCCGGTGATGGCGGAGGCGACCTCGCTGCGGCGCAGGACCCAGGCGAGCGCCAGGGTGGGCATGCTCAGCCCGGCCTGTTCTGCGATCGGTACGACGCGCTGGACCGCTTCGAGGGTGGCGTCGCTGTAGACGAGGTCCTTCGAGACCCCCATGTCGGCGGAGGCGAAGCGGCTGCCCTCGGGAACGGGCTGACCGGGCCTGTACTTGCCGGTCAGGACGCCCTGGGCGAGCGGGGACCACACGATCTGGGAGATGCCGTTAGCCGCGCACAGGCCGAAGACCTCGGCCTCGGGGGCCTGCCACAGCATGGAGTACTGCGGCTGGGAGGAGACGAACAGATCGGGCCCGGCGATGTCGATGCCGGCCTGGATCTGCTCGGGGGTCCACTCGCTGAAGCCGAGGTAGCGGGCCTTGCCCTGCTCGACGACCTTCTGGAACGCCTCGATGGTGTCCTCGATCGGCACGGCAGGGTCGAAGCGGTGCGCCTGGTACAGGTCGACGTAGTCGGTCTGCAGGCGGGTGAGGGAGGCGTCGATCTGCTTGGCGATCTGCGCCGGGGACAATCCCTGGTCGGCCGGGTCGTCGGACATCGGGCCCCACACTTTGGTGGCCAGGATGTAGGAGTCGCGCGGGTGGGCGGAGAGGATCTCGCCCCAGGCCGACTCTGCGGCGCCTTGTCCGTAGACGTTGGCGGTGTCGAAGAAGTTGATGCCCGCGTCGAACGCCGCCTCGGTGCAGGCGCGGGTCTTGTCGGCCTCGATACCGCCGGAGTAGGTGAGCCAGGACCCGAGCGAGATCTCCGAAACCTGCAGGTCCGAGCTGCCGAGTGTGCGGTAGCGCATGGTCGCTCCTTGCGTCAGTGTCAGTTGGTCGTTTCGCGGTGTTATACAGCCAGTCAGCGGCGGACCGCTGCCAGCCGCAGGGCGGGGTGAAGGATGCTGCTGTAGGCCGGGTTGTTGGCCGTGCCGGGCATGACAACCTCGTCGATGCGGTCCAGAACCGCCGGGTCCAGCCTCACGTGGGCGGCGGCCAATGGCGACTCCACGTGGACCAGATCGCGCGGGCCGATGGTGACCCAGGGTGGTTGACCGGCAGGCGGCCGGTACGGCGACGGTGCGTCGTGGTGGTCTGCAACAGTCTTGTACGGCTTGCTCGGATCGAGGTGTCGGATGCCGGACGGAGAGGTCCGGCATCCCTGTCAGCTTCGGGATGCCGCCGCCTTGCGGTGAGAGGCGGCCAGCAGGCCGAGGGGCAGCAGAGCCGTGAGGGCGAAGGCGAAGCCGACCAGCGACGGGCCCTGCAGGCCCAGGCGGGAGGTCATGGCGATGCCGCCGATCCAGGAGCCCGTGGCGATGCCGATCTGGAACGCGGACGTGGCCAGGGCCATGGGCAGGGACCGGCCGGCTCCGGCGATGTGGACGACCTCGCCGACCACGATGGGGTTGCAGGCGAAGCCGGCTGCGCCGAGCAGCACGACCAGGACGACGGCCAGGACGCTATCGGTCGCCCACAGGGTGATGGCGCCCAGGATCACGGCCGTGACTGCGGTGGCCGGGATCAGCGTGGTGTAGGGGCGGCGGTCGCCGAGGCGTCCACCGACCGTGGTGCCAGCCAGCGCGCCGACGCCGAAACCGAGCATCGCCAGCGGCACCACGGCTGTCGCGAGCCCGGCCCGGTCGGTCAGCAGCGGGGCGACGTAGCTGTAGGCGCCCATGATGCCGGCCTGGATGAGCGCGGTGGCCAGGTAGACCAGCCACAGGCGCGGATGCTTGAGCGCGGCCGTCTCGGCGCGCAAGGAGCTGTCAGCAGGTGTGGTGTCGGCGGGCACCCGGCGGGCCACCACCACGGCTGCGGCCACGGCGAAAGCGGCGAGCATCCAGAAGGGGGCCTGCCAGCCGCCCAGCTGGCCGGCTGCCGTACCGAGCGGGACGCCCACGATGTTGGCGAGGGTGATGCCGCCGACCATGACGCCGGTTGCGCGGGTGCTGGCGGCCGGTCCCGCAGCCGCGGTCGCCACGACCGCGCCCACGGCCCAGAAGGTTCCGTTGCCCAGCGCTGCAAGGACCCGGCCGACGAGCGCGAGCCCCATGTCGGAGCTGAGCGCGCTGACGACGTGACCGCCGGCAAAAACCAGCAGCGCGGCGACCAGGGTCAAGCGACGCGGCAGGCGCTGGGTCGCTATGGACATCACCGGCGCGCCGATCATCATGCCGACGGCAAAGGCGGTGATCAGCATTCCGGCGCTGGAGACGGTGACGCCGAGGGTGTTGGAGATCTGGGGAAGCAGGCCGGAGACGACGAACTCGCTGGTGCCCATGATGAAGGCGATGCCACCCAGCAACCACACCACCGGCGGCAGCCTGACCTTTCCGGTGGCCACGACGGTGCCGCCGTCGTGCTCAGGCGATGCGCCAGCCGGGCGGGGGCGGACTTGCTGGTTGGTGGAGGAAGGGGACGCGGTGGAGGTCACCGAAGGTCCTTTCGATCAGACGGCGCGTTCCACGGGCGCTGGAAGGCGACCGGAGGGTGGCGGACGTGCCGTGGGGACGTACGGGCGGGGGTTTTCGCACCCCGCCGAGATCTACGGAACCAGCTGCGGTCTGCGGCAAACAGTCACGCTCGTGAGGGGTAATGGCAGGGACCCCCTCCGGGCCGGGGCCCACTTGCGGGCGCACGGCAGAGCGCAGACAGGAGACCGTCGCCGCAGCAGGCGGCGACGGTCACAAGTGCGGAGGCGAGCTCGGACGCTCAGCGGGCGGGATGGGCCGGGGTCAGCGCTCGGACTCGGCCTGTTTGGCGGCCGTTTCCTGCTGTTGGGTGGCGGCCCAGCTGGCCAGGAGCTGCAGGGCGTCGGCGGCCGGTGTTCCGGGATCGGCGCTGTAGACGGTAAGGGACAGGCAGTCGTCGCCGGGCAGGTCCAAGGTCTCGTGGACCAGTTCCATCTCGCCCACCGCCGGGTGCAGGAACCGCTTCGTGCCCTCGGTGAAGACGTGCACGTCATGTGCGCCCCACAGGGTGCGGAAGGCGTCACTGCGGGTGGAGAGCTCACCGATCAGGTTGGACAGCTCGCGGTCGTAGGGGTTCTTGGCGGCCTTGACCCGCAGCACCCCTACGCCTTCGCGGGCGACGCGTTCCCAGTCGGGGTAGAGGCGGGTGGCCCGTGGGTCGAGGAAGACGAACCGGCAGGTGTTGACCGGCTCGGTCTCGAACAGCTCGCAGTGCAGGGCCCGGGCGAGCGGATTGGCGGCCAGGATGTCCATGCGGTTGTTGCGCACGTACGCGGGCTGGTCGTGCAGGCCCTCGATGATGCGCAGCACACTGGGCCGCACGGTCGCCTTCTTCGGACGGCGCCGGGCTCGGGCCCCACCGGTACCGGCTGCCCGCGCCAGGGCCTGCAGGTGATCCCGCTCGGTCTCGTCAAGGCGCAGAGCCTGGGCAAGGGCGTCCAGGACGCTGTCGGAGACACCGCCGAGGTTGCCGCGCTCCAGACGCGTGTAGTACTCGACGCTCACTCCGGCAAGCATCGCGACCTCGCCCCGCCGAAGCCCGGGCACCCGCCGCTGCCCGTACACCGGCAGGCCCGCCTGCTCCGGGGTGATCTTGGCGCGGCGCGATTTCAGGAATGCGCTGACTTCGTCCCGGTTGTCCATACGGCCAGCGTAGGCAGGCACCACCGAAGGTGGGGGACCCTGTTGTTACCCCTCATGCCAGAGACTCCCCCGCCCCTTCTCGTCGAGTTCTGATGGATTGACCGGACTTGCCGGCCTCAGGCCGCCACCGGCCTGACGCACGAAGGGACAGGGAAGCATCGTGGAGAGGGAAGCGCGGGCTGCACGCCTGCCCGGGCCCGAGGCCGGCAGGGCCGTTGTCGTCGGCGGCTCCCTGGCCGGGCTGATGACCGGGCTCGCACTGTCCCGCTCCGGGATCGAGGTCACCCTGCTGGAGCGGGTGGGTTCCTTCCCCCGCAGCGGGGCCTCGCTGGGCGGGGTGGACGAGCGCCTGCTGACGCGGCTCACCGGCGGCGCCTGTCCGCCGCCGGGCTCGGTGCCGCTGCGCTCGGTGACCTCAGGAATCCAGCCCTGGGACCTTCTCCATCAGCGGCTGCGGGCCGCCGCCGAAGCCGACGAGCGCATCACCGTGCACCACCGCACCCGCGTGATCCGCGTCGGCCAGGACGCCGACGCCGCCCAGCCGGAGCGGGCCCGCGATCCCGGGCTGCAGGGCGAGTGCCCGCGGCCCGGGGTCCGCGCCGGCCGAGTCTTCAGCGCAACGTCAGCAAGCCGTTCTGTTCGACCACGTCCAGGGAGAGCGTGCGGTAGCCGGCCGTCTCGAACAGCACGGTCAGCCGACGGCCGTCCTGGCTCATCACCGAGCCGTCCCCCCACTGACCGTGCCGGACCCGGGCGCCGAGCCGGAAGGGGTGCGGGGCGTCGTCGGCGCGGCTCACCTCCTGCGGGGCCACCGATCCGCCGGTGCCGGCCAGCACCCCCGCGGCCGCCTTCGGGCCGTCCGGGGAGAGTGCGGTGGCCTCGCAGCGGTCACAGGAGCCGCAGGGCCCCCCGGCTTCCGGTTCCTGCCCGAAGTAGCCGAGCAGGAACCGCCGCAGGCAGCCCGTGTTCTCCGCGTAGCCCCGCATCATGTCGACCCGCGATCGCTCCAGCTGCTGGTGTGCGTCACCGAGTTCGACGGCCTTGCGGGCGGCCTCCGCCGGATCGGCGGCGCCGGTGGTCTCCAGGTCTCCCGATTCGGTGGTGCGTACCGCTTCGACCTGTTCCAGTAGATTGACGACGGCCGTCAGCCGACTGGCCGTCAGGCCCGTCTCGCTGCGCAGGTCGATCGGCCGGACCGGGCCAGCGTGTTCCTCCAGTGTGCCGGCTACCTGGGAGATGGTGTCCGGGTCGGGGCGTCCGGCGGCGAAGAACCGCTGCATGCCGAGGTCCTGCGACCGGTAGGCGAGGATCGCCCGGGCCGGCTTCCCGTCCCGTCCGGCGCGGCCTATCTCCTGGTAGTAGGCGTCCAGGGAGCCGGGCACCGAGGCGTGCAGCACGAACCGGACGTCCGGCTTGTCGATGCCCATCCCGAAGGCGGAGGTGGCCACCACCACGTCCAGCTCCCCCGCGAGAAAACGGTCGTGCACCGCGCCGCGTTCCTTGGCGGGCAGGCCGGCGTGGTACGCCGCCACGCCCAGCCCCAGGTCGCCCAGCTCGCGGGCGTACTCCTCGGACTCCTTGCGGGTGGCCGCGTAGACGAGCCCGGGCTTGGGTTCGGCGGCGGCGCGTTCGACCACCGCCCTGCGCTTGTCGGCGGCGCTCCGGAAGGCGATGACCTCCAGGTGGATGTTGGGCCGGTCGAAGCCGGTGACCACCTCCCGCACGTCGCGCATGCCGAGCCGCTGGACGATGTCCGCCCGCACCGGGGCGGCGGCGCTCGCCGTGAGGGCGAGCACCGGCGGGCGGCCGATCCGGTCGATCACCTGGCCCAGCCGCAGGTACTCGGGCCGGAAGTCGTGCCCCCAGGTCGACACGCACTGTGCCTCGTCCACGACGAACAGCGCGGGCCGTGCCGCCGCGAGCTGCTCGACCACCTCGTCCTTGGCCAACTGCTCCGGGGCGAGGAAGACGAAGTCGACGTCTCCTTCGCTGATCCGGTCCCACACCGCGTCGTTCTCGCCACGGCTCTGGGTGGAGTTCACGGCCGCGGCGTCCGCACCGGCCCGTCTCAACAGGCCGCTCACCTGGTCCCGTTGCAGGGCGATCAGAGGGGAGACGACGACGGTGGGGCCGGACAGGAGTACCCCGGGCACCTGGTAGACGGCGGACTTCCCTGCGCCGGTCGGCATCACCACGAGAGTGTCGCGCTGTTCCATGACCGACTTCATCGCCCGCAACTGCTCCGGGCGCAGCCGCTCCCATCCGAACACCTTGCGCGCACTGCGCTGCAGTCGCCGGGACAACGCGCTGAAGGTGAACATGGTGCTCCTCGAGGGCTGTGGGATCGGGCCGGGCGGCAAAAGCGCCGTCCGGGTGACCTCCGACTACCCCGCGTCCGCCACCTCACGGCACCGAATGCGGCCGATCCCGTCGGCCGCCCGCAAAAGCATTCCAAGCCGGGCGCGACTACGCGGCCTGTACCTACAACGCCGTCAGGAAGATCAAGCGCAAGGCGATCGCGGCGAGCAAGCAGTGGAACGGCTACCTCGAGAGGATCCGCCGGCGTCCATCCGCGCTCGGGGTGAACCTGCCTGACGGATGCGCGCTCGAAGGCCTGGTCGTAATGCCCTTCGTCCCGTACGTGCCGATCGACTCCGCGGCCGCACAGCCGGTGGGCGACCTCTGCCACGTCTCAAGCATTCATGAGCTCATCGCAGTGGCCTTGCGGACGTAGAGCCGTCCGGATCCCGGTACCCACCGCCCCCACGTCAAGCTGCGCGGCCGCGACGATGAAGGGTCGGACGGTTCAGGGCCAGGTAGAGGGTGTGCCACAGCAAGCCGCAGCGGACTTCAAGGTGCCGCGGGCAAGGTGGATACCGGCGACCACTCCTCGCCGGAACGACCTCACGACTGGGTGATGCCCTGCACAAGCTGAGTGATGACGTTCAGGATGCCTTGACCGAGCTCGGTCGGCGCTATCAGAACGCCAAGGGCCAAGACGATGACTACAGTGAACTTCTCGTCCATGCGACTGCGCGCTTCGGTACGCCGACGCAGCCGCATGATCACGATGAAGGCGAGCAGCACCGCCACATTGATCGCCAGCACTGGGGCTGCTCCTCCGGTCGCAGGTCACTACCGCTTCTGGTGTAGCCACAACCCAACGCCGAAGCGCGGGAATTGCCGGGACTGCTGCACGAATAGGTGACACCTGACCTGGCTTGCTGAGAGGCGGCCTGGAAGGACGTTGCAGTGCCCAAGCCGTATCCCACGGAGTTCCGCGATGACGTCGTGCGGGTCGCGCGCAATCGCGAGCCCGGCGTCACGCTGGAACAGATCGCCGCCGACTTCGGCGTCCACCCGATCACGCTGTCGAAGTGGCTGCGCCGAGCCGACACCGACGAGGGCGCCAGGCCCGCGACGGCGTCGGAGGAGTCGGCCGAGTTGCGCGAGGCCAGCAAGCGCATCCGGCTGCTGGAGCAGGAGAACGAGGTGCTGCGCAGGGCTGCGGCGTATCTGTCGCAGGCGAACCTGCCGTCAAAGTGATGTACCCGCTCGTCCGCGAGCTGGCCGCCTCCGCTGCCCCACACCGGGTGCCGGTCGCGGTGACGTGCCGGGTGCTCAAGCTGGCCCGCCAGCCCTACTACCGGTGGCTGGCCTCGCCGGTCACCGACACCGAACTGGCCGAGGCATACCGGGCGAACGCCCTGTTCGACGCTCACCACGACGATCCTGAGTTCGGCCACCGCTTCCTCCTCGACGAGGCTCGCGCCGCCGGCGAGGCGATGGCCGAGCGGACCGCCTGGAAGATCTGTCGCGACAACCGCTGGTGGAGCGTCTTCGGGAAGCGGCGGGGCCGGGGCAAGAACGCCAAGGTCGGCCCGCCGGTCCACGACGACCGGGTGCGGCGCGATTTCACCGCGGCCAGGCCGAACCGGCTGTGGCTCACGGACATCACCGAGCACGCGACCGGCGAGGGCAAGCTGTATCTGTGTGCCGTCAAGGACGTCTACTCGGGCCGCATCGTGGGCTACTCCATCGACGCCCGGATGAAGTCCAGCCTCGCCGTCAGAGCCCTGGAATCCGCCGTCGCCCGCCGCGGCCAGGTCTCAAGATGCATCGTGCATTCCGACCGCGGGTCGCAATTTCGCTCACGGAAATTTCGTCGTCGTTCTCGCACGTCACAACATGATCGGATCGATGGGGAGAGTCGGTGCCGCCGGCGACAACGCGGCCATGGAGAGCTTCTTCGCGCTGCTGCAGAAGAACGTCCTCGACCGCTGTGCCTGGGCCACCCGTCAGGAGCTGCGGATCGCGATCGTCACCTGGATCGAGCACACCTACCACCGCCGCCGGCGTCAGAGACGCCTGGCCCGATTGCCCCCCGTCGCGTACGAAGCCATCATGACTCCACCCGCAGCCCTGGCTGCATAAACCCCACTGTCACCCGATCATGCAGCAGTCCCGGCTTTCTTAATACTCCTCAGAGGCAAAGGGCAGCTTCAACGTCAGCATCTGACCCACCGGCCACAGCGGCGAACGGCAGGAGAACAGTCCTTCACTCCCCCGCGAGCTCAGAGGAAAGGCCCAGCCGAAGCCGCCGCCGACCGTAACCGGTAATACAGCAGCCCCGTTCCGCGACATCGCCGAACGGGGGCACTTCCACCGCCCTGACAGACGGCCGATCGGCGAACAGGGGCCCGCGGCCACTTCCCGAATGAGCAGGCCGCCTTGAAGTGCGTCTACATGGCGATCATGTCGCTGGACCCGACCGGCAAGGGCCAGGCCCGCTGGACCATGCGCTGGAAGACAGCCTTGAACGCCTTCGACATCACCTTCGACGGCCGACTCTCCGCAGCACGTCAGTAGCCCTCAACAACCCGAGTTACACCGCTCGTTTGACAGACCCGTCCCTCGACCACTACCGGGCCCTCGTCTCGGACTCCTTCTCTGTCAAGTTGAGCGTGTTGAACTTCGGACACGCGCTACGCGTACAGCGGCCTGCTCCCGCCGCGGCCGTATCAGTCCTGCAGGGCTCGGAGCGTGGTGTTGAGGTCGGTGGTGCGGGGCTGGTTGTGGGGGAGTTTGGCGAGGGCGGCGGCCATGCCGCAGGTGTTGGTGGCGGCAGAGAAGATCAGGCCGCTGCCGATGACGGCGGACAACCAGCGGGCGGGCCGGTAGCGGGTGCCCAGGGCGAGGCCGGCGACGACGAGGGTGCCGGCGACGAGGCGGACCTGGCGTTCCATGGGCCAGACGGCTGTGGCGTTGTCGGGGCGGTGGAGGGTGTGGCCTTCGCCGGCCCAGGCGGTGGTGCCCCCGGTGAGGGTGGTGGCGGGGATGTCGGCTGCGGCAAGTTCGGTGCAGGCGGTGGTGGAGCGGTTTCCGGAGGCGCAGACCATGAGGAGGGTGCCGCGGGCGGCTGCCGCCTTGAGGGCGGGCAGGGCGGTGTGGAGGTGGTCGAGGGGGATGTTGTGGGCGCCGGGGAGGTGGCCGGAGGCGTATTCGCCGGGGGTGCGCACGTCGATGACGGTGTAGTCGTCGAGGCGGGCGGCGGCCTGGGCGGGGATGAGGGCGGTGGGGGTGCTCATGTGCGGGGTGGTTCCTTCCGTGCTGATCCGGGGAACGGGTGTCCGGACCCGGTATGATACCCCTAGGGGTATTTGATTTCGTGGAGGTGGACGGTGGAGCTGGAGATGGCGGCCGACGAGTTGAAGTCGGTTCTGAACCGGCTGCGGCGGGCTCAGGGCCAGATCGCGGGGATCATCAAGATGATCGAGGAGGGCCGGGACTGCGAGGACGTCATCACGCAGCTCGCGGCGGTCTCCCGTGCGCTGGACCGGGCCGGGTTCGCGATCATCGCGACCGGGCTGCAGCACTGCATGGCCGAGGGCGGCCAGGAGGCCGGGGACCGCGATCAGATGCGGGCGAGGCTGGAGAAGCTGTTCCTCTCCCTGGCCTGACGGGGCCGGTAGCCGGGCGATTCATGCGATCACGTCGATCAGCATGAACACGGCCACCGCCAGGAGTACCCCGGCGAAGACCTTCTGCAGGCGGTTGCCGGAGACCTTGGTGCTGAGGCGTTTGCCGTCCCAGGCGCCGAGGATCGCCGCCCCGGTGAACGGCCCGATCAGCGCCCAGTCCAGACCGCCGCCGCCGGTTCCGGTGCGGGCGGTCAGGGCGGCGAGCGAGTTGACGGTGATGACGAGCAGGCTGGTGCCGACCGCCCGCCGCATGTTCAGGCCCAGGACGCTCACCAGGGCGGGGACGGCGAGGAACCCTCCGCCGACGCCAAGGAAGCCGGTCACCGCGCCGAGTCCGGCGCCTGCCCCGGCCGCCTTGCCGGAACGTATCCGCTCCGGCGGCCGGGAGGCGGACGGACGGAACATCCGCACCGCCGCCAGTGCCGCGATCACCGAGAACGCGACGGTCAGCACGGCTTCCGGTACACGCCCGGCGGCTGCCCCGGCGAGGTAGGCGGGGATGATGCCGGCGGCGGCGAACAACGATCCGACTTTCCAGGCGACGTGGCCGTCGCGGGCGTGGGCGTAGAGGGCGGTGGCGGAGGTGGCGGCCACGATGATCAGGCTGGAGGTGGTGGCCGCGGACGGGGAGAAGCCGAGCAGGTAGATCAGGGCGGGCACGGCCAGGACGCTGCCGCCGCCGCCGAGTGCTCCGAGGGCGAGGCCGACGACGGCCCCGGCGATGAGGGCGAGAACGAGTGCGGTCACGCTATCTGGCCGTGGTTCCCGCGTTCGTCGAGGACGGGGTGTCCGGCGGCGGCCCACGCGTTCATGCCGCCCTTGACGTCAACGGCCTGCGCTCCGCGCTCGGTGAGGAGTTTCGCGGCCTGCTGGGAGCGGTGCCCGCTGCGGCAGATCACCACCAGCGGCCGACCGGACGCTTCGGACGGCAGGCCGGCGCCGGTCACGAGTTTCGACAGGGGGACGTGGACGGCGCCGGGGGCGTGGCCCGCGTTCCACTCGGGCTTCTCGCGGACGTCGAGCAGGATCGCGGCCGGCATGTCGCCGCTGGTGCGGCTGCGGGCCTGGTCCACGCTGACGCGGGGCTGGCTGCGGCGGAAGAGGAACATCAGGGTTCTCCCCTCTCCTTACTGGTGCGGTGGGCTGGGTGTCAGCCGGTGGTCAGGGGCAGGCCGGCGTCGGTGGCGGCGTCGAAGCCGTCGTCGACGGCGACGACGTCGCGGCCGGAGGCGTCCAGCAGGGACGCGGCGATCGCGGCCCGCATGCCGCCGGCGCAGTGCACCCACACCGTCCCCGGCGGGACCTCACCGAGGCGGCCGTGGAGCTCGTGGATGGGGATGTGCACCGATCCGGTGATCCACCCCTTGGACCGCTCGGAGTTCCGGCGCACGTCCAGCACCACCAGGTCAGCGGTGCTCTGGGCGGCGAGTCCGGCGAAGGTGGAGCGGGGGAAGGAGACCGGGGCCTGTCCTGCGGGCAGCCAGTCGGCGGGGGTGCCGGTGGCGGCGGCGGCCGGGCGGTCGATGCCCACCCGCACCAGTTCACGCTGGGCGTCGGCGAGCTGCTCGGCCGTCTCCGCGAGCAGGGTGACCGGCTTGCCCCACGGGATCATCCAGGCGAGGTAAGTGGCGAGCTTCCCGTCGGCCTCGAAGTTGAACGACCCGGCCACGTGCCCCTCGGCGAACGCGACACGGTTGCGCAGGTCGACGACCCACTCGCCGGCCGCGAGGCGGGCTGTGATCTCCTCGGCGTCCGCGAGGGCGGGCGGGGTCAGGTCGAGCGGTGCGGGGCCCTCGGCGTTGGCCGGGCCCATGTGCGTGTAGTAGGCGGGCACGACCTCCAGGCCGGCCAGCAGGTCCGCGACGAAGGTGTCCACGTCCACGGTGAGCGCGGTGTTCGAGCTCTTCTCCTTGCCGATGGTGGTCTCCTCGCCCTCGGACTGGGCCGAGGAGCAGAAGCTGCCGAAGCCGTGCGTGGGCAGGACCGCCGTCTCGTCGGGAAGGTCGGAGGCCAGGCGGTGGGCGGAGGCGTGCTGGGCGCGGGCCAGCTGCTCGGTCAGCCGCGGCTCGACCAGGTCCGGGCGTCCCACGGTGCCGATCAGCAGGGACCCGCCGGTGAAGACGACCACCGCCCGCCCCGCCTCGTGCAACGCGTAGGAGGTGTGGTGCGGGGTGTGGCCCGGCGTCGCGATCGCGGTCAGCATCACCCCGCTGCCGGGGTCGATGTTGGCCGTGTCGCCGTCGGCGACGGGGACACGGTCGTAGGTGACGTGCGCGTCGGCCGGTATGAGGTAGCGGGCGCCGGTGATCCGGGCAAGTTCGAGTCCGCCGGTGACGTAGTCGTTGTGGATGTGGGTCTCCACCACGTGAGAGATCCGCACCCCGCGCCGGGCGGCTGCCGCCAGGACCTGGTCGATGTCGCGCGGCGGGTCCACCGCCACCGCGGCGCTCTTACCGCCGGCCAGGTAGCTGCGGTTGCCGAGACCTTCCAGCTCGATGGTGTCAACGAAGAACACGCCGGTACTCCTAACGAATGGAAATTACCCGGGGGGGTATCTGTTTCCACCGTAACACCAGTACCCCCGGGGGTATATTTCAGGTCGGAGGCTGTCCCGATCGGGTACCCGCCGCACATCGGACGCATCAGCGCACCGGACGACAAGAAGGAGAACGGCCATGACCTACAGCCGCACCGTGCACGTGAACGGCAACTTCGCACAGACCGTGACCGCCGTACGCGAAGCACTGGCCGAACAGGGCTTCGGGATCCTCACCGAGATCGACGTGCAGGCCACGCTGAAGGAGAAGCTGGGCCACGAGATGGAGGACTACCTGATCCTCGGCGCCTGCAACCCGCCCCTGGCCCACCAGGCGATCGAGGCGGACCGCTCCATCGGCCTGCTGCTGCCCTGCAACGTCGTCGTCCGCACCGACGGCGACCACATCGCCGTCCAGGCCCTCGACCCCGCCACCATGGTCACCCTGACGGGACAGGACGCCCTCAAGCCCGTCGCGGAGGAAGCAACCCGCCGCCTGGACAACGCCCTGTCCGCGCTCACCGGCGGCAAGGAATAGCACACAGCGCATAAAGCCGCCGCTCAGGGTGAGCGGCCTACGGCACCGCGGGCCGCGCCTCCGGTCGCCGCGTCGTACGCGGGGCGCGGCGAGAGGCGGGCAGCGGGCGCCACGTCGCGACCAGGGCGACGGCCAGGAGCAGTTCGGCGATGTCGCCGCCGTAGTACATGATCTGGGCGCCGCCCTGGACCTGGTCGACGGGGGCGTGGATGCTGATGCCGAAGCCGCCGTACATGAGCTGGGAGATCACCGCGTGCGCGGCGATCGCCACGCCCAGCACCACCAGCCGCACCGGAACGCTGGGCCGGGCGGGGGCCGGGTCGGGGCCGGCGATGACGTAGGCGAACAGGCACCCGGCGAGCAGGAAGTGGGCGTGCAGCAGCCAGTGCAGCCCCGTGTTCGCCGACATCGCGTTGTACAGCGGCGTGAAGTACAGCAGCCCCAGCGTGCCCACGCTAAGCAGCAGTGCGGTGACCGGGTTGGCCAGAACGTGCAGCGGCCTGCTCTGCACCAGGCCGGTCAGACGCCGTGCCTCTTCAGCGGGAAGGTTCCGCAGCAGCAGCGTGACGGGCGCACCCAGCACCAGCCCCAGCGGTGCGTACATGCCGATCAGCAGGTGCTGGAGCATGTGGCCGCGGAAGTCGCCGTGCACCCACGGTGCGACCGGGGGCAGCAGGCCGGCCGCCAGCAGCACGCACCCGGCCAGGAACCATCCGGTGCGCCACCGGCTCCACCCGGCCTGCGCATTGCGCCGCCGCGCGCGGCCCGCCAGCAGCACATAGCCCGCGGCCAGCAGCACGACGAACACCGCCGGCAGCAGAACCTCCAGCGGCAGGCCGCCGGCCTCCTGGTGGTGATGTGCCGGATGCCCGGTCATGCGCGCCGCGCCTCCCGTACCGGCCCGTCGCCTTCCGGGTCGAAGGGGGTGGCGCGGCGCTGGATCAGCCAGCCCACCGCGACCAGGATGGCACCGAGCAGCAGGAAGCCGAGGTCCCACCAGATCTGCTGGTCGCCGGCGTAGACGTGGTGGATCCCCAGGATGTGGTGGTCGAGGACGCCCTCGACGATGTTGAACAGGCCCCAGCCGACCAGGATCCAGCCCCAAAGAGCCGCCGACGTCCACACGCGGCGCCGGTGGTGCGTCACCCGCGCGTACAGGATTGCCAGGCCGGCGAGGACCGCTACCCAGCAGATCGCGTGGAAGATGCCGTCCCACACCGTGTTCATCTCCAAACCGGAGACGGTGTTCGCCGGGTAGTACTTCACCCCGATCCGGTCGTGATTGGTGCTGGTCAGCATGTGATGCCACTGCAGTAGCTGATGCAGCAGGATCCCGTCCACGAAGCCACCCAGCCCCACACCGAGGATGATCCCCGGCAACTGCAGACTCCGAGGCCGCTCACCCGCCATCGCGCCCTGGCGCTCCGCACTCACACTGCTCGACATCCCGCTACCTTCCGATGGGCCGGCGACTGGGTATCCGGGCGGGTACCCGGTTGACAGCTCTTCACCACATCACTTGTCCTCCACCCGCGCACGCTGGGTAGGTCGAACGACGGCACGGGACACCACCTGCTGGGGACGCGTTGGCCATGGACAGCGACAGGTTCCGATCGCCCGCATCATCGCGCCGCGGCGATGCCCTGGACACTGTCCGCCCCCTGCGATGGTCGCGATCATGGATGTGCCGTGCACAGACTCAGGGCCCTACGCGCTTCACCCCGGCGCTACCGCACGGCCCTGGAGCTGCGCCTCCGCCTGGCCCCGTGAGTGCCTGGCGCGAGGCTGGTGTCCCGCGCGCCCCCGCGGGTGTGCGCGATTCCCGCGAATGGGCACCGAGGCCACTTTCTCTGTCATTCGCGTCGCTGAGTCGGTGGTGCTGGTGTCGGGAGCACGCGGAGCGTTGTGCCGGGTCGGTCCGGTTCACGGAGCTGCTGGTTCTCCAGTTGTGCGAGGTGCAGGGCCCCCACGAGTGCTTCGATGTCGGCCTTCAGTTGCTCGATCTCGGCGGCGTCCACGGCCCGCAGTCCTTTCAGTTTCGCGATCTGCTTGCGCAGTCGCTTCTCGCTGTCGGGGACGTCGCCGCGCGCGCGGATCTGTTCGTAGAACTGGTTCTTGAGGTCGGTGTGGCGTTGGGTGAGGGCGTTTCGGGGGACGTCGGCCTCGATGGCGAGGGCGACGATGGTCAGGGCTCCGCCTGAGCGCTCCGGGCAGCCGTTGAGGATGCGGTGGCTGGCCGCGCGGATGCGGTCGCGTTCATCAGGGGCGGGTGTCACGAGCCGGTCTCCTGGTGTCCTGGTGGGCGGTGATGCGGATGCGCTCGTGTTCGGCTACCCCAGATCCTCAGGGCTGCTGCGTGATGGCGCAGTCGGTCAGTGAGAGGGCCGGGGACCGCTTCCGTGTCCGCTTGGGCTTCGAGGGCGGCTGCTCGGCGTGTGAGCTGGGCGGCATGGTCGTCGGTGCGGGCGATGTTCGTGCACGACGGGCGGCACCGGTCGAGGCTCGGGCTGTCGGTGGTGTCCAGTCGGTGGCACAGGGCTCGGTCTCGGTCGTAGACGCACATCACGAAGGCGTGCGGGTTGTCGTAGACGGCCAGTTGGGGGTTGTCGAGGATGTCCCGGGCCTGCCGACTGGTGCGGATGGCCCCGGTGAATGCCGGGGCCTGGCCGGCTGCCCGGATGGCGCGGCGGGCTGCCGGCCCGGAGATGCTTGCGCCTGCTTGGAGGTCGGTGTGGAGGGCGGTGAGGGTGTCCGCGGTGGCGCGGGCGGTCTCGATGTCCAGGAGGTCGTGGATGCCGTCGCGGCTGCGGGATGCGTAGCCAGCGCTGACGGCGGTGCGCAGGTGGCCGTACTGGATCGCGAGGGCGACCAGTCCTGCGGGGCGCCGTGCGATGTGCCAGGCCAGCGTGCGTCGGAACGGGCGAGGCCGAGGTCGCCGTGCGGATCGTCGGGGACGCTCTCGTGCGGGCGGCTGAGCTGACGAGCGAGGCCGGAGGCCCAGCGGGCGAAGTCCTCGATGCGGGTACGCAGTCCTTCGTAGCCGAGCGACGTGGCCGTGGCCGCGCGGGTCTGCTGGAAGGCGTGGACGGTGGAGTCGAAGAGCAGGCCGCGGTCGGGGACGAGCGTCTCCGCTGGCGTGCTTGAAGACACGCCTGTGGATCAGGTGGCGCCCGGAAGCCAGGGCGGGGCAGCATCCAGCTGTCAGGCCCAGGACTTCACCGGGACGCATGCTGGTGAGGTAGGCGATGACGATGAAGCAGGCAGTGCCCAAGTGCCGCATCAGTTCGCGGGTCTGGGTGTAATCGATTGCCGTGGTCCACGGCCGGCCCTCGACGCGCCCCGCGATGGGTCGTCCCCAGGGGACAGTGCCCCGGATGGTCCGAACATAGGCCGCCAGGCCCTGCCACCGCTGGGTGTCGGGCTCGCGGGGCGGGACAGCGCGTCGCAGGACGCGGTCCGAGCGCATGCGTCCCAGCACCTGCACTGGGAGACCTTTCAGGCCAGGCCGGGAACGGAGCCAGCATCCACCACGACCAGGATGTCCCGATCGCTGTCCGTCCACTGCCCGGCCGCGACCAGCCGCTCGACGAGCTCGCGCATCTGCCGAGCTGTGACAGTGGCGCCCGGCGCCAGACGTAGTGCGTCCAGCGGCGTGGTCCAGGAACTGCGACCTGTCTCAAGTGCGCAGATCACAGAGTACGGCCAGCCGGGAACGGGAATGTGCCGATCTTTGCCCCGGCCGTAGGTGTGGCACAGGATCCGCTGCGGTGAGGTGTGCGCTACCGGTGAAACGCTCCCCGTTGCGGTTTGTGGCGAGAGGGAGCGGGGGTGGCTACGGTAACCGTCGTCATGCCCTGATCGGAGCCTTGCCAGACGCAAGTCCTCCCGGCGTCACCGGCGGCGCCGCTGCCGGGGAGGCCACACGCGCCCCTGAGGAAAGAGGTCCATGATGCCCACGCCCGGCTTCCCGCCGCACACGCTCGACCCGGAAGGAACGCCGATATGGATCACTGATCTCGCCTCCGACGACCCGAACCACATCCTGCACGTCGTGCACGGCATCGAACCGGCGGAGGCGCTGGAAAGGCTCGGCGCCAGGACGAGGTTGATGCGGCCCTGCGAACTTCTCGACAGCAGGCCGGACGAGTGGACGTCACTGCCGTGCGCGGCTCTCGGTGTGGACCCGGGATCCTCCGCGGCACTGTTGGCTGGACGCGTCGGCGAGTGGACCTTCGTCTACGACGACTCAGGGTTCACCTTCGAAGACGCGGCGGAGGCACTGTCCGCCGATGGACGGACGGCGGCCACGAGCGTGTTCAGCATCAACGGAGACGCCAGCCTCACCTATGCCGTCGACGGCAAGCAGGTCGCATGGGTCGACGTCGACGGTCTCGCCCTGGAGGAAGATCTTCCCCGTATGCCCGCCGAACTGCGCGCGGCATTCGAAGCCGCCGGCACCGTGGAGGAGGAAGGCATCGAGCCGGGCGAGGCCGACAGCTCCATCGCCATGCGTGCCGTCTGCGCTCTGGCCGACCTCCCACTCACCCTGAGCGCCTTGCGTCAGGTTCCGCTGGTAGTCCTGCCATTCGGCTGACGGTGCTGCCCGTGACGTCGGACGGGCGAACGGCACCGTCCGACCGCCGGGGGTGTCTTCGGGGGTCTGCTCGTGGCGCCCTGTCATCGACCGCCAACCGGTGTTCCCTTCCGAGGAACCGGAACACGCAGCCGCGAGGTGAGAGCGCGACGCTGATGCCCGATGCCATGCGGGCCGATACCGCCGCCCCGAGACCGCAGGTCTCGTAGTGGACCACCGGCGCCCGGCTCGGCACCAACTGGGTGACGGGCCTCGCCTCCCACGAGCAGGCCCGGCGGAAGCGCGCGGCGGCGCTGCGGACCGGCCCCCTCACCGTGCAGCAGAGCCGCATCGTCCACCTGGATCGGGAGTTCAACGGACCCATGCCGAAGCGCATCCCCGCACTCGCACCCGAGCAGCAAGCAGCGAATCATCAGCGGCTCCTGGCCGCTCTCACCGACAAGGCGGCCTGACCATGAGCGACACCGACAACGCGATCGTCACCCTCGACGGCTTCCTCGACGACGAGACGGTCCCCGGCGACAACAGGACTACCACCGCCCGGTTCCGTCTCACCATCAGCCCGACCGACGACACCATCGAGGAGACGATGCTGCCCTGCGCGGTCACCGACGCGAACCTGGCCATCTCCGTACTCACCGAACTGGTCCCCGGCGACGAGCTCCGCGTCACGGGTTACCTCCGGCTCCCCCGCGCCCCCGACGAACGGCTGTGCCTGTACGTCCTCACCCTCGAAATCCTCACCCCGGTCCCCGAAGCCGCGGCAAGCGAGATGAGCATCGAGCGCAACGGCCCCTATCTCTACGTATTCGACGCCGACCACACCACCGTCCCCGTCTGGACCGAGACCGGCACCTGGGTCGGCACCGCGGAAGACCCCGCGGCCATTGCGCAGCTCCTATCTGACTACGAGCGACGGCACTCCACCGGGAGCTCCTGACAGCACAGCTCCCGCGGGCGCACCCAGGCACACAGAAGGCCCCTACCGGAAACCTTGGAGTTCTAGCGATTGTTGCAACATCCCCGCGTCGGCGGGGAGGACGGCGCGGCCCACCGCGGCCGTATTCTCGTCCCAGTTCTCCCCGCCGACGCGGGGGTGTTCCGTCGGGACGGCGGCATGGGGCGGGCGCCGGGTTCGTGCGGGCGGTCCGGTGGGGTGGCCGGGTGGTTCACCGGGGTGCGCGGTGTCGGCGGGGCCGGCCGCCTCGACCTCGCGCGGGTTCGCGTCGATGCTCACGGTTGCCACGCGGCGGGCAGTTGCGTGTCGCAGTCCGGGCAGAGGTAGGCGACGAGCTCGCTGGTCGGCTCGGCATGGACGGGTTCGGGGGCGAGGTGGTTGCACTCCCCCTTGATCCACTGGTCGGGGTCGCCCATCTCGGGGGCGGGGGTCCAGTTCGGTGCTCATGCCTCCACGGTGGCACGAGCAGGGCGGAGCATTGCCCCTGTCCGCCAACCCCGCTGCAATGAACCGGAGTTAACGGCTGACAAACGAACCGGAGTTCCGTAACGTCTCTGACGTAAGAACAATATCTATCCAGGTCTGTCGCCCCGGAGGCTACGTGAAGATCACCGTCACAGTGGAAGGACCCACCCCCGACTTCCAGACCAAGCTCCTCGCCCTCCTCGCCGAACACGCCGGCCAAGTCAGCGCCGACACCACCTGGACCAAGGACCGAGCCTCCCGTTACTACCTCGCCCTCCCCCAGCGCGCCCAACGCATCGTCAAGGAAGCAGCCGACCGCAGCGGCTACGTCAGCGCCGACGACCTCCGCGACAAAGAAGACACCAGCCTCCGCGGACACAGCGCCGCCCTCAAGCGCATCCTCGACAGAGGAGTACGGGAAGGCTGGTGGCCAGACGGCATGGAGGCCCCCATCCAGGCCCAGGGCCCCGGCTTCGGCAAGGTCGTCGGGTACCGGATGCCGGATGCCCTGACTGGGGTGTTCCGCATGGCGATCTACAACTGGTCCCGCGACTGGGCGGCCGCAGAGAAAGTCAAGACGTGCACACCCGCAGAACAGGCGACCGCCTGCCTGCACGGCCACGTCCCGCAGTGCCAGTTCGCAGAGCCCACCCAGCAGTGAGGAGCACGACCATGATGGTTCGACCGGCAGTTGCAGAGGGCCAGCTCTACCGTGACCTGGCTCCGGACATGAAGAAGCGGCAGCGGCAACTTCGCGTCGTCGCGACAACTGCCACCCACGCCAAGCTGATTGCCGAGCACGACCTCGGCAGGAAAGCCGGATACACCACCACGGCCAGCCTGGCCCGCCTAGGCAGCAGCGCCTTTGAGCTGATGGAGGACCCGGCCGACACGGACCCGCTGTACCTGGCTCTCCTGTCGGCCATGAGTCGAGCGCACCGACCCGGTGCCACACCGGCCGACTATGCCCGCGCCGCTCTCACCGTCATCCGCACCACCGAGCAGTGAGGACCACGACCATGCCGAATCCGCAGCTGACCACCGCAAGGTTCCTGTAGCGCTCCATCGAGGACGAGCAGCGACGGTTCACCCAGGAGGCTGACCGCCTGGCCGAGCAGGCCGCAGGCATCGCCGCAAACCCGCCCGCCGCCGGACGTACCACGGTCTCCGGTGACCTGACCCGCCTCATCCAGAGCGCTACGTTCCTTCTGCAGCGCGCCGCCAAGATCGAAGCCACGATTGAAGCGGCAGGGCTGATGACGTCCGACAACCCCACCGAGCAGTGAGGCCCAGAACCATGAACACTCCCGCCGAACTCCGGTGCCGCGCCCAGGACCTGGAGAACAGGGTCCCGCCGGTCACAGCTGGCCCCCGCACGGACGACGAGCGGATGTGGCTGGAGAAGGCCGCAGCCCTCCGCGCCGAAGCCGACAAGCTCGACAAGACAGGACAGTGAGGACCACGATCATGGTTGAGATCAGCGGCCAAGCTTTCGAGGAGGGCGACATCGTGCACTTTGAGAACGCCACCCTGCCGAAGAACCGGACTAGGGATTACACGATCACCGCAGTCACGCCCCACGGAATTGAAGTCCGGTCGAGCGACTTCCGCTACAGGTTCACGTTCGCGACCGCCACGCGCATCGGCATCACCCGCGCCACCGAGCAGTGAGGCCTATGACCATGAACGACCTGGACGTCTACGAGCACGAGACTGACGCATTCACGCCGAGACGCGCGCCATCTTCGACTACGAAGCCGCCGTCCACGGCAGCGGCCTGAACGACTGCTTCGATGTCTTCGACATCGAGCACGTCCGCTGGCACGAGACCGAGTTCGGCCAGGACCAGACCCGCGACATGCTCCGCGAGCACGCCGGGATGCTGAACACCTGGTACCTGTCGATCGACGCCCTCCTCGGCAACATCCTCACCTGCACCGTCGAGTACACCCGATACAGCACTGCGGCCAGCCGATACATCAAGACCGCAGCCGAGAAGTACCATCGCACCCGACAGAACTTTGAGCACGTGACGACTATCTGGTCACTCGCCCTCCTCGCAGGAGGCGCCGACGCAGACTACCCGCCCCCCATCAGGGACGTGAACTACCCGATGCAGACCCTGACCGTCGAGTAGTAGCCCGCACAGCACGCCGCCCCGACCAGTCGAAGTGGTCGGGGCGGCGTCGTGTCAGCCTACGCGGGCCCATCCTCGACGAGCGCAGCAGCCCGGGTATCCGCGTACGTCCGTACCCGGACCCCCGGCTCGCCCGGCACCCGCCACGGCAACGACGGCCCCGACGTCGCCCACCACGTGCCCAGCTGGTTCACCGCGGCCACCGCCGTCGCCTCGTCGCCGGCCACCACCTCCACCACGACCAAGCCCGGCTCCGACAGATGCGTTTCGTTGATCGGTTTCACACGCATTACCCTGCCACCAAAAGGGCGGCGGCGAGGGCGCCAAGCACTGAATGCACATCCTCACCGAGATCAAGAACCGCGGCGTGAACGACGTCCTCATGCTCGTCTGCAACGGGCTGAAGGGCCTGCCCGACGCGGTGGAGACCGTCTGGCCCCAGACGATCGTGCAGACCTGCGTGGTCCACCTGCTGCGAAATTCCTTCCGCTATGCAGCCCGCCAGGACTGGGACAAGATCGCCAAGCTCCTCAAGCCCGTATACACCGCGGCAACCGAGGACGCCGCACTCGAGCGGTTCGCCGAGTTCGCCGACACGTGGGGCAAGAAGTATCCGGCAATCGTCCGGCTCTGGGAGAACGCCTGGGAAGAGTTCACTCCCTTCCTCCGCTTCGACACCGAGATCCGCCGCATCGTCTGCACCACCAACGCGATCGAGTCCGTCAACGCGCGGATCCGACGGGCGGTCAAGGCCCGCGGCCACTTCCCGAACGAGCAAGCCGCCCCTGAAGTGCGTCTACATGGCGATCAAGTCGCTCGACCCGACCGGCAAGAGCCAAGCCCGCTGGACCATGCGCTGGAAGACAGCCTTGAACGCCTTCGACATCACCTTCAACGGCCGACTCTCCGCAGCACGTCAGTAACCCTCAACAACCCGAGTTGCACCGTTCGTTTGGCTCTGTTCCGTAGCCGGTGGTGATGTTCCGTTGTCACAACAGGAGGATGCGGTGGCGGAGGAGGTCTAATCCTGCTCGGCCATGCAACTGCCTCATGATCCGTTTGGTGCGGGCGTTGACGCCTTCGGTGCGGCCGTTGTGGTGGGGCAGGGTGAGGCCGGCGTTGACTGCGGCGCGGTCGAGTTCCAGGCCGTTGCAGAAGCTGTGTAGATGGGGCAGGTCGGCTGCACGGACGCCGGCGATCCATTCGGTGAGGCGGGCGTCGTTGCCCTTCTCCAGGGTCAGTAGCTGGGCGAATGTGCCGACGACTCTGGCAAGTTCGGCTGTCTCGGGGCATGCCGAGGTGAGGGTCGCCAGGAGGGCAGTGTCCCTGGTCCACAAGTGTTCGGGGAGTGTGAGCAAGAGCCGGGTCGCGTGGCGCGGGGTGATCACCGGCCGGTCTCCCTCGGCTCGTCCCTGGGTGAGGTAGCGAACCAGGAGGTAGTAGCTGCCGGTGTAGCCCTGGGCTTTGATCTCGTGGAACAGCTGGGTGACGGTGACTGCGGGCTCGGTCGCACGTCGAATCCGTAGGTGCTCGCGGTAGGGGTCGACCAAGGTGGTCCGGTAGCGGGGCGCGATGCGGTCGGCCAGGGGTTCGGGGATGCGGGAGTAGCGCTTGACGGTGTTCAGGGTCAGGTAGAGGCGGCGGGAGCATTCCAGCAGTCCGACCCGCCCCATCCGAGGAGATCGTGGATCTGGTGCCAGCGCTCGCGGACCGTCTGCTCGTGGACCCCGCCGGGGCGGGCCGGTTTGACCGTGGCCCAGCACGAGGCATGGGCCCGTACTACGGCCAGGACCTTGTCGCACAGATTCCGCCACAGGTGCCATCGGTCGATGACCTGCACCGCGTCGGGCAGGGCCCGGCGGATCGCCTCGGCATAGTCTCGATGCCGGGGTGCTCGAACAGCCAGGCTTCCAGACCAGCAACCTCGCGGCCGGGCAGCACGTCGATGCGCTCGCCTGTTTCGGCGTCGATGATGATCGTGGCGTACCGGTGCCGGCGGCGTAGGGCGAAGTCGCCGACCCCGACCACTCGCGGGGTTCGCACCACGGGTACGGGGATGCGCCGCAGCAGGCGCAGGGCGGTGGCAAACGACATGGGCACGGCCAGGAAGCGGCTGAGCCGGGCAGCCGCTCGGCCGCATAACTCTTTCACTACCGCACTAACCTGACTGGTCAGGCGGGTGGTGCGGCGTTGGACACGCTCCATCAGCCCGGGGACCTGCTCGCGGAAGGTCTGGCGCCGGCATTCCAGAACCGGGCAGACCAGGCGTCGCACCTGGACGTGGACCACGACCTTGCGGCCGTCGACCGGCACATCCGCCATGGTCCGGCCGTGGTATCCGTGGACTTTCCCGGTCAGCACCCCGCACACCGGGCAGGGCGAGGGAACATCCCGGGTCCGGGCCGCGACCGGATCACCTCACCGTCATCGGTCACCTCCTCGATGACCAACGCCGAGAGCCCCGCAAACACTGTTTCTATAAGGGCGTTGAAATCTCGCATGTGGTGTCAACGAAACCCGTCACGCGCCGTCACCACCGACTACGGAACAGAGCCTTTCCCTGGATACTCCCCTGACCCGCTGGTTGGACAGTCCGTCCGCGCGGTTCGGGAGATCGGCCACAACAACGGCCGTGTCGGCTTCCCAGCTGGTCTCACCCTCCACTCCCCCAGCGCTAGCCTGCTCGTTCTCGATGATGACCTGGTCATCGACCAGGGGGCTGTTCATCACAGTCGGTTGCTTTGAGCTCGTAACACGATCATGATCAGGCCTTCTTGAGTCGTCTCCAGCAGATGAGGCTGCAGGCGAGGGAGACGAAGGCGTCGTGGAGTTCGGTGCGGCGTTCCCAGCGGACGGCGAGACGTTTGAAGTGGTGGAGCAGGGCAAAGGTCTGCTCGACGACGTAGCGGAGCTTGCCGATGCCCTTGATGTTGGGTGAGCCCTTGCGGGAGATGACAGGCAGGATCCGTCGGTGACGCAGCTCGTCGCGGTGGGCGTTGGAGTCGTATCCCTTGTCGCCGAGCAAGGCTTCTGGTCGTCGGCGGGGCCTGCCGAAGCGGCCCGCGACGGGTGGGATGCCGTCGACCAGGGGGAGGGTCTGGGTGACGTCGTTGACGTTGGCCGCGGTCGTGATGACCTTGAGCGGGGTGCCGCGTCCGTCGCAGATCAGGTGGTGTTTGCTGCCCGTCTTCCGCCGGTCGACCGGCGACGGACCGGTGTCGGGTCCCCCTTTTTCGCGCGGATGTGGGAACCATCCACGCACGCCCGCGACCAGTCGAGCTCGCCGGCCGCGTTCAGTTCGGCGAGCAGGACCCGGTGCAGCCGGTCGAAGACTCCTGCCTTCTGCCATCGGTCCAGACGCCGCCAGCATGTCTGTCCCGAGCCGAACCCCAGCTCCAGCGGCAGCAGTTGCCAGGCTATGTCGTTGTAGAGGACGAACAGGATGCCCTGCAGGCAGAGCCGGTCCGGCACCGGTCGAGGCCCGGGCGACCGCTCCGGCCACGGCGGCAGCAACGGCTCGATCAACGCCCACAACTCATCGTCCACGATCCACGGTCGAGTACCCACACCTTCACGAACGGCGGAATCGTCACACCGGTTACGCCCCGCCAGCACGCTTCAGCAAGATCGTGTTACGAGCTCTTTGGCAGTTCGGAGGGGCATGGTGTGCTATCACGGCGTGATGGAAGGGCACCTTTGACCACCTATCACGCCGTGATAGGTCTGCCACGGTCCCTCTGGGCTATCACGGCGTGATAGCCCAGAGGGACCGTGGCAGCCTCAGTGGTCCGCCCTCGGGCAGCGCAATGCTGCTCTTCCTTGCAGAGCGACGATGCCGATGAGAGATCGGCCTGGGCGACTCCATGCTCTGATCATGCTGCATGGCGGTGCTCCCTTGCTGAAGGTTCCGACGCTGCAGCACCGTTGATGGGGCTGCAGCTCGCCGTCAAGGACGACGGTGACTCGACAAACGGCAGAGACCTGACACTGGTGGGGACGATGGCTGCCATGTGGCTTATCGCTCCCCCGGTTGCCGAGGCCGACAACCAACCAGGCCCCCTGTAAGCGAGGGTTCAGGAACACAGCTTCTGACAGCTTCACCCGCTCCCCCGCGACGCCCTCTACAGATACCCCGAGGCGGCGAACACGCGCGCACTTGACCTATCACGCCGTGATAGGTCCCCGTATGTTCCTGACCTATCACGGCGTGATAGGTCACATTCCCGTGGCCTCCAAGCATGCCGTTGTTGCGTTGTGATCACACCCCACGGCCCAGTAGGCGGCCAGCGGGCCAGTTCACCTCGGTCCACAACGCCTGGTGGAGGAGCACGGGAACGGACGGGACTCGGGTGGTCATCGAGGATCTGCGGGTGAACCGGCGCCAAGCCATTGGGTAGGTCGACACGGACCTGGCCATCGCACTGCGGACCGGCGCTCTGGCCTCCGACGCCCGTTGCCCTCGCGGTGCGCTAGAGCCGTCCAGGCAGAGGGTGTACCAGGCCTCGGCTCCTACCGCCTTGCTCGCACCCACACCCCGAGCCGAAGCGCCCGGCAAGGCCGCCAGACCGCGGCAGCTCCCACTTGACTGTCCTCAGGACAGAGGGCAGTCGAACGACGTTCCTCGGAATTTCAGCGTCAGCATTTCGTGGATGCAGCTGCGCAGCTCGAGCTGGAGTCAACCGGTGGGAGCCACGCCACCCGTTGCGGGGCTCGGCAGGGACGGGTTCGTCTACCAGGCACGACTGGGGAGGCTGGCGCCGATCCGATCGCGGGCGATCGCCCGGGATCTGACCATAGGTGGCGAGCCCAGGCGCAAGCGTGGTCATCCTGATGTTCGAGGGCGAGCTATGCGATCACCGGAATGAATCTCACCGGGGCCACCGAATCGTTCTCCACGGCCAAGCTGTGGTGCAGGTCTGAGGAGGCGTGTCGAATCTCGCTGTTCGAGGGTGGAACGACAAGGGCCGAGCAGACCGAACCTCGGGGTGGGCGTCGGAGAGAATTGCAGCAGGAGGTGCGGGTGCCCCGCGATGGCGTCACGAGCGGCCTGGATCGTCCAATCAACCAGATATCCGTGCCACCCATCGCCACTGAGTCCTCAGCGATCTGGAGATAGCCTCCACGCGATCCGACCCCGGTGTGCTGACCCGTGCGGTCTCGGCGACCAGGTGAAGGGTTCCACATGGAGCACAGGGGACCGGTCGTGAAGCTGCGCGAAACGCTGGGGGAGTAGAGGACCACCAGACCTGCTTGATTATCACGCCGTGATAGGCCTACACGCGTTCCCTGCCGATCACGGCGTGATGGTCACAGTTCCGGAGTTGCTCCGCGGCCGCATTGCGGTGATACCTCGGAACCCTCGAGTGATTGCAGAAGTAGTTGGGGACGAGCGGCCGCCTCAGGCTGGGGCGGTATACGGTTCTGGCGCTTCCTCGGCACAGGATCAAAGCTCGTCCGGCAGGCCGCCCGAACATCCTGCTTCGAGCGTGGCCAGCAGCATCTTGTAAGTAGTTGTCGAGCGGGCGGCCTATGGCCAGGCACCGAGCGGTGCCTCGTCCGCCTCGTTCATCCCCTTGTGCCACCACCTCGGCCAGCCGCGTACAGCCCTGCGAGCGTGGGGGTACTGATGTCGTGCTGCCATGTTGCGGCGTAGCACCAGGACGGACCTGGCGATTGAGGGTGTACCGAGGTCTCTGTACTCCGGAACCGACTCGGTGCCGAGCAGGCTGGCAGTCTCCTTGCTCATGATGTGGCACCCTCTCTGCGGCTCGTTGCTGGACCAACACGATGGGTAGTTCTGTCTTGAGCCGGAGCGCGAACCTGGGGTCGGTGTGGTGAAGAGGCCTAGCTCGATCGATAGCCGGCAGTCGGGCGTAGGTCTTCTGGAGCAGTCGCGGGGCTCCCGACGTTGCACCCACCCGCCCCAACCGCACTGTCAAGACCCGGGCTCTGTCCGTATACCTGCGATGGCGCAACCAGGACCCCCAACGTCCTCACGGCCCAACAGCGCAAGAGCCTTTATCCGAGGGAAGAGGGTCATCCCCTGTGGAGATTGCGTCACCACGAAGGTGGCCTGAGTTGCGGCACCTGCCCTTGGTGCACCTTGATCTCGGCCGGCTTGAGTCCGTGAATCGCTGACCAGGGCGGGCGTGAGACCTGTACGTAGTGGTCGTGAAGACCGTCGCCGCCGGAGGCTTCGCATTGTCGGGTGAGGTCCAGCGTGAATACCAGAGGACCGTCGAACGCATAGGTCTCGCACTGGCACAAGGCCGTCGGCATCGGGGGCGTCCAAGATGTGGAGCCGCCGTCGGCCGAAACATGGAGGGCAAGTCAGACATCTTCTGTGATCACGTCAGGACTCGTCAGGGGTCCCAGTTCACCCTCAAGAAGTCCCAAATATTCGTCCACTGACAGTCTCCGTATCTGCCCGTGCTACTCCTCCAAGGCGACCGGGCCGAGCTACCCAAACATCGAAGCCTCAGAGTGGTAGCAGCCTGGAAGGCTGCATTCCGTGGAGTGAGCCCTTCAGGCTCGGTCCACCCGGCTGCAATCCGCCGTCCTGCCACTACGGGCGACTTCATGATCCTCTTCGGGTGGCTACCGCCGAGCACTACATGTGGCAGGCGTTCCTGGGACTTGAGCCGGGTCGACGCCGCTGGTGATGGCAGTTGTGGCCAAGCGCTCCTCGGCACCGCTGGTACAGGGCCCGCTGACCTATCACGCCGTGATAGGTCAGCTTCCTGTCTCAACGGGTACTGACTGGCTCGCCGAAGTGTGCCGACTGCCCTGTCGGCCTCATCGAGATGAGGTAGTAGTTCGGAGGGAGTACCTGCGCGTTTTGGTGAGAACGAGCCCTTATGATCCGTTTGCTGCACCGCACCTCCAATGCTCTACGGCCTTGGTGGCCGCGTTCGACTTCGGTGATGCTGCCGACTTCGCTGGGATGGAACACCCTCCCGCTCCGATGTGACCTATCACGGCGTGATAGGTCACGAGGCAGTCGTTGCTGATCTCAGTCAGTCGTTGCCTGCTGTCTTTGCGTGCACTGCGTGACCGGGCGTCAATGACGCGGCGTCGAAGAGTGGAGTGGGGGGCACGCAGCTCACGGGCTCGCTGTTTTGCCGCGTCCACGACGTGCTGTGGTGGGGTATCACGGCGTGATAGCCCACCACAGCGAAAAAAGACTTCATAGCTAACGCGTGGCGTACCCAATTGATCTTTCGCGTTAGTAGAGTGACGAACTATGACGTCACCTGACTCCAGGGGCGACCGCGAGAAGGTCGTCTCGAAGCTGCCCTCCTGGCTCCGCCAGGAACTGAAGATCCGCGCCGTCCAGCACGGCATCGACATGCAAGACGCCGTCGAAGCAGGCATCACGGCGTGGCGCGGACTCGGATCCAACCTCACGTCCATCGACACGAGCGGTGCGGAGTCCTTCGCGACCTTCCTGCCCGCCGATCTATGGTCGGACTTCCGCGCCGACTGCAAGTCCCGCGGTGTCTCCCTCATCCAAGGCCTGGCACAGTCCGTGCGGGTGTGGCTCGATACCCATCCCGCCCCTGCCGTGAAGCGGCCCGAGATCGTCCGACGCGTCATCGTCTGCAACCAGAAGGGCGGCGTGGGAAAGACCGCGATCACTGCGGGCGCAGGGGAGGCCCTTGCGGAGGCCCCCACGATGCTCGTGCCTGTGCGCGTTTCCAAGCACTTCGCGGCACTCCTCGTGGAGGACGAGGACAGCACCCGCGACCCGCTCGCACTCGAGGACCTGCCCGGCCTCGGCCAGCGAGTCCTTCTCGTCGACTTCGACCCACAAGGTCACCTCACGCGACAGTTGGGCCAAGAGCCTCTTCCCATGGACGGGGACTCACTCACCAACCACATGGCAGGGGAAGGCAAGGGCGATCTGCGTGACCTCATCGTTCCGATCGACGGCGCCCGCTTCGACGACAGGCTCCACCTCCTGCCCGCGTGCACTGACGCCTTCCTCCTCGACGTACGCCTGGCGTCCGTGCGGGCCCGCGAAGCATCCCTGGAACGCGCTCTATCTTCGATCGAGCCCGACTACGACGTCATCCTCATCGACTGCCCGCCCAGCCTCGGCCTGAGCATGGACGCCGCCACCTACTACGGACGCCGCCGCCCCCAGGAATCCCCCGGCAACTCGGGCGCCCTCATCGTCGTCCAAGCCGAAGACAGCAGCGCCGACGCCTACGGCCTTCTCACATCACAGATCGAAGACATGCGCACCGACCTCGCACTCGACGTCGACTACCTCGGCCTCGTCGTCAACCACTACGATGCCCGCCGCGGATACATCGCCACGTCATCTCTCCAGTCCTGGATGGACATAAAGGATCCCCGTGTCGTCGGTGTCATCGGAGATTTGAAAGAACAGAAGGAAGCCGTCCGAGCCAAGCGGCCCCTCCTTGACTACGCGCCCCGGTGCGACCAGTCCGTCGCACTCCGCGCCCTCGCCCGGGAGATCAGCAAGTGAGCAAGGCCAAGAACCTCGGCGCCGGGGCATCCTTCGCACAGGCCCGCCCCATCAGCGCCCGCCGCGCCGCCATCGGCGCGGCCACCGAAGCACACACCGACGGAGTCCCGGATCCCACTGAACTCCCCCTCGGTGTCATCAGCCAGAACCCCGACAACCCGCGTGAGGAGCTGCGCGACCTCGACGGGCTGGCTGAGAGCATTCGCGAGATCGGGCTCGTCAACGCCATCACGATCGCCAGCGTGGAGGCATACCTCTCCGAACGACCGGACCGGGCAGAGGACCTCGACGAAGGCGCCCGCTACATCGTCATCGACGGCCACCGCCGTCTCGAGGCCGCCAGGCTCGCCGGCGCTCCCAGGATTCGGGTCAGCGTCGACAACACCCTCGTCTCCACCGACGAGTCACTGCTTGAAGCCGCGTTCGTCGCCAACGTCCATCGTGATGACATGAACCCGCTCGAGCAGGCTCAAGCGCTGCGCAAGCTTGTCAAGTTCTACGGCTCGCAGAGCAGAGCGGCCAAGAGGCTGGGTATCGGGCAGTCAACCATTTCTTCGAAGCTGTCGATCCTCGACATCGACCCCGAACTTCAGGCAGATCTCGTCGCGGGGCGCCGCACGATCGAACATGTTCGCAACCTGTCCAAGCTGCCCCCAGAGGAACAGCGACAAAAGGCAGACAGGCGAGCCGCTGCTGGCAGCGAGCAAAAGTCTTCGACGGTGCACAGCGGGGGAGAAGAGCAGGGTTTCGTCCTCGCGCGACCTGAACCGCCGACTCCACTACAGATCACACCGCCAGCGCAGGCGGAGCTATCACGCCGTGATAGCCCTGCTTCGCAAACGAGGGAAGATGCCGTCCCCGAGGAGTTGCCCACCCAGCGAACAGAACCCGCCAGCCAGCAGGCCGAGACCACGCAGCCTGCACACCGGGAGTCGGTCTCCGTTCCGGTCGGGACCGCGGCCAATATCAAGATGCCCTGGCACGACGCCAACGCTGTGGCTGAACTGGTACTGCGGAAGATGGACTCCGAGCAGCAGCAGGTACTTCTGGCGCGGCTTCTCGCCGTTCACGGCCAGGCCGCCGGCCACTGACTGTATCGCTGGTGAGGCCGGGGGAGGGGGAGTGGCATGACTGCAAGGAGCCTTAGCCGCACCGGCTTCGTAGGGGGTAACCCACGTCACAGGCCAGCTATTCGGAACGAGCCCCTCGATGGCATTCCGGCCGTTCAGCTCTTGGCGCCGCTCCGCTGCCCTCGATCCAGGCGGCGGAGCGGCGCCCCTATGCGCTTCTCAACAGAGCCGCTCCGCTTGGCTCGCCTGCCACAGAGCATCCGGTGATTCAGCGTCGTCCTTTCGTGTTCCCTGTTGGGGAAGGCAAAACGTAGAAAAACGACAAAAGGTGAGAAACGCGACTCGCTCAAGGGTGGCCCTGGCGGCCTAACTCTCAGGGTTTGGTATGAGCCGACCTGGACGCCCCTGATAGCCCGCCAGGGAGCCGCACACGGGATTTTGGTCTCCGAGAACCTCCCAGGCAGCCTCAAGGCTCAATGACAGAGCTCGTGATGAGACTGACGCGTGCGAAAACGTGATGCGGTGAGCCCACGCAGACAAGAGTTCGCTTCTCCGCGCTCGATGATCTCGTAGCCCTCCTCGTCCACGACGAGGACGCCCGGCCGCAGGTGCGTGCCGAGCTTGTTGGTCAGACGGCCGGCGGCTTCGGCGGCTTTGAGGTTGCCGTCCATGTCGTCGAGGCTGGTGAAGTAGACCGAGTAGCCGGCCTGGCAGGCCGCGACCGCCAGAGCGAGAGCGATGTGCGTCTTGCCCACTCCGGGCGGGCCCAAAGGGGCGGCTTTCCCCTTGGCCTCGACGAAGGAGAGGGTGGCCAGGCCTTTTACCTTGCGCGGGTCGAGGGCGGGCTGGAACGGGAAGTCGTACTCATCGAGCCTCTTGTGGTGCGGCAGCCGGGAGAGCCGCAGACCCTGCCGGAACCAACGGTCGTCGCGGACGGCCATTCCCTCGGAGAGGACCATGTCGAGGAAGTCGAGATAGCCCATCTTCGCCTCGTCTGCCCGGCGGGTGAACTCATTGATGGCTTCCGCGAGGTGGGGCAGGCCGAGCTTTCCGGCCGTGGTGCGGATGCGGTTGCCGGTCAGCTCGTCATAGACCGACGACGGCTGGCGCCCGACCCCGATCCGTGTTGCCGCGGCCCGGTTCAGCAGGGCCTGCAACGGGCCGGTCTCCTCGCCCTGCGGCCGTTCCTGGCGGGGGATGTCGCCGGTTCGGACCGTCGCCACGGGCGGTACCTCATGCCTCTTACCAGCAAGTCCAGGCAGTCGAGCGAGGAGAAGCTCGGGCGTGCGTCAGGGTTACCGCCTTTCGCGGCGTGCCCTCTTCGCCTTCGTCTTCGAGGATGAAGTCGGTTTCTCTATGGCGCCGACGCAGGCGAAGACGGCACGCCGCGGCGCGGCCCGGACCCCGGTGGTGAGGGAGGGTTTGTGGATGCTCCCTCAGATGGAGATCCATCACTGCGCTGACCTGCTACAAGCCTGGCCACCGCTCTCGGCTGATCTATTGGCCCCGTCGCGACGAGTGCTGGCGTGAGGGACCCAAGTGCTTCTCCTGTCGCGACTACCGCGACCTGCTGATTGCCGCCCACCAGCAACTCGGCGGCCCGATCGTGCTGGTTGCGGCTCTCCACGCCCACTGGTCGGTACATCCTCGGCCGTTGGGGGCCTCCGGTGGCCCGACGGGGCCTTCACGCCGTCGGGCGGCCGCGGCTCGTAGGGGGGTGTAAGAGCAGCGTGGCTAGGGCCGACGTTGGCTAAGGGGGCATACATGGCGACTAATTGGTTGGCTGCGGCTGCGTCCTGGCGTGCTTTCGTCGGCTTAGGAGGGTCGAGCGAGCGAAGTTTGCTGCCGACCAGTAGCAGGGGGTACGGATGTGTACGCACTGGGCGGGCAATGCGGGATACCTCGCGCGACTGCCATCCGACGAACGCTGAGTGATGCGCTTCGCTTGGAGTGGCCGGTCCTACTACATAAGAGAGCGCAGACCCAAAAGGCCCTCTGACCTGCACAGATGACCTTGTTGACCAAGACCTGACGATCTGGCACACAGATCCTGGCATCGCGCACCCGGATCCGCTGAGCAGGGCAGGCAGTTCTTACAGCCGTGGCACCCATGCCGATAGAACCGTGACCACGACCGTAGGAACCGACCAGATCGACGTGAGGTTCATGAGCGGCGCCGTACGTGCAGGCGGATTGGAGCTACGGATCCACGCGAGGTCAGACGACACGCCCTGAAGGCGTGGTTCATGAACCACGCGCTCATGTACGTTAAGTTCATCTAGTCGGCCTGAGGGTCGCCAAGATGCACGTACAAACAATGTCCCGTTATGGAGGGCCTGTTGGGAGCAGTACGCAGGCTGGTTGATGCGGACACCGGCGAGGCCATCCCCTATGCGCCCTACGCCTTCTCCGGCGAGCACATCCAGGTGGACAAGGCGAGAGTCGCAGCGATCACCGAAAGTAAAGAGTTCACCCCGAGCCAGAAGTACCTGGTTCTGTGGTGGATCGGGGTCTCGCCTCAAGGCATGGCGCCGTTGAGGGCAACCGGCGCGGACATCGGCAGAAAGGTCGGGATGACCGCTGATGCTGTTGGCAAGATCAACCGAAAACTACTCAAGCGACGCATCTTGATCGAGCGCGGGCGGATCGGCAACTACAGGCTCTACCGAATCAGCCCGTACATTGCCTTTCATGGGACTGGGATTGAGCAGCGGGAAGCTATCAAGTCGTGCAACCCGCCGGACATCCCGGGCTTCGACAACATGACCCCTTTGCGGTGGGAGGCCCAGTGAACAACGAAGACAAGCGGAAGCTCTTGGACATTCTTCACCGCACTGCTGGCATGACCGCCAACCAGCGCCTGGTCGTCATGCTCTATGCGATGCACCCCACCGACCGCGCCGGCGCGGTCATCGATACCGGCGCCAACCTCGCCAAGCTCGTCGGCATGTCCCCGACCGTGTTCTCCCGCACCCGGCGCCAGGTCGTAGAAGCGGGATGGCTTGAAGAATCAGAGCGGCTTGCCCACATCAGCTACTACAGGCTTAGCGCCAAGAGCACCGGTGAGACCGTTGTCGTCCCCCTGCGCCGAGCAACCTGAGCGACACAGCACGCCATAGCTCATGTACGTGAGGTCAATGAGCACCGACTCTTAGACCCATACTCATTGACCTCACGTACATGAGGCAGTGCCTGCTGGCGGCAATGAGCTCGTTCGGTTGGCGAGGCGCCCCCGGGGAACGGAGCTTTGCCATCCGTTCTCATCTCGCCAAGCCAGTGCATGAGGGCTTGCAATTCGGCGCGGGTTCCGGTGTTATACACGAGGTCTCCGGAGCCTTCGTCGCGACGGTGTATCTGCGAGACGTACTCTCCTGCGATCTCGCCCCGATCGATCGCTGTCACCACCGGGTGAACAAGCACTGGTCTGTGGGGGACTGTAGAGCCCGAGGTCCCTGCCTCAGTTGCTCGCCACAACCCCCTGTTCCCTCGTCGGCCCGATCGGGCTGAGACGACGCTCCTTCGTCAGCATCGAACTGCACGAGGGCATCGAACTGCACGAGGGCATCGACCTGAGATCTCGGGCCGCGCAAAGCTGTCACCGGGGTGACGGCTGGCCCCGCGTACGTGCGAAGTGACCGCGGGGCCAGTGCGAGCGCTGTCCTGTCAGAACGCTCTCCTCGACCGTAGGGTAGACAAGCTGATGGCGCATCTGCTGGCACCTGTCCTTGCAAGCCCTCACCAGATCGCCCTTCGTGTGTGACTAGTCCGGGCCCTTACACGGTCGCAAGCCCCTTTCGACCGCCCTGCGATGACGGTGCCACCCAGGAAGAACTATGCACCTGTCGCGGCGTGCACCACGGGGCCGATGGGTTCGGCTGTCCGGAGTCCCCTCAAGCATTGCACCCTGTGCTCAACCCAGGCGAAAGCAGGCCGTTCGGGGGTGAACACCTGTAAGCGGATGCATAGCAAGCCTGCATTGAGCAGTCCTGGGCCGTAAAGACTCCCTTCTTTTCGACTGCGACCCTCTGCGCCGCTCCGTTGTCACCAGTCCGCGTCGACCTCTTTAAACCCTGTCCCTTCGTGGCAGGTTTGGGCATCGTGAGACCCGCGGCGCCCAGTGCGTGTCGCTCTTCGCCCCGGAGACCTCGTGGGCAATCATCAGCCGCACGCATCGTCTTGAGGTGTGGTGCTGAACACTGATGTCGCCGTCTGCGGAGACCGGCCTAATGGGGGGAGCAGAGCAATAGTCAATACCTGTGGATCACGACTGTCCGTTGAGGCCGAGCTTCCTCTTGCCGTAGGGGGAGAAGATCGATCCCCAGCCGGTCCAGCCAGTGTGGACCTGGGCGATCTGGGAGGGCAGCGGCATGACCGGGAGCAGGTCTCTGCCCTTGGCCCAGTTGGTGAGCAAGCCCTCGGTGGTGTCCACGGCGGAGACGACCATGGTGACCTTCGCGTTGCCGTCGACCCAGGTCTCCCACAACGCCCACCCTTCGGGACGTGCTTCCACTCCCAGCCGGACACAGGCATCCGGGTAGGTCTCGCCGGCGCCGACGGGCATGGCCTCGGGACGGATGACGGCCACGGCGGCGAGAGGAACCTGTAGGCGCTCTGCCTCCTCCTCCAGGCACCCGTCCAGGGGGAAGTGGTAGTGCAGCAGCGCCCGCCCCAGAGCGTTGACACTACGTTGGAGCGGCCCCTCACCTTCGGTGTCGCCGCCGTACCAGTGCTCACCGGCGGCTGCGGAGGCAACTGCCTTGGCGAGCCGTTCGATCTCCCGCAGATAGTCGAGTTCGGAGAGCTCTGTCCTGGTCATGGGGGCAGTGTCGCACCGCTGAGCCGGATCTGTGCACCTGTTTTTCGCGTGGTCACGCGGCCTGCTCCTGGCGCTCGACCGACGCCGTTCTCGAACCGGGCCCCCGCGCGGACGAGTGCCACCAGGTGGGCACCGGTGATCGCCCGCCATCGGTCCTGGGCGGACTCGACCAGCTTAAACACCATCGCCAGGGCGGCGGCTGGGCTGCCGGCGCCGCGGATGACCTTGGTGCGGAGCTTGACGGTGGAAAAGGTGGACTCGATTGGGTTGATGGTCCGCAGGTGGATCCAGTGCTCGGCGGGGAAGTCGTAGAACGCCAGCAGTTCGTCCCGGTCGTCGGTGATCTTCGCGGCGGCCTTGGGCCACTTGGTGCCGTAGGTCTTCACGAATGCTTCGATGGCCTTCTCGGCGTGGGCACGGTCCTCGGCGTTGCAGATCTCCTGCATTGCCCTGGTCGCGCCGGGCTTGGCCGACTTCGGCAGGGCATTGCTGACATTCCGGGATTTGTGAACCCAGCACCTCTGATGCCGGGCTGCGGGGAACACCTCAGCCAGGGCCCACCACAGTCCCATCGCACCATCGCCGACCACCAGCTCAGGGTCTCCCATGCCGCGTCGGCGGCAGTCCCGCAGGTCCGCCCACGACTCCGTCGACTCCCGCAACCCCTCCGCGAGCGCGATCAACTCCTCGGTGCCGTCCGCGCGGACGCCGAGCAGGACCAGCACGCACGAATGCGCCTGCCCGAGCCGGACCCTCGGGTGCACCCCGTCGGCCCACACGTAGACAAAATCCCGGTCCGATAGGTCCCGGCTCTGAAACGCGGCATGATCCTTGCCCCACTGCTTCGTCAGCCGGGTCACAGTTGCGGCCGACAGGCCGGCGGCAGAGCCGAGGAACTGCTCCAGCGCCGGTACGAAGTCACCCGATGACAGCCCGTGCAGGTAGAGCAGCGGCAGCACCTCGCTCACCTTGGGCGACTTGCGGCACCACGGCGCCAAGGATCTTCGAGGAGAACCGCCTCCGCTCGCCGGTGGCCTCGTCGACGCGGCGGTCGTTCACCCGAGCCGCCGTGACCTCCACCGGGCCGGCCGCGGTGGCCACAGTCCGCGGCTGATGGCGGCCGTTGCGCACCACCAGGCGCCGACCTCGCTCGTCGGTCTCGGCCACCAACTCGGCCATGTACTGGTTGACTTCCGCCTCCAGCGCGGCAGCCAGCATCCGCCGGGCGCCATCGCGGACAACCTCGTCGATCAGGGAGCCAGACTCCTTCAAACCGTCGGCATTCCCTGCGCTGAGCACGGGCGTGCCTTCCCGACCCGCGCTGCGAACGCGGGCCTACTCGGTGACCATCACAGGATCATTCGGGAAAGTACGCCCTCTGTGCACCTCCCGGCACCGATCCACAAGTCCTGAGCATTGCTCGAGCGAAAATGAGAGCCATAGCTCATGTGCGTGAGGTCAATGAGGACCGATCCGCGGATCGGTCCTCATTGACCTCACGCACATGAGGCAGCCCGGTCTGTGAACCGTCTACTCGTGCGGCAGGCGAGCAACTCCCATCTGCACTCGCGAGGACGGGACTGCTGCACGGTTGGGTGACTGTGGGGTGTCAACTCGTTGACGGTCCTGGCCGTCCAAAGCCGCGTCAAGCGCGAAGTCAGCAGTCAGCCAAGGCGGTAACAGGCTTTAGCGTCCGATCCCTTGAACTGTGTGCACAGCACGGTTCCCTGAGGAAGCTTGGGCCCACCGAACCGGCCCTTCCTTCCCCACAGCGTTTCCACAGCGACGCCGGGGGCCCTTCCGTTGTCACCAGTCCAGGTCGACCTCTTCCAGCCGCTGGTCCAGGTGCTGTGACCAGGCTTCTTGTGGGACCACTGAGCCCAGTAGGTGTGGTTCTTCACCCCGGAAACCTTGTGGGCGATGATCAACGGAACCCGCCTTGTCGAGGTGTTGTGCTGCACGACAATGCAGTAGTCGCCGCGGTCTGTGCAGCGGTGCGTGTCTACGATGAGCGCGGGGGCGCGGCTGGTGCCGGCGTGTGCCGGAAGGGGTGTGCCTCCGAGGAGTACAGCCGTTCCGACAGCCCAGTAGATGACCCTTTGCATGTATGGCCAACCACAGCTGGGGCTCCGGGATACGGGCCGGCCTGGCCGATCACCCGGACGTGAAGCCGGGGAGCCAAGGTGTCAGCGTCCGGTAAGTGCCTGGAGCACGGGGGAGTGGTCGTCGAGGTCTGTGGTGACAAGGTCGGCTCCGGCGTGGCTCGGTGATGCTCTGACCGATTGAGCTCGTCACCGTTTACCGACAGGCCCGGTAGGAGGATTGGGCCTGTTGATGCTGGCACTCTCGCGCTTGGCAGTCAGGGTGGCTGGACTTGGTCGAAGAGGGCGAGGGCTTCGGCAGGGTCCGGGCTCACGAGGCGTTCCAGACCGGCCGTCGTGATCTTCGCCCACCTGCCGGCCCGTGCCCACATCTGTTCCTCGAAGGCGCGGACGGCCTCGTCCGGATCTCCAGGGCCGGTGGCGATGGACTCGGCGAGTTCGGCGCCTTCCAGCATCGCGAGGTTCGCGCCCGCCCCCATCCGCCCTTGACGGCCTCGCCGACATCGACACCGTCATGCGCGCCGTGTAGACGGTCAGCGCCTACTTCACGGGCGCGATCAGGCGCGAGATCACGAATCTGCGGGCCGAGCGCGCCATGGGCCTGTCCAAGCACGACTGGCAGCGCGCCCGCGGCCCGCACCTGACGAGAATGCTGGCCACGGGCCGCTTTCCGGCGCTGACCAAGACCGTGTACGCGGGCACGGACGTGGACGCCGAGGCATCCTTCGCGACCGGCCTGGACTGGGTACTCGACGCCGTGGCCGCCAAACTCGCCCGGCCGCCGGCGTGACGCTCAGCTCCTGCCGAATGCGAGCGAGGCCGAGGGCCGTACTACTCAAGGGGCATGACAGGGTCCTTCACAGAGGTGACGGTCAGGCGGCTGTGCTGAAGCCGGAGGCGGCCGGGTCCTGGTCGCGAAGCTGGGTGAAGTCGACGTCGAGTTTCGGGTCGTACGTCTCGGGCTGGATGCCGAGTTCGTGGGTGGAGTACTCGCCGAATCGTTTGATGTGCTCGGTCAGGTACGGCGAGATGTGGGCCAGGTCCTCCGGGGCGAGCTCCCAGCCCTCCTCTAGGAGCTGGCGGATGATCTCCGCGATATCCAGGGCGTTGTGGAAGATGACCTGTTGACTGAACTACTGACGGAGTTTCTGCAGGTCAGTGACCTTGTGTTGGAGGCATCGTTGAGTCGGCCATGGAGGCATCGCCGAGACCTGGCAGCCCTGTCCGTCCCCCTGGTCGGGGAACTGGTGGCCACGGACGATCCGTGGGAGCCCTACCGACTCATCGACCCGGCCAGAGAACCGGTCGAGGGAGCCCGCGCCTTCCTACGGGACCTCCAGGGAGCCGGTCATTCGGCGGCGACGGCCCGTTCCTACGGGATGGACATGCTGCGCTGGTTCCGCTTCCTATGGGCTGTCGAGGTGTCGTGGGACCGAGCGAGCCGGATCGAGGCGAGGGACTTCTCCCGCTGGCTACAGGTCGCCGGACAGCCGACGCGTCCGCACTGGCGACGCCCGAGCGAGGCGGGCCGGTGGGCCACAGGCGGCAAGCCGTACGCACCGTCGGTACGAGCGCACAGCGAGACAGTGCTGCGGAGTTTCTACGACTTCCACCGCGACATCGGCACCGGGCCGATCCTCAACCCGTTCCCGCTGGACCGGTCACGTCGCGGCCGGCGGGCTCACGCCCACCGCAACCCGATGGACCCGGCTCGTAACGAGCGCACCGGGCTCTACCGGCCGACGGTGCCCAAGCGGGTGCCCCTTAGTGTCCCGGACGAGGAGTTCAACGAGATCTTCGCCCGGCTCCCGTCGCACCGGGACCGGGCCCTTGTCGCCTTCTATATCTCCACCGGCGCCCGCGCCAGCGAACTGCTCAGCACATGGCAGGCCGGCGTCGATCCGGGGCGCCAGCTGATCTCGGTGATCCGCAAGGGTACCGGCGAGATCCAGGAACTCCCCGCTTCGACCGACGCGTTCGTCTGGCTGCGGCTCTACCAACTGGAGATGGGCGATGAGCTCCCACGCGGGCGGCGTCTCCCGCTGTGGTGGACATTGCGCTCACCGTCGAGGCCACTGACCTACCACGCGGTTCACCGCATGTTCGAGCGGGCGAACGTCAAGGCAGGGACGTCCGCGACGCTGCACGCGCTTCGGCACACCGCCGCCTACCGGATGTCCGAGGACCCCACCCTCCCTCTCACCGATGTCCAATTCGTCCTCGGTCACGCTCAGTTGACCACAACACAGCTCTACCTCACGCCTCGCAAGGAGATGGTGATCCGGCGGCTGCTGGCCCACCATGCCGAACAGACGCGGCAGGCGGCCACCCGCGTCGCCCCGCCTCCGGCAGTCGGCTACCGGCCGGAAAGTCTCGATGTGCTGTTCGGAGCCGGTGCCCGGTGACCATCACCTTGTCGGCGAGTGCCGGCTCCCGCACACCGGCTGCTGGAACATCGCGTCAGCTCACCCGTGGAGTGGCCGCCCAGCAGCGCTTCCCCGCCCGGACCATTCCCAACAGCTGGCCGGGCACCGAGCGCTCCCGCACCGAGGCGGCCAAGTTGCTGTCCCGTCGGCCCTGCACGCTGGAGAACGCGGGCAGCGAGCTCAACCACAGCCACGGCATCGTCATGGTGCTGGACTGGCTGGAAGACCAGCCGGGACAGATTTGGCAGGAGCGGTGGCAGGCCAGCGGCATCGAGCAGACCGGCGCCGCCTGGCGGCCGGTGATCAAGCAGTGGCTGCACGAGCACGGCCTGAAGGCAGCCTGGCGCATGCCGGCGGTTGGCCTGGCCTTGACGACGGTGATCAGTGCTGATCTGCTGCAGCCGTCGGTGGATTGGCTGGCCGCCGGGGCCAGCCGCCGAGGGGTTCTGGTCCGCTCCATGGCCCGCATCCGCGACCCGCAGGGATTCGAGCACCTGCAGGAGCTGGGTGCGTCAGCCCAAGGTGTGCGGCCGACCCACGTCAGCGCGGCTTGCTGCCGCGGTGCCCTCATCCTCGCGGCGAAGGGCGGCACCCTGGCCGACATCACCGTCGGCGACGTCCTGGAACTTTTCGAAACCCAAGCCGCGGTTCTCAAGCGGATGACGTCGGGGACTGAGGTGTTCTACCGGCTGCTGCATCAGCTCGGAGCCCTCGGAGAGGCTGCCCCGCGGAACCTGCGGGAGGTTCGCAACCTGGGACAACGGACTCCTGAGGAACTGATCGACCGCTACGGACTGCACTGCCGTCCCGTCCGTGACCTGCTGGTGGACTATCTCCGTGAACGCCAGCCCGCGCTGGACTACAACAGCCTGAAGTCACTCTCCTACCATCTCGGCAAACGCTTCTGGCAGGACATCGAGCACCACCACCCCGACGCCGACAGCCTCCGCCTCGCCCCGGACGTCATCGGGCAGTGGAAGCAGAGGATTCGCACCAAGGACAAAATCGTCACCGGCCCCGACGGCCGACGCACCAGCACACAGGTCGAGAGGCTCAACTACCGGGACACGCTCAACCAGGTGCGGGCCTTCTACCTCGACATCGCCCAGTGGGCACTGGAAGATCCCGGCCGCTGGGGCCCGTGGGTGGCACCCAGCCCGGTGAGGGCTGACGAGCTGGAGAACCGCAAAGTACAACGACGGCGCAAGGCGAGGATGGACGCACGCACCCGCGAGCGCCTGCCGGTCCTGCCGATCCTCGTCCGCACGGTCGACCAGCGTCGCAAGGACGCTGCCGCAGTACTGGAAGCCGCCCGGCATGCCAGCCCCGGCGAGGCGTTCGCCGGGGCCGGTCAGCAACTCGTACGCGCCGTGGTTCCGCACGGAACGGCCGGCAGGATCTGGGCCGAGGACCCGCACACCGGCAAACGCCGCGATCTGGGACTCGAGGACGAGCGCGCCTTCTGGACCTGGGCCGTGATCGAGGTCTTGCGGGCCACCGGCATCCGCATCGAGGAACTGCTGGAACTCAGCCACCACAGCCTGGTCCAATACCGGCTGCCCACCACCGGTGAACTCGTCCCCCTCCTACAGATCGTCCCATCCAAGACGGACACGGAGCGGCTGCTGCTGGTCAGCCCCGAGCTCGCCGACGTCCTGAGCGCGATCATCTGCCGAGCCCGGGACACCACCGGCGCCGTTCCCCTGGTCCGCTCCTACGACCGCCGCGAATGCGCATGGCAGGAGCCGGCCCCCTTGCTGTTTCAACGGCGCATCTACGGCGAGGACCGCGCGTTCACCGATGAGACCGTCCGCACCATGCTCGACCAGGCCCTCATCGACACCGGCCTGATCGACGCCACCGGCGCCCCACTCCGCTACACACCGCACGACTTCCGCCGGCTGTTCATCACCGACGCGATCCTCAACGGGCTGCCGCCGCACATCGCCCAGGTAATCGCCGGCCACCAGGACATCAACGTGACTCTCGGTTACAAAGCCGTCTACCCCGAAGAGGCGATCCAGGCGCACATGGCCTTCCTGGCCCGTCGCCGGTCCCTCCGCCCGAGCGAGGAATATCGCGTCCCCACCGACGAGGAATGGCAGGAATTCCTCGGTCACTTCGAGCGGCGCAAGGTCTCCGTCGGCGCCTGCGGTCGCGCGTTCGGCACCCCCTGCATCCACGAACACGCTTGCGTTCGCTGCCCGATGCTCTGGCCCGAGCCCGCCCAGCGTGACCGGCTCGTCGAGATCCGTGACAACCTTCTCGCCCGCATTGCCGAGGCTGAACGCGAAGGATGGCTCGGCGAAGTGGAAGGGCTCCAGATGAGCCTGGCCGGAGCGCAGGAGAAGCCTGCCCAACTCGACCGGCGCCCCGCCGGCCGCAGCGTCGTCGATCTCGGCATTCCCACGATCACCGCTCCCGCCGTTCCACATCAGCATCGGCCAGAGGAGCGAACGTGATCCCGATCTTCCACCAACATGCTGGCTCTGACGGCAATTCAGAGAAGTGAAGAGCCCTCATCCGGCCCCAGGCTCGGACACGTCCGCTTGGAAATCGTTGAGCCATCGAGGTGTCTCAGCCCGCTGCCGGGGCAGCTCACGTGTGAAGGGAAATCTCTCGCCCTCCTGATCAAGGAACTTGATCAGTTTGATGAGTGTGTGCTGAATCTCGATCAACCGTGGCTCGACGTAGAACTCGTTACCAAGCTCTTGGATGGCCTCGTCCAGAGAGGCGAACCAAGCGCCGAACTCCTGGTCCGTGTCAAGGAGCCGGCAGAACTCCGCATAGCCTATGCAACCCTGATCATCGCCAGTCTGGCTGGCCATCAACCCGCCGATGGCACGCTGTTCGCCCCGAAAGAGGCGAAAGCCCGCTCCCTGGTTCCGGTCCGCGCTGAATCGGTTGGAGACCTCGTGAAGGAGATCTACCACCTTCCGGTTGTCCTCTCGGTTGCCCAAGTCCAAGAACTGGACCCGTTGTCGGAGGATCTCCACCCAGTAGAAATACTCCGCGATCACGTACAGCGTGTTGCGACGGGCGTACTCCCGTTCTTGCGGGGTGCCGTCCCTGTAATAGAGCGTGAGAAACCCGAACTGGCTTCGAGCGATGTTGTAGATCCGGGACTGGAGATCGTAGGCGGCCCACAGGAGCGGGTCGCGGACACGGCTCATGATGTCTTGGCGGGCCACATCCCGGGCATGAGCCGCAGTCTGGCGTTCCAGCTCCGCAGCCAGAAGCGCTTGCCGCCGACTGGCACGCGCGCTGATGGCCACGCTTACCAAGGCCACGGCCGCCGAGATCGAGGCAACGATGAGCTCTGTACTCATGGCTGTGACGGTACGCGATCACAAGGGGAAGGGTTCTTAGTTCAGAGAACACCGCGTTCGTGAGCAGGGCGTTGAACTTCATCGCCTTCTCCTGCTCGATGGGGTCGTTGTCGGCGAGGACGCCCTGGTTGCCGAAGCCGACCCATTGGGAGAACCGGTTGAACGACTCGACCTTGTTGGTCGCCGCGGTCACCCGCCGGCGCAGCGGCGCGTCCGGCGTCGAAGGTGGAGAACGCCGGCAGTCCCAGCCCGGCCGCCACCACCTTCTCCAGCGCGATATTGATCAAGTCGGCGGACCGGTTCTTCGCCGCGGCCTCCTTGCGAATCGCCACCTCAGCGATCTGCCGTGCCTGGGACTTCTTCTACTTCGTCTCCACCCGCTGGCGCACCTCCGTACGCTGCCGCTCAGCGGTCCGGCCTGTCTCGTGCAACGGGAGCGTGCCCTCCGGCAGCTCGACCGTACGGCGGACGAAGTCGACCACCATCTCCGGATACTCATCCGGCTTCGGGAACCGGCCCACCCGCTGATACGACTTCAGCGCCATCAGCAGCGCGAGCTGATGCCCGTCGGAGTCCATCCGCTCAGCCGCCCACGCAGCTTCCTACCGCGTCGGCACGAAGACAGATGCAGCTCATGCGCGGTGATCAGCCACTCGAACCGCGATTACGCGGTCCGCTCGATCGAGGTCACAAGTCCCGCCCCAGACCAAGAGATCATTCAGTATCAGCACCAACGATCTTCGGCCGAATGGGTGACGGCCACTACTGCACAGGGCGCCAAGATCAAGTACTGGCGGCTTTTGGGCTTACCTCGGCGCTACCCCTTCTTCAGCCGGGGCATCATGGTGAAGCGGCTGGTGTGGTGGCCCGAGGCGACCGCGCCGCCGCGCGAGCGGCACGGTGAGCCGGGCTGAGCGCCACACTTCGGACATGCGTGCTGTTCCACATCGTCCGCGTCCGGTCGGCTATGAGAGTTCGGGCCACGTCGCTTCGGCCGGCGGGCTACGGGCATCTGAGGTGCTTGGTGTTCAGCGAGGTGGCGCTACCAGGCCGATCTCGTAGGCGGTGATGACAAGGTGGACTCGGTCGCGGGCTTCGAGTTTGGTGAGTAGCCGCGCTATATGTGCCTTTGCTGTGGCCACGCTGATGTAGAGGTGGGCGGCGATCTCGCTGTTGGACATGCCGCGCCCGACGAGGGTCAGTACCTCGCGTTCCCGCTCGGTGATGCTCCCGACCGGTCGTGGGTGTGGGGCTGGTTCGGGGCGGGCGGCGAACTCTGCGATCAGGCGCCGCGTGACGCTCGGGGCGATCAGGGCGTCTCCGGCGGCGACCACGCGGATCGCCCCGAGGATGTCGTCCAGTGCCATGTCCTTGACGAGAAATCCGCTCGCACCCGCTCGGAGCGCGCCGTAGATGTACTCGTCATCGTCGAACGTGGCGAGGATAAGGACGCGCGCCGCTCCAGCGGCTGCCGTGATCAGCCTTGTGGCCTCGATGCCGTCCATGCCTGGCATGCGGATGTCCATCACCGCCACGTCGGGCTTGGTGTCCCGGACCAACTGGACCACTTCGGCGCCGGTTCCGGCCTCTCCGACGACGTCGATGCCAGGGGCGTCGGCCATCAGGACGCGCAGACCACTGCGGACCAAAGGCTGGTCGTCGGCGAGCACGACGCGGACCGTCATGAGATGTGCACTCCTTCGGAGAGGGGGAGCCGGGCTGCCACGCTAAAGCCGCCCTCGGGTCGCGGCCCGGCGGTGAACTGGCCGCGTAGCAGACTGACGCGTTCCCGCATTCCGGTGATGCCGTATCCGACGCCGGAGGTGAGGCCGCCGCGGCCGTCGTCGGCGACCTCGATGATCAGTTCGCCAGCTTGGTAGCCGATGGTGACGCAGCAGTCGGGGGTGTCCGCGTGGCGTACGACGTTGGTGAGGGCTTCCTGGACGATCCGGAAGACGGCGGCCGGCTAGCGAGATTTTTCAGTGTGGGTTACAACCAGCACAAATGACTGGCTGTCATGTGTGGTTGAGTACTGCAACCATGAGGGGGCATCACTGCCTGAGTAAGGGGAGCCCGTCCGTGAATCGTCGCCGAACCCTGTCGATCGCCACCGCCTTGCTCGCTGTATCGCTGGCTGGGTGCAATCCCCAGCTCGCCGACGAGGGTGACGCGAAGCCCTCCGCCACCGCGTCGCCCGCATCCGCGGCACCGTCCGGTGCGGCCGGTGGTGGTCCCGCCGAAGGTGGCCTGCCGCTCTCGGACGCCATCGCCAAGCTTCCAGAAGGCGTGGAGAAGAGAGACGGCTACGAGCGTGACAGCTTCAGGCATTGGGTTGATGAGGACGGCGACGGATGCCAGACCCGCGCCGAGGTTCTCATCGAGGAGGCGACGACGAAGCCTGTGCAGGGGGAGCGGTGCGCGCTAACCGGTGGTGTGTGGATGTCGTACTACGACGAGGTCGAGGTCACCGAGGCGAGGAAGTTGGATATCGATCACATGGTCCCGCTCGCTGAAGCCTGGGACAGCGGGGCATACGGCTGGACGGCCGAGCGCCGCGAGGCCTACGCCAACGACGTCGGCGCCGAGCGATCACTGGTAGCGGTCACCGCGAAAACTAACCGCAGCAAAGCCGACCGGGACCCTGCCAACTGGCTGCCGCCTACCGAAGCCGCCCACTGCCTGTACGCCGCGGACTGGACCGCAACCAAACTGCGATGGGAACTCAGCGCCGACGCCAAGGAACGTGCCGCACTCGTGAAGCTCGCAGACGCGTGCCCGGACACGACGGTGCAGTACAAGCTAGCTCGATGACCCCCCTGGTGAGGCGATCACGAGAGGTCTGACGACGGAAGTCTGCCGCAGCCCGGACTGGATACCTCGGTCTGGGCTGCCGCGCTTCCGGCCGCTACCACCTGGCGTATCACGCACAAAGCTGGATTGCCCTGAGCCGCGGATCCGGACGGCGACATTGCAGGTGACAGCGATGCCGGTGGGCAAGTAGCCGCCAACGGCCTCAGAGCGTCGTGACCACCACGCGCTGAGCGTACGGCGCGCCTTCGAAGTTGCTCACGCTCGCCGTGACCTTTACAGGGTCGCCCTCTCCGAACGGGAGATGGTTGCCCGACAACGTGCGGGCGGCGATCGCCACACTGTGCTTCTGCCCGTCACAGGTCAGCTGGGAGGGCTGCACGGTCGCGACTCCGCGAGGGCTGCTGATCTGCGAGTCCCGCTCATCGGCCAGCCGCCAGGCGATACCCAGGTAGAGGGTCGGGGTCGGGTCGCAGGAGTACGTCACGTAGGCCGTGATGCCGTCCCTGTTCTGCGCCGTCGCAGGAAAGTACGTAGCCCCGCCCACAGTGACGGTGTTGTCCTTGCCAAAGATCGTCGAGTCATCCCCGGCCAAGGCCGGGGGAGCGGCGGCCAGGGTGCCCGCCCCAGCCAGGAGCGCAGTGACGGCGACGACGGAGACGCGGTGTCGCAGAGCTAACGGGCGCATGCTGAACTCTCCTTGTTCACAGGCGGTTTGCCGGTCCAGTCGTGGATCTCCGCAGCTGCCCGTACACGTGTCCAGAGTGCGCCGCGCACCCAGCGGGCCGTTCCTCGCTGGGCGGCACTGCCACGACGGTCAGGGCGGTCCCGAAGGAGACCGGTGTCGACAGCGGAGCTGGCTTACGTCCACCGCATCCCGACGGCGGACAGCTGCTCAACCCGTTCCGGTGTGAGGGCTGCCGCTCGCGTCCGCTGGTTCGCGACCCATGCGCCGAGCTTCAGCGGACGCTTCTCACCAGGCCCGGGGACGCTGATCGTCTCGATGTGCTTGCGGGGTACCTTCAGGTGGCCTTCTCGGTCGAAGAACTGGCGGGCTGCGGTCAGGTGCATGGCCCACTTGTCGGCCTGGCTGGTGCGTGGCTTCGGCGTCTCGGTTTCGTCGGCCGGTTCGATGCCGAGGACGTGTTCGCACAGCCATTGCTGGGCGCCGGTGAGTTTGTCCCAGCCTGTGCGCACGGTCTGCACCCAGCGGCCGAGGTCCTCGCCCTGGGCCATCACTTGTCCGGGCCGGGTGGGCAGGGTTGCGCCGGCTTCGAGGTGGAGTCGGACGAGGTGGAAGGCGCGCTGCCAGGTGACGGGCCAGGTCGGACACCAGGAGGCGTCGATCTCTTCCAGCTGCTCGCGGCGCTCCTCGGACAGGGCCCAGGTGCTGGTGGTGACGGGGAGGCCTTCGGCGCGGCGTCGTTCGATGTCGTCTGCCCGGCGGGCGGCGGCCCGGGCGTTCTTCAGGAAGATCCCGACGTTGGCCCCCTCATAGGTCGCGTCCGTCGGGGCGAGGAGGTGCCCGTTCTGTTCGGCCCAGGCCCGGGCCGCGGCGAGGCCCTCGTCCCAGGCAACATCGACGTGGGACCAGATCATGCCGAACTTCTCCAGCTGAACGACCCGGTCCTCGGTCATCGAGTCGCGGGCGTACTGCCTGCGAGCATCCGCGATCCACTGCCCCAACGGGAACCCTGCCAAGCTCGCGGGCCACCTACGCGCAGAACCTGTGGCGCCCTCGCGCCCGGCGGCGGCGCCGACGCCAGCGGCGTCCTGTTGGGCGGTGGGGGAGGGGGCGCGGTAGGTGAAGGGGACGCGTAGGTCGCCGTGTTCGCGGAGGTAGAGGGTGCAGGCTTCGATGCCGCGCCGCCAGTGTTCGTGCTCGGGGTCCAGGATCCGCAGGTTGATGAAGGCGGCCAGGGCGGCCGGGTCTCTGGGGGTGCTGAACTTCAGGAGCTCCCGTGCCGGAGCGCTCGGCCCGTCGCTTCGTCCTTCCTCCGTGTCGGCGGTGGCCTCGTCGCTGTCGGTGGTGGGGGGATGGTAGCGGCTGGGGGCTTGGGGTTCGGCGAGGTTTTCCACGATCCGGGCGTCGTGCGCGCGTAGGGCTTCGAGGAGTTTGGCCAGTGCACTGTAGGCCTTGCTGGTGAGCATGTTCTGCGCGGTCTCGCCGGGTCCGAGCAGGACCGGGACGACGAGGGAGGCGAGCTTGCCCTGGCCGGGCTGCATGCGCAGGGCGCGGCCCACGGCCTGGACGAGGTCGGGCATGGAACCGCGCACGTCGGCGAAGTACACCGAGTCGCAGTGGCGGGTGTCCACGCCCTCGCCGAGGACCTTCACCGAGCTGAGGTAGCTCTTCTCCACGACCGTGCCGTCGCTCGCGATACCGGTGGCGAACTCGTCCAGGACGCGGCGGCGGTGCAGCGGCTTGTGCTCACCGCACAGCCAGTCCGCCCAAATGTCCCTGGGGTAGAGCTCGGGTTCGCTCCGGTGCAGGCGGGTCGCGACGTCGGGCAGGCCGGCCGCGAACGCCTCAGCCTCCTTCACCTGATGGTGAAAGATCAGGGTGCGCTTGAAGCTCTCCTCCGCGGAGGCCTTCACCAAGGCGGTCTGCAGGGCGGCGAGCCGGGCCCCACGCACCTGGGCAGTGGTCCCTTTGACGCCCAGCAGGAGGGCAGCCTGATACTCGGTATCGGTGACGTCCACACACACCACCTGATACGGGGCACAGATACCCCGGTCCACCGCCTGCGACAAGGTCAGCGTGTACGCCCGCCCCCCGAACAGGCCCTCCGGATCGTCATCCATGCTGGCCACCAGCTCACCCGGCCGCCCCGGAGCATCCTCATCAAGCTGCCACAAACGGGGGGTCGCCGTCATGTACAGACGCCGAGCAGCAGGAATGCGCTGGTTGTCATGAACAACAGCCCAGGGCTTCCCGATCCGGCCCGACACCCGGTGCGCCTCATCCACCACAATCAGGTCCCACCCACCCAACCCGCCCTGATGGGCCCGCTCCAGCGTGCCCAAACCCAGGGAGGCGTAGGTCGCGAACACGGTCACCTTCTCCAGGCCCCGGCACCACTCCACCAGTTCCCCGACGTCAGTGGTGTTCGGGAAGGACGCCTCCTCACCACGCAGCGAAGACACACCGATCGCGGGGCCGGTACGGCCGCCGGTGCGCCACGCCTGCTCGGTCTGAGTCAGCAGGTCCAGAGACGGGACCAGGACCAGGACCCGGCCGGCCCGCAGCTCCTGCGCGCTGCGGGCCGCGACCAGCGACTTGCCCGAACCGGTCGCCATGATGACCTGGGTCCGCAACCCGCGTGCAGGGAGACGGACACCGGACGGCAGCTCCAGGGCGCGCAGGACAGCATCGACCGCCTCACGCTGATGAGGCCACAAGTCAAAATTCGCCATGAGGATCTTCCCCTCCTTCACGAGGGTCGTCACGGGCGGGCGGTCCGGCGCTTGATCTCCGAGTTCACGAACAGGGCCCACCGCGACACCCACTTCGTGTGGGCTTCGCCGGCGTCCGGAACCTCGACAAGGTCGGCGGGAAGGTCGGTCGTGACGGCGTCGTATTGAACGAAGTCAAAGAGGCAGCCCCACACCACCCGACGCTCGGAATTACAGACCACCGCGGCCACAACCCCACCGGAAGCCGCATCGCCCTTACGGACCGCTTCCCAGCCGGTACTGACCGCCTTGTCCCGGCTGCGCAGCAGCGCCACGCCCACACCGTGGGGGTCCTTGCGTCCGGTCAGAGTGTGCAGATACCAGCGAGTACCCACGGCCATCGGCCAGCGGTTCCTCGCGGCCTGCCTCGTGATCCTCGCGGCGGACCCCATCTCCGGATAACTAGCCCCCGCCCGGCCTGCCCGAACTGCGAGGTCCGCCATCACCTGCTCGGCAATCAGATCGCACTCCGCAGCGACCTCCAGATGCCGCAGGTGCAGGCGTCGAGCAGCGGGAGAGTCTGGCTGAAGGGCATTCAGGCCGTGCGGGTGATCATGCGGTGCGAGGCCCTCGCGCCGTTTTGCCTCAGCCCACAACAGGTTTTGCAAGGCTGTCGAGAAACTGGCGTGCCCGTTGTCCTCAGCGTCACCGAGCCCTACGTCATGGATCATGGTGACAATTTACACACCCAATCTCAAACCTGACAACAAAACTTTCGCAAGCTCTGAGAGGTCGGCAGAGAAGGAGGTCATCTGTTCCCAGAGGGCTGGTGCACCGTGGCTGGCCTACGCCGTCAACGCATCGTCGAATCGCGCGCACGCCCCTCATCGGAGAGTGCAAACCCGGCCTCGGTAATCGGAGGGTGCGCGGCCTCTCACACCGTGCGCGGCGTGCTCCGCGCCCCGTCGTCGAGCAGCCAGTCCTAGACGCCCGTCGAGGTCGCCGGGAAGGCAACGGTCCGGTCTCCCAAGAACTGCCCCCACCCGCAGGGCCTCCCGATAGCAGGAGGCCAGCAACACTGAGCGGTCCTCCGCGGGCGACCAGACAGGACCCACCGTATAAAGGACATGCTCCGCGTGCAGTCGCCGCCACAGCCTGCCCGGTTCACGGGCCCTTCTCATAGTGCGAGGCTCCCGGATCCCGGCAAGCAGCAAGGATCTCGGGTCAACCACGCCGGTGGATCACTCCGCCCACCCCACCGCCGCCCAGAAATGGGGAGCTGGCTGCATCGACCAGAACGTCTGCGTGCTGCTCAGCGGTGTCTCCGCGTATGAGCGTGATCGTCGGGGCGTTCACGGAGGAGCTGGAGCACATCGAAGAGAGCAGCAAGGCGGTGGACGCGGCCGCGATGTGGAAGGCCCTGGAGAAGATCGCGCCGAGGGTCCAGCTGTGGAGCGCAGCCGCCACGGTCGCGAGCCTGGTCCCGGAGGACGACGACTTGGCGGAGATCGCGATCCGCGAGGCGCTGGCCAACCGCTACAACACGGTGCGCCCGTTCCTGTCGCTGCTCGGCGACACCAAGATGCTCGGCGCGCCCCGGCTGGGGAGCGGGTCCTGGCCGCGGTCAAGGGCCTGCCCGCGCTCAGTCGGCGCCAGGTGACGAAGAAGCCGCTGCTGAAGCGGGAGGTCGACAACAAGGTCTTGCCGCCGTACTGGCGCAAGGCGGTGTACGTGAACAAGGACCTGCCGCAGGGCGCGGTAGACCGCGACGCCTACGTGGTGTGCGTGCTGGAGCAGCTTTACCGCGCGCTGGTCAGCTGCGCCATCTTTGCTTCCCGCATGGGCGCTGGCCAGGCGGCCTGTGGGCGACGTCGTTGTGACCGACGTCGTCCACAGGCCGGGGCCGTGCCCCTCCATCCTCGGATCCTCGGGGTTGCGAGTCACGCTGGGGTCAGCAGGTCTGCATGGCCCGTTCGCCGGAGGTAGTCGATCACCGCGTCTCGGCTCTTCTCCAGGCACACGATCCTGTTCTCGACGACGCGCAGCTCGTGAGCGAGTTCCCCTGCCAGGGTCTGGGTGCATGCGCCTGCTGCGTCCTGGGTCGAGGGAGCCTCGATGTCCAGCACGATCTTGATCATCCTCGTCGACAGACCAGCCTCGACGAGCGCCCGGACGTGACGTGCATGCTCGACCTGGTCCTCGGAGTAGTCGCGGTAACCGTTGGCCGACCGCGACGACTCGATGAGCCCCTGCTGCTCGTAGTAGCGGAGCATCCGAGCCGGGGCTCCTACCTCTTGGGCGGCCTCGCTGATCTTCATCACTCGCTCCTCCTCGTCAGCCGACGACTTGACCTTGACACTGATGTCAAAGTCTACGGTGATTCTCGAGACCCCAGCGACCAGAACACACTGGGGAAAGACGAACACGAGAGGGCCCTGCAGATGACAAACGACAGCTCGATCCCCGCCTCCCGGGACATCCTCATCATCGGAGCCGGGGAGCTCGGCATGCCCGTCATCCGCAACGTCGTCCGCCGAGCGAAGGACGTGGAGGGCTCTTCCGTCAGCGTGCTCCTGCGGGCCAGCGCCATCGCGTCCACGGCACCCGACAAGGAACGCGACGTCGCTGAGATCAAGAACCTGGGTGTGAAGATCGTCGAAGGGGACCTCGTGAAGAACACCGTCGACGAGCTCGCCTCCATCTTCGCCGACTACGACACGGTCATCGGGTGCACGGGCATCACCGCCGGCCTCGAGACCCCCATGAAGGTCGCCCAAGCCGCCCTCCAGGCGAGGGTCCCGCGGTACTTCCCGTGGCAGTTCGGCGTCGACTTCGACGTCACCGGCCGAGGAAGCCCGCAGGACATCTTCGACTCCCAGCTGGACGTCCGTGACCTGCTCCGGTCCCAGGACCAGACCGAGTGGGTCATCATCTCCACCGGCATGTTCATGAACTACCTCTTCGAGCCCGGCTCGGGCATGGTGGACTTGCCCGACGACACCGTCAACGCGCTGGGAAGTCTCGAGACGGCGGTCACCGTGACGACGCCCGAAGACATCGGCGTCCTCACCGCGGACATCCTCTTCGCCGAACCTCGCATCCGCGACGAAATCGTCTACCTCGCCGGTGACACCATCACCTACGACGAGCTGGCCGAGACGCTCGAGACCGTGCTGAAGCGTCCGTTCCGCCGTGAGGTGTGGACGGTTCCGTCGCTGCTCGACGAGCTGGCCGCCGACCCGGACAACATGACGCGGAAGTACCGGGCAGTCTTCGCACAGGGCCGCGGCATCGCGTGGGCCAAGGACGACACCTACAACGCACGCCACACGATCCCCGTGACCGACCTCCGCCAATGGATCGAGGAAAACCTCGCCGCCGGACGCATCCCCCAGCCCCCTGCGCGCGGGCGGCATCGGCCTGCCGTTCCTCACCGGCGACCTCCAAGGCAGCCATGACCTGGACGGCGTCGTCTTCGCCGTGCTCGCCGTGATGTCGGGCATGGAGTGCGAGTACATCCGCGACCGCTGGAGGGGCACAAGCCGGCTCGTCTGCGGGGGAGAGGGATCGGCGGCGCGAGCGTCACCGACGACGACATGCTCGGCATGGCACTGCACCTGCGGGACCAGAAACTGAGCCTGCGCGGCCGCGCTGAACCCCGGCTCGCCGTGCCGCTCGCGCTCCTGCGCTTGCCCACCCCCGCCGACCGCGGGCCCGGCCAGCCATGGCACCCTGCCCGCTCGCCCTCGCGCCGACACCTCGGCCGCCGACATCCGCATCGGGGACGCCCGCTGCTCGACGCTCACCCAGGTACTCCAGTCACAGCTCAACGCGCTGGCCAAGCACGGCAACCCGCGCGACAAGGTGTTCTCTGAGAAGATCAGCACCCGCGTCCGGGTGCGCCCCCAGTTCGAGGCCGCGCTCGCCCTCGGCCGCTACGCCGCCGAACTCACCGCGCTCGCCGATCACCTCAGCGCTCACGGCCTCATCCTGGAGATGCTCGCCGGACCCCTTCCCGGGATCTACGACCCCACCTAGCCCGGCAAGCTGCTGTTCGCGTTCTTCGCCGCGATGGCAGAGACCGAGCGGGAGAACATCCGGGTGTCGACCCCAGAAGGGCTCGACACCGCGGCCCGCAAGGGCAAGCACGGCGGCCGACCCCGTCACAATCATGGTGGTCTGCTGTTGTTCAGTCCCTGTCTTGGGTCCCTCTGCATAAAGCCAGGTCACAGGCATGTCGGTGAGCAGGGCAAGGGACTGGAGGGACTGAAGGGACTCAACTTTCCAGTTCCACAGATCACGTGCGTGCGTGTATGCGTACGCGTGAGACAAGCAGCCCTAGTCATGTGTAGCTCATAACTAGAACTTTCAGTCCCTTCAGTCCCTCGGAAGGAACCTATCGGGTGCTTGACCTGCAGGTTTAAATGAGGGACTGAAGAAGGGCCGAACAAGCCGACAAGCTTCAGTCCCCACTCCGAACCCACATGCCGGCACCGACACGCCCGGCGGGGAACGCTCGGCCCACATGACGCCGAGGAGGGGCCTACCTCCAACTCCCCAAGGGCTTAAGGGACCGAAGGGACTCAGAGTTGGAAACGGCTACACGTAACCTCGATGCCCTGCTGTAGGCTCTGGGCTCATTGGAAAACTGAGTCCCTTCGGTCCCTCATTTGGCAGCACTAACCGTTTGACCAGGTCTTTTAGTGTCAGGGACTGAAGGACTGTTGGCCCCCTGCAAGGACGATCAGCGTGCCGCGTCAGAGCCAGACCAGCGTTCCCCGCACCGCGGGACACGCCAGTCCCTACGATGTCGCGCGCTGGTGCGCGACAAACGGCTGGCCCGTCCACCCTCTCGCCGCAGGACGAAAAACCCCAGCAGCCAACTGCGCTTCCTGCCGGGAATCCACACACCGGCCCTACGAGTGCCCCTGCCACTCTGCAGGCAAGTGGTGCCACGGCTTCCACGCAGCCACGACCGACCCCCGACTCCTGGAGGCCTGGTGGGGAAAAAACCCAAGCCTCGGAGTCGGAGTCTCCTGCGGGCCGGCGCACCTCGTCGTCCTCGACATCGACGCTCACAGCGCTGAAGTCCCTGACCGCAACCGGCTCCTGCCTGGCATCCCCATTCACGACAGTGTCAACCTCGCTGGCCTGGCTTCAGGTTTTGACACCCTCGCTCTTCTTGCCGCGTTCCGGGGCAAGAAGAGCCCAGCAGACGACGACTCCACCCTTCGAGTCCGAACCCCCTCAGGGGGGCTCCACGTCTGGTACCAGGTCCCCAGCCATAGCCCCCAGTACAAGTCCTCCACGGGCTCCAGCCCCAAAGTCGCTCTCGCGTGGCAAGTAGACATCCGAGCCAGCGGCGGATACATCGTCACTCCAGCAACACGGACGGCCGCAGGCCTCTACCGCGCGCTCGGTACGACACGCATCCCAGCCCCGCTCCCCAGCTGGCTGGCTACCGAACTCCACCGCACAGGGCACCTCGTCAACAACGTCCCTAAACCCAACCCTCGCCCGTTCACCAGCAGAGCGACTCAGGCCAGACAACAAGGCCACGATCTCCTCGAGCCCCTCTTGGCCCAGGTCGAGGCCTGCTCCACCGCTTCCGAAGGAACAGCGTTCACGGAAAAGCTCAACCGTGCTGCCTACACAGCCGGCGGCCTGGTAGCCGCCGGCCACCTGGACCCCGGCCAAGCACACGATCTGCTCACTGCCGTCGCCGATGCTGCCCGCCCGCACCGCCATCGCCACAGCAGCGCCGTCATCTCCTCTGCCCTGTCCGCCGGCGCCAGCCGGCCGCTCCATCTCAAAGGACGCCCATGAGCAGCGCCGACAGCCCACGCTTCGACGCCACGGCAGCGGCTCAGCAAATGCTCGAGCTCGAAGTCCAGCCGCCCCCGCCCAGCCTGCCTGCCCAGCAGAACACCACGAGCATCACCGTCCACGAACCGGCCCTGCCCCAAGGCCTGCTTCCGGCGATGCTCACCGACCGCGGTAACGCCAAACTGTTCGCCATCATGTTCGGTGACCAGTTCCGGCACGTGGAGGGCCTGGGCTGGTACCACTGGGACCAGTACCGGTGGAAGCGCAGCGGCGGAGAGAAGGCCGCCGTCTGGGCGGCCGGAGACCTCGCTGAGCAGATGCCGGCCACCGACCCGACCGGTACTTTCAACGACCGGGAAATCAACGCCCACCGTCGCAGGTCCATGTCCACCCCCGGAATCAAGGCGCTGCTCACCCAGGCCAAAGCTTCCCCTGCACTGGCGCTGGACCCCGACGTCCTGGACGGTGACCCATACGCCCTGTGCACCCCGGCCGGTGTGGTCAACCTCTACAGCGGTGATCTTCACAAGCCAGATCCCGAAGCCGACATGCACTCCCGGGCGACCAGAGTGGCACCCGAGACAATGCCGACTCCCCGCTGGCACCGCTTTCTCCACGACACCTTCGGCGAGGACACCAAGGGCAAGGAAACCATCCACTTCTTGCACTTGCTGCTCGGCTACTCGATCACCGGCGACGTCGGTGCCCAGGTCCTGCCCTTCCTCTATGGCACCGGTGCCAACGGCAAATCCGTCCTTCTGGACGTGATGACACAGATCCTCGGCGACTATGCCCAGGCCGCCCCGCCCGGGTTCCTCATGGAGAAGGGCAAGTTCTCCGAGCACTCCACTGAACTCACCGAACTCCACGGACGCCGCATTGTCGTCTGCTCCGAACTCAAACCCAACGATAAGTTCGACGAAAGCAGGGTCAAGCTCCTGACCGGTGGTGACCGCATCATGGCCCGCCGCATGCGCCAGGACTACTTCAGCTTCAACCCCACCCACAAGCTCTGGCTGCTCGGCAACCACCGTCCCGAGGTCGGCACCGGCGGCCACGCCTTCTGGCGCCGCATCCGCCTCATCCCCTTCGAACGTGTCGTCCCCGCCGCCCGAAAGATCGACAACCTGGCCAAGGAACTCGTTCAGAGCGAAGGCCCCGGCATCCTCCAATGGCTCATCGAAGGAGCCAAGCTCTACCTCGCCACCCGCGACCCTCTCGCAGGCCCTGCCACCGTCCGCACCGCCACAGAGGCCTACGCCACCACAGAAGACCACATCGGCCGTTTTCTCGCTGAATGCTGCACCACCGACAGCCCAGACAAGAGCCCCGACCGCGCCACAGCAGACCTCCGCGTCGAGCAAGGCCTTCTCTACACCACCTACAGCAGTTGGTGCCAAGCCGGTGAAGGCATCCGCCCCGCGACCGCACGCGCTTTCGCTACCCGAGTCCGCCAGGAACTCTCCCTTGCCTCACCCGCTGACATGATGAAATCCAGCGGAAAGAAGTACTACCCAGGCCTCGGTCTCCTCGCAGACGAAGACCCACAGGCTGACCATGCATGACTCTCGCGCCCTACGCGTCCGCACCCCCGCCGCCTATCCTGAACACGGTGCCCCCACTTGGGAACGTGCGCTCCGCACAACGACCACCCCGCAAACGGGCAAAAACAATGAAAAGGGGATGCAGCCATGAGCTCGCTGCTGAACGAGAGCGACCTCCGCCACGAGAACGCAGTGGTCTGGCTGGAGAACCCTGACGAACTCGACTATGTCCGCCAAGCCCTCGACAAGACCCCCCGCCGCCGCGGCAAGCCCCGCTACGAACGCGACGGGCGCATGGTCGGCTACACCGAACTCGACGCCCACGCCGAAGCCGACCCCGACAGCGGCCTCCAGCTCCGACGCGTCTTCTTCCTCCTCCCGCACGACCGCGACTCCAACCCCGACGGCCCCTACCACGAAGGCGCACCTGGCGAAGCCGTCGACCCCCGCACCATCGAACCCCGCCGCGTCGGCGACAAAACACCACGTTCCCAAAGAGGCCCCGCCGCGATAGCAACCACCAGCAAGTAATAGCTATGCGGGCATAGCCACGCCAACCGACAAGGCCACAGAACCGCCATCATCCAGCAGGTGGTCCGGACGTGCGGAATCTTCTCAGGCCCTCCGCCGGGCAGGCCCCTGCTTCTATCCGGTTCGCCCCGGACAGGATCTGCGAGTTGAGAGTGAGCTTGTCGCTCAGCGGGTGCCCGTCACGTCCTGCGGACGAGGCTGCGACTACTGCGGGGATGACCCAAGCCGCCGGTCTCGGCGGGGAAGAACGTGGCCGGCACCCCGCGCGACACCCTGCACGTGCTGGACGTCCTCTACGACCGCGACGGCGGCCGCCGTCCGGAGATGATCGTCACCAACACCCCCTCGTACAGCGACATCGTCTTCGGCCTGCTCACGCTCGCCGGGTTCGCGTACGCACCGCAGCTGGCGGACCTGCCCAATCAGACGATGTGGCGCATCGACCGCACGGCCGACTACGGCGCCTTCCAGGACGGCCCGCAGCCGGGTCCAGTCGACCTCGCGCGGATCGAGCGGCACTGGGAGGACATCACGCGTGTCATCGGCTCCATCCACACCGGAGCCGTCCGCGCCTACGACGTGATCCGGATGCTCTCCCGCGACGGACGGGTCACCCCACTCGGGGACGCGATCGCGCACTACGGGCGGATCGCGAAGACCCTGTACATCCTGCGCCTGGCCGACGAGCCCGGCTACCGCCGCCGCTCGACGATCCAGGGCAGCACCATGCACTGAGAGCAGGAACCAGTCGCTGTAGCGGCACAGGTTCCCAGTCGCGGACCGGGAAGTGGAACTCGGAGGCCGTGCACTCCTCCAAGGAGTCTCCAATGGGCCGGGTCTGCGTCAACGCCGCCCTCGAACCGGCCCAGCGTGCGCGTCAGATGCACCTCGGTGTCGAACCTCGCCCAGCTGAAGTCCGAGAACAGCCACTCCTCGGCGTCCCCGGCCCGGATATGGTCGTCGGCTACCGCGAGGGCATGGAGGACCAGCTCGGCGTCCTCGGCCTGGGCACCGGGCCAAGGCGTGCGCGTGCTGGTCGAGCCTCAGCCCCCCGCGGCCTCGTCGGCCGGCCGTGTCGCGCCGAACTCGGCGGCGGCGAGGACAGAGTCCAGTCGGGCTCGCGTGGCGGCAAGGTCCCGCATGTGATCGTCGAGGCGGTCCCGCTCCGCGCGAAGCCGGGCGATCATCTCCGGGCCGGCGATACCGGTGTGCACGCACGGCAGGAACTCCACGATCGTCCGGCTGCTCAGCCCGGCAGCGTAGAGGAGCTGGATCCACCGCACTCGCTCGACCGTGTCCGGGGTGTAGAGGCGCTGCCCGCCCGTGCTGCGGCTCGACGCGATGAGCTGCTGCTGCTCGTAGTAGCGCAGCGCCCGCGTGCTCACTCCCGCGGCCGATGCCACCTCGCCGATTCGCATCCCGTCGCTCCCTCTGCTCCGCATGCCGCTGGGTCCCGGTTGCTGTGGGACCGTCCCGGGGTTCGTCATCCGACTTGCCTTTCACGTTAACGTCAACTTTTACACTCCGGTAGCCGGCCATCAGTACCGGCGGAACCGACCATGACGGAGTAGGACCCCATGAGCACTGACGACACGACACCCGACGGCCTCATCCCCGCCGCCATTCTCGCCTCGGACACGCCAGTCGCGGTATATGGATACGCCCGGGCCAAGGCGGGCGAGGAGGGCCGCATGCTGGGCGAGATCCAGGCGATCATCCGGCTCACCCTCAAGGAGGACGGATGCGAGCAGTACGTCGTGCACACCACGCCGGACCAGCCGGGCGCCTTCGCCTTCTACGAGCGCTGGTCCTCCGGCGCCCACCTGCTGGCGCACGTTTCGCAGCCGTTCATGCAGACGTACTTCGCCGCCATCGCGGGCCTGGTCGAGGGGGAACTGGAGGCCAACTGGCTGCACCCCCTCTCCTGACCCACGGCACACGGCTGGCCCCGCGTCTCGCGAGGCCAGCCGCAACCGGATCGCCGTCCGCGATGGCGCGGCATGCGGGCAGAGGTACGACTGCTGGTCGGTCCACGCTGCGGGCCGCCTGTCGGCAAAGAATGGCACCCTCAAATGATCAACGCACCACCCACCGATGATCATGTGAACGTGGAGGCACAGGTGCGTGACTACGGGTTCTCGCCGGCGCAGCAGGACGAGATACGGAGACGCTGGCGCGACGGGCAGTCGTTCAGCCTGATCGGGCAGACGCTCGGGGCACCGATGCAGCACGCTCGTCGCTTCCTGTACCAGAGCGGCGGCGTCTGCCTCGTCCCGCAAGCGCGGTCAGAGCGGCATTTGAGTGGCCGCAAGAGGGAGAAGATCTCTCGCGGCACGCGGCGGGAGAATCGGCCCGGCAGCTAGCCAAGCGGCTGGGCCAGTCCCCTTCGACCGTCTCCCCCGAGATCGCCCGCAACCGCGGCCGAGCGAGACCGTTACCGAGTCGCTACCGCTGATGCAGCTGCCTACGGACGCGGGCTTCGGCCCAGCAGGCCAAGCTCGCCCAGCGGCCCGCTCTGCGCGTAGTTGTGCCTTTGCGAAGGCCGTAGACGGCGGCCCCGAGGGTGAGGACCGCAGTGCCGGAGATGACGATGGTCAACGGTAGGGCGAAGGCGAGGGCCGCGCAGCCGGTCATACCGCGAACGGGGACGAGCCGGTGCGGAAGGCGCTCTGCCGGGTGAGCTCAGCGCGTCGATTGGGATCCGGCCCGGCCACTGGAAGACGAGCCGTGCGCTGGGCTTGTCGAGCACATCGCCGGGCGGCAGTTGGTTGTCGGGCGTTGCGGCCGGGTGGACGGTCATCGGCGGATAGCCGCTCTCGCGCACCTCGCGGTCCCAGACGCGTACGCACTGGGCGAAGCGCTCCGCCACCTCTTCGGCTTCTGGGCCGTAGGCGTGGATGAAGAACTCCGTGATGCGGTCGGCCGGCTCCGGGGCGTCCTTGACCTTCCGGTAGGTCAGGTAGGCGAGTGAGCCGTTCGTCAGGATCGCGGCCGCGTCCTGCTGCTCCACGAGCGTGGATTCCTCCGGTGCGGTCAGGCGGCAGAACCCGGGGAGGGTGGTCGCGGCATAGACCTGCAAGGTCTCGAAGTTGAAGATTCCCCGGACGACGAGGCCGGTGGGGCCGGACCATGCGGCGGACAGGTCTTCGAGGACCTGCGCGGTCTTCGCGTCCCGCTCGTAGCGCCGGCGGGTCGCCTCGGCAGCGGCGAGCGCCTCCTGCGCCGACCGCACGGTGTCCTGGCTGACGGTGGGCAGCGCCATGCGCAGTTCGGCGGTGGCGTCGGCGGGCGAAAGCCCGGGGTTGCGGACCTTCTTGATCCGCCGGGCGATCCGCTTGAGCGTGCCCGGTCCGCAGCCGAAGACCCGCTGGGCGAGGTCGGCGACATAAGTGTCGGCGGACGCGAAGACCGCACCGCCCTGCGCCGCTACCCACGCACAGAAGTCGTCCCGCTTCATGGTGGACAGGTCCTGGCCGTCGTGGCCGGGGACGACCGGCAGCCGGAAGGGCACCGTCTCGACGCTGTTGCTGCTCGCCGCGTACTCCATGCGCAGCCCGTAGTGCTGCTCTCCGGCGTCCGCGTCCCCGCTGGCCGGATCCTCGGGCGTGCCGAAGCTGAGCCACAAGCACCCGAAACGCCGTTTTCCGGTACTGCCGCCCTTCATCAGCGACACCAAACTCGTCGCCCGCCCCGAGGCGGAACTCAGGTGCATGTGCACCGGGTTGAGGAGGAAGGGGCACAGCCCTTCCAGCAGAGTCGTCTTCCCGGTGCCGTTGGGGCCGCGTGCCAGCCACCGCCCCGACGGGCAGGGCAGCACCTCACGCGTGTAGTACCAGACGTTGTCCACGCCGGCGCCGATCAGATGCCAGCGCCGCAACCACCGCTCGATCTCGGCCACCGCGCTCACCGCTTCACACCCTTCGCAACATCACCGCACTGGGCGGGGACCGGGGCTTGTTCGGACAGGACCGTCCACCGTGCCGCAGCGGGCGACAGCCACCACCACTCCTCGAACCCGCCCGTCACGCGTAGCAGATCCGCCTCGGGCTCCAGCACCCCGCGCACATCCTCGGCCAGGCGTGGCCGATCTCCGCGCAGATCCTTGTTCCACCAGGCATGTCGCTTCGCCAACTCGCCCAGCCGGCCCACAACCCGGCTCTTCGGCATACCGCACCAGCCGGGCCCGGGCGCCCGCCGGCGGGGCCTCGGTTCCAGGGCGGGGTCCTTGTGGCTGCCGCCGCGTTCGGTCCACTGCCGCCCGGGGTGGGGCTGGAGGTTGAGCGGCCCGAACTCGTCGATGCAGAGGACGACTTCGGCTCGCCTTCCTCGTGTATGACCTTGATCGCGTAGAGGTGTTCGACCTGGGCCTTCTTGGCCGCGTAGTCGTGTGAGGTCTTCCAGGTCTTTATGCATTGAAATCAGCCGCCTTCCTCGCGGAGCGGGGCCCGAAGGCCCTCGTGGCTGATGTCGTCGAACGCCCCCCGCTGCTACCAGGAAGTCGGCCAGCTTGGCTGGACTCCAGGTCGAGAACGGCAAGCCGTGCTCGGCTGGCTTGGACTTGGCGATCTTCTTGATCTCCCGGCCGGTCCCGGCGAACAGGGTCTGGTCCATGGAAGATTCAACAGAGGTGAGACGAGTCCGGCGGACACGGTGGGAAGCACATTCCGCTCGGCCCGGACCAGGTCGCGGTGAGCATCCGCCAACGCCGCGCGGGTGCGTCGAGGAGATCGCCGTCGCGCCCGCCGGCCGGGAGAGGGTGACGCTCGCCGCGGGCGTGGAGGTGCTGCCGTTGATCACCCATGGCTGGCAGATATATTTCGTAGCTCGATATATCCTCGATGCATGCGCAGACAGAATCCTCCCTTGACGGAACCGCAGTACTTCATCCTTGCTGCACTCATGGATGGTCCGTTGCACGGTTACGGCATCATCAAGGCTGCCGAGCAGGCCACCGACGGGCGGCTCCGGATCGCTGTCGGCACTCTCTACGGCGCGCTGGAGCGGATGGAGCGGGCCGGGCTGGTGGCCGCCGGGCATGAGGAGATCGTGGACGGGCGGGCGCGGCGCTACTACCGGCTCACCGAGGACGGCACCGAGGCGCTCGGCCGGGAGGCGCTGCGGATGCAGCAGGCGGCGGCCGTCGTCATCGGACACTCGCGGGATGCCGGAGCGGCCCCGGCATGAACCGTCTGCTGCTTGCGGCCTATCCCGAGCCCTACCGTTCCCGGCAGGGAGAGGAGGTGCTGGCCTGCCTGTCCGAGGCGTACCCCGGCCGCTTCTGGCCCCCGCCGCGGGAAGTTGCCGCCCTGGTGCGCGCCGGGGTGCAGGCCCGCGCCCGTGCCGTCGTCGACGACACGGCCCGGCCCTGGTGGCTGGACGGCATCCATCTGGCCGCCCTGGCCCTCGCCGCGCTAGCGCTGGTTCCGTACTTGCAGGATGTGTGGCACTGGGCACTGCACATCGACCCCGGACAGCACGCCATCGCCTTCCACTTCTCCGGCTGGTACCCGTGGGCCGAAGGTCCCACACGGATACGGCTGCTGCCCTACGGGCTGCTCCCGCTGGGCTGCCTGATCGCCCTGCTGCGCGGCAGAGCGTGGATCGCGCTGCCGGCCGCGGCAGCCATGATCTGGGCCGGCGCCACGTCCCACGGCCGCATCCTCTTCGGCGACGAGGGCAAGGCGGGCCTGAGCTACTACGGTCTTGGCGCCCCGATAACGGCCCGTGACCTGGTGCTCTCGGGGACGCTGTGCGCCGCGTGCGCCGTGCTGGCGCTCTGTCGTCCCAGCCGTCTGCGACGCCGCTCGTACCGCTGGCTGGTCCCTGTCGTGCTCGCCACGTTCGTGGCAGGGGGCCTGCACATCATCTCTGTCAGTCCGACCTTCCAGCGCGGTCTGTTCGCCCTCGAAATCGCCGCGCTGATCGCCGCGTGGGCGGCGACGGCCGCCACCGGCGACCGCCGGTGGCTGATCCCCGTCGCGGCGGTCGCGATCGTCCGCACGCAGGCGATCGTCGTCCGTCCGGACGCGTTCATGCAGTCCTTTCCGGACCTGGTCGTCCTCATCCTGCTGATCGCACCCCTCCCCGCCCTGGCGATCGCCGCCCAGCTCCGACAGGGGCAGGCACTCGCCGAATAGGAGCGGACCCCACGGTGGGCCGACCGAGCCCGGAGGCCCACGTCGTGCCGCAACACGTGCGTGACCGAACTCCCCCCAACGGAAGAAACAGAGCGATGACTCAGCACGATTCTCCGTCCCTGCCCGCGCACCGTCCGGGGGCCTCAAGGCAGGCCCCCGACGACACCAGCCCGTCGTGTACGACGCGGCCGTGGATGCCGGCCCTGCTGTACACCCTGGGGTTCCTGACGGTCTACCTGCTCGCCATCTGCACCCCGTGGGGACAACGAGCTGAGAACCCTTGGTTCTACCTCGGCATACAGGGTGGCGAAGCAGCATGGATCTACCCCCTGTCAGGATCGGTCTACGGCTCGACGCCCCTGCCGCCGCTGGAACTGAGCGCCAAGCCCACCGTGATGGCGGGCCTGGCCGTCATCGTCCTCCTCACCCTGGTACGACGGTGCTGGCGGCAGGGGTTCGCGGCGCTGGGGGTCGCCATTCTCGCGATCGGAGCCAAGGAGGTGTTCAAATCGACCGTGCCCCGCCCCGATCTGGTGGGCGCGCCCGAGAATCTCCTTGATCAGGGTTTTCCCAGCGGGCACACGGTCATCCCCGCCGCGCTGACCCTCGCCGCCGTCCTCGTGGTTTCCCCCCGCATCCGCCCCTACGTCGCCACGGCCGGTGTGCTGTGGCTCGCCTGCATCGCCGCCGCCACCGCGACCATGGGCGGCCACCGGCCCAGCGAAGTGCTGGGAGCCACCTTGCTCGCCTGTGCCTGTTACGGCCTCGCAACCTGGCTGCTGCCGCCGGCCGCCGCCCCAGGCGCCACGCGGAGCCCTCGTGCGCTGCATGTCATCGCCCTGGCGCTGGCACTGATCGTCGCCCTCGTTTCCGGCGCACGGCCCGACACCCTCACAAGGTCACTGGTCTCCGCGGCGACGGCCTTCATATGTGCGGCCCTGGTCTGGTACGCCGCAGTCGGGCGGCCCGCACACACCGCACGCCGCACACGTCCCGCACTGGACTGACCACCCGCCGGCTCCGGGCGGGAACCGGTTGCATCCTGGCAGAGCGGCGGTCCGACGCCACCGCCCAGTCGTAGAAGCCGTCGACGCCTGAGCGGGGACGCGCTCCCGCCCGGCGTGTCCTCCCGTAGTCCGGTCAACAGGCCGGTGTCGCCCGGCGCGGCAACCGGACGGCCAGAATGATCACGTGGCTGAACGAGTGCAGGTCAGGGAGATCGACGATGACGAGGGCCGGCGGCTGCTGCGGATTATCCGCAGGGGCACCGGGTCGGTGGTGACCTGGCGGCGGGCCCAGATGGTTCTGCTGTCCGCGCAGGGGATCCCCCTGGCGAAGATCGCCGAAGTGTCGTTCACCAGCGACGACCGGGTCCGCGATGTGATCCACAACTTCAACACCGACGACTTCGACTCGCTCTACCCGAAATACAAGGGCGGCCGGCAGCCAGGCACCAGGTCGCCGCCACCTGACCAACGGCGTGCCCTTCCAATCCTTGGTGACGGCTCGGGCGGCTGCAGGTGGCGGGGCTTCGAAACGTTCCTGCGGTGAATGCCCTGGTCCGTGCGAGTGACCAGGAGCTGTTGAGCACGTGCTGGGTGCTGGGCGACCGGTAGAACGCCGGAGTGATGATCAAGAACCTCGTGCGCGGTTTCGGCGCGCTCTCTCTCGCCCTCGTTCCCCTCCTTGCTCCCGTACCGGCCCAGGCCGCGCATGCTGCCCCTGGGCTGCGGGCTGCGGAAGTGACCACGCTCGCTGATGCCATCGGTCTGGTCCAAGTCGATGCCGAGGACCGCACCGGCTACGTCCGCACGGCGTTCCGCCACTGGAATTCCGGCGACCTGGCAGATGGCTGCAACACCCGCAACGAGGTGCTGCTCGCGGAAGCGATCGTCGCGCCGACTGTGGGGGCCGGGTGCAAGTTGACCGGTGGCACGTGGCTCTCGTACTACGACGGTCAGGAGGTCGCCGACCCCGGCGCCTTGGACATCGACCACATGGTTCCCCTCGCGGAAGCCTGGGACTCCGGTGCCTCCGCGTGGACGGCAGCCCGCCGTGAGGCGTACGCCAACGACCAGGGCGCGGCGGCATCGCTCGTCGCGGTGACCGCCCGTTCGAACAGGCAGAAGTCGGATCAGGATCCGGGTCAGTGGCTGCCGCCGTCACCGGACGCACAGTGCCGGTACGCGGGGGAGTGGGTGGCGACGAAGCTGCGCTGGCAGCTGACCGCGGACGCCACCGAGCACGAGGCACTGAAGGTGTTCGCCGAAGGCCCCTGCGAGGACACCGTCGTCGCCTACACGCCTGCGCCCTAGCGTTACGTGTTGTGGTGCCTGTGTAGCCGGGGAGCTTGCGGCGGCGGCCGGGCCAGGATGTCCTGGAAGGCGCCGTGGTGGGGCGCCAGTGGGTCCTGGGGGCGCGGGGGCAGGGGGTAGTCGTCGCGTAGCACGCCCTCTGGGAGCACCACGGTCGCGCGTATTGGTGAGGTCTCGCCTGGGTGGGCAAGGTACGCCCAGACCCCGCTGTCCAGCGGCACTACGGCCCCTCGTCGCAGGGCGGACGCCAGGGCATGCCCGCGAGGGGGTGGCGGGGTACAAGGAGAACGTCGGGACAGGGTTGGGACAGTTACATCCGAGGGCCGGCTAGATCCATGGACCTGGCCCCGGGCCCGGCGGAAAGGTAGCAGCCGGCGGCGTGGCCGAGCAGCTCGGCCACGGGGCCGACGGGGAGGGTCACCGGGCGGTCCTGGGTGACCGCGATGAGGTGGGCGAGCGCGACGCCGACTGCCGCTTCCCAGCGGCGGCTCCACCTTCCGTCAGGTTCGAGGGTGGGATGCGGTGCTCGGGGCGCTCCAGATCGTCCCAGTCGGGAGTCGGGAGTCGGGAGGGCTGGGAACTCTGTGGGGCGGCGCTACGAGCGCGTCGGGTTCCAGCCACAACGTCTGCCAACCGTGATACCCCAGGGGGGTATAAGGTTGTCCTGTGAGTCCGCTGGGAGCGGGTCACACTGGACGGGATTGGGGTTGACGGTCATGGACCACGGCGCACACCACACCGGTACCGCACGCGATCACGCCGCGCACCAGTCCCACGGCGGCGGCCACGGGCTCGCGAGCGCGTCCTGGGGGACGGCCGTAAAGGCGACGCTGCACTGCCTGACCGGCTGCGCCATCGGCGAGATCCTCGGCATGATCATTGGCACTGCCCTCCTGTGGGGCAACATTGAGACCATGATCCTGGCGATCGCCCTGGCGTTCGTCTTCGGCTACTCCTTCACTCTCTTCGCGGTCCGGAGGGCCGGCCTGGACTGGAAGAGCGCGGTCAAGGTCGCGCTGGCCGCGGACACCGTCTCGATCGCGGTGATGGAACTCGTGGACAACGGCATCATCGCCCTGGTCCCCGGGGCGATGGACGCCCACCTGTCGGACGCGCTGTTCTGGACGGCGCTGCTGGGCGGCTTCGCCGTGGCTTTCGTGATCACGACACCGGTCAACAAGTGGATGATCGGCCGCGGCAAGGGCCACGCCGTCGTCCACGCCTACCACTGACCCATCGCTCGCCACCGCGCCCGGCCGCACCCTTAACGGTGCGGCCGGGCGCGTTCGCGTAGAGGGGCGTTAGCTGGAGGTGTGCCTGAGATTTTGCAGGCGACCGACCCGGATCCGCCGACCCCAGGCTTTGAGGAGGCACGCTGATGTCCAGCACCGTCAAGGACATGCTCGCCACCTACCCGGCCGACCTCGGCGACATCGACCAGACCAAACTCACCCGCTGCATCGAGGAGTGCATCGCCTGCGCACAGGCATGCACAGCGTGCGCGGACGCCTGCCTGTCCGAAGGCATGGTCGGCGACCTGGCCAAGTGCATCCGCACCGACATGGACTGCGCCGACATCTGCACCGCGACGGCCGCGGTGCTTTCGCGGCACACCGGCTACGACGCCAACATCACCGCCGCGATCCTGAAAGCGTGCGCCATGGTCTGCCAGGCGTGCGCCGACGAATGCGGGCAGCACGCGGACATGCACGAGCACTGCCGCGTCTGCGCCGAAGCCTGCCGCTCCTGCGAGCAGGCATGCAACGAACTCCTCGGCGCCCTCGCCTGACAAAGACGGGTAACGCGGGGCCAGCGGTCCGGCCCGCCCCGTCATGGCCTGCTCAGGGGTTCCAGAAGACGGTGGTGAACACGCGCTCGAAGCGTCGGGCCGCGAGGTCCTCGCACTGGATCACCCAGTGGACGGTCGCGCCTTCCCTCCCCTCCACGTCCCCGGCATACCAGTCGGCGAGGAGCACCCAGTCGACCACGTCGTCCGAGACGGGGCCGTCCCAGTGGCCGGCGTCCACCGCCTGCGCCGCGACGGATGCCGCGACGTCGACCGGGTCGAACTCAACAGCCTCCTCATCCGCGTATCCTCCGATCTGCATCTGCGCCGAGGGAGCGATGAGGGCCCTGGTGTCCTCCCAGATCTCGACGAGTTCGGAGCAGTAGGGATGCCCGGGAAGGTATACGGCTTCCTCCTCGCCGGGGGGAATGACGAACTGGTGGTGGGGGAGCGACACGTCGGGCCGCGCCCGGAGCGGCCCTTCCGGATAGCTCGCGAACACCCTGTCGTACTCGGCGATGTTCTTCGGGTTCCAGGCGTGCGGATCCCGTCGCGTGACGGCCGCGTCGGCTGGCACGTGGATCACGGTGCCCATGGAAGTGCGGTCCCCGATCTCGGGCCGGGCGAAGAGCAGCAACCGGCCGTCGGGAGGGAAGGGGAGGTCCGTCGCGCCGGCCGGCAGTGCGGCGAGGTCGATCGAGGCCACGAAGGGGTGTCCGGGGTCCGGGGTGTCGGCAGGAAGCAGCAGGGGGCCGCCGAACCGTCCCACCACCGGTCCCGTGTCGTCGTCGGACAGTGTCAGGGTGGCACAGGGACGGGCTGTGGCAAGCCACCGCTCCACATCGTCGGCCGGTACGCCGTGGGCCTCGGCTTCTTCACGGAAGGGACGGAACCGGTCCCGTATCGCAGACGTCATGGACGCACCGTATCGAACGAAGCGGAGGGCGGCTTTGGCGTATCTCCCGTGCGGCGAACACCCGTTGGCGGTCGACGACAGGGCGCCACGAGCAGACCCCCGAAGACACCCCCGGCGGTCGGACGGTGCCGTTCGCCCGTCCGACGTCACGGGCAGCACCGTCAGCCGAATGGCAGGACTACCAGCGGAACCTGACGCAAGGCGCTCAGGGTGAGTGGGAGGTCGGCCAGAGCGCAGACGGCACGCATGGCGATGGAGCTGTCGGCCTCGCCCGGCTCGATGCCTTCCTCCTCCACGGTGCCGGCGGCCGCCGACCCGGTCAACGCCGGCGACCCGCTCAGCTACACCGCCACTGTCGGCAACAACGGCCCTGACACCGCCACGGGCACCACTGCCACGATCACCCTCTCCGGCACCGCCCGCACCATCACCTCCGCCAGCGCCTCCCAGGGCTCCTGCGCCGTCACCGCGCCGACCATCACGTGCACCCTGGGCACGGTCGCCGACGGCGCGTCGGCCACCATCACCGTGAACGTCACCCCGACCGCGGCCGGCACCCTGACCGCCACCACCACCGCCAACGCCACCGAGACCGACCCGGTCCCCGGCAACAACACCGCGGCCCAGTCCACCACCATCGCCACCCCGCCGACCGCGGACATCGACATCGACGTCACCGCACAACCGCACCTCGGCATCCTCGTCCCCTACCTCACCTACACCCTCACCGCCCGCAACACCGGCCCCGACGCGGTCACCTCCGCGACCGTGAAGGCGACACTCCCGCCGGGCGCCTCAGCCACCAACCTCTCCACCGGATGCACCACAGCCGCATCCACCGTGACCTGCACCTACGGAGCCGTCGCCAACGGAGCGAGCGTGAACAAAACCTTCCGCGTCCCGCTCGGCCTCCTGAGCCTGGGTCCGGTCACCGTCACCGGCCAGCGCACCGCTTCCGCCCCGACCGACACCAACCCCGCCAACAACACAGCCGCAACCACCTGCAACGTGCTGTCCATCGTCCTGGTCACCTGCCCCTGACCCCCACCAAAGGGCCCGCCCCTCGGGCGAACGGCGTCCCGCTGCGCCCGGCCGGCTTCCGAGCCGCCGGGCGTGGCGGTGTACGGGTGCCGACCGGTCCGAACGACCAGGAAGGGCCCCTGGGCAACGACAGCATCGACGCCCAGGACGGCGGTGACACCGCCAACGGCGGCTTCGGCACCGACACCTGCACCGGCGACACCCTGGCCAGCTGCTGATCCCTGCATGCGCGCGTGCGGGCGTCGCCGTCGGAGGGCATGGTCTCCGCGTCCGGATCAAGACGTGGTCTCGGCGTTCGGATCAAGCCGTGACTGGAAGTGATCTTTCGGTGACGTGTTGTCAGTGGTGGCTGGTTTGATGGATCGGTTGCGCAAGGGGGCGCGGCGTATGGGGAGCGGACTGGACCCGGCCCGCACGAAGGCGCAGAACTGCGACAAAAGTACCTCCCATGCTTCTCTGGCTTCAACACCCAGGAGCTGCACCGAAGGCCCTGCCTTTATGCGGCTGTCGCATCGCGACCACCCGAACGGGACTGCCGTATCGATCAGCAACCGCCCACGATCGATACGGCAACGACCCCTGAAGCGGAATCGGTCCGGAGTCGCGATGAGCCGTGAAGGTCCCGAGGCGGCATCACGATGTCGAAGAGGCCACCCAACGGGCGGTGACACAACCGTCGTCTCCCGGCACGACCGCCTCAAGGCGCACCGCGTCCTCTGCCGGCCACGGGAATACCCCGAACTCCTGTCCTGGGGGCAGGTCACCGTCGTCCGGCAAGGGGTCATCCCATTCCACGGTGACGGTGCGGAGTTCTCTGTCGCCGGCCAGCGGGAAGATCACCACGTCTGCTCCGTCATCGTCCGATTGCGCCCGCCGTGCGGCCTCCACGGCACGCGCGACCTCGCCCCGAGAGGTCGCGTGGATCTCCAGATCGATGAAGGCGGAGATCAGCGCCTGACGTCGCACCGATGCGGCCACCGAAGAGAGGTCGTCGGCTGCCACGAACCACAACCGGTGACCGAGTCTTCCGCCGGCCCAGCGCTCCACGACAAGCGTCCGGGCTTCCTGCTGCTGTGCGGACGACCTGACGGCCACCCTCCCGGCCACGTCAGTCCAGAAGGTGTCATCGGCGTGCCGCGAGACGTGCACTTCCTCGTCTTCGTCCTGCTCCTGGTCTCCCAAGACGAAAAGGCCCATCTCCTCGATCTCATCGAGAGACGCGAGGGCTCGCTCAGGGATCTGTACGTGCATGTAGAAGTCGAAGCCCATCATGATGCACATCTTCTCGCTGTCGAACCAGGCAGCGGGAGTGTCTCCGGACATGTGCCCTCTGAGCATCCGCAGGGCTGAGGTCTTGTCGACGATTCGGCCCTCGTAAACCTCTCCGAGCCAGGCCGGCGGAGGGCTGTGCAGGAAGACGTTCCTCAGGGTGAAGTGCGAGGCGCCGGCCGCTCTCGCGAGGATGTCGGCAGCCGCGATGTAACGGTCCTCGGTCCGTTGATACTCCTCAGCCGTCAGGATGCGTCCATCGAAGCAGGCGCCGATGTCGGAATGGTCGGTCCAGTCATCGATGTCACCCCGGCGTCTGGCCTCGTCGTACTTGCACAGGACGAAGGAGCGGAGCTTCACGGGGCCCGTATCAGGTCGCACCCCGTCTTCGTGGCCGTCGGGACTGTTCTGACGGCCAGCGTCTTCGCTGCGTGACATGCGTCGGAGCTCCTCAGGGCGCACTGCGGCTGTCGTCAGCGCCGCACGCCGCTGCCACCCTTGGGACCGCGCCCCGGGGCTGGACTCGCATTGTGTGCCTGCGACCGGACATCGCGCACCTTGATATGGGGACGGTTGGTTTGCTGGAGGAACGGGAGCGGAGTGCCGGAGGCGCGTTGAGGTGCTGCGTCAGAAAACGGACCCGGTTCTTGCCCAGCTGCGCGACGCGGAGTTGCTCCGGGAGCGGTTCGTCGTGCTCGGTGTCGCAGCAACTCCGAACTGTACGAGATGCCCTGTCCTCATGCGCGGACACGAGCAGATTCATCCGATCCGGCAGTCGCTTTCGATCACACCGCACTCAAGACCGATAGAACAACGGCTTCTTAGCCAGCGATCTCTTCCTCAGCTGCCGGCGCCGCGATGACGAACCGCGTCCATGATCCGCCCTTCGATCCTTGGACCTACCGGTGACGGCCGATGCGCTGGTGCAGCTCCGCCTCCCCCGTGGTAGCGACATACCCGCCAGAGATGGCAAAGTGCCGCTGCGCACGCTCCAGGACCGGCGTACCGGGAAGCTCGGTTCCGCGCACTGCCTGCTGCACCAGATGCCGAACGGCCACCACCGCGTGAAGAGCAGCCTCGATCCGGGCACCACCCGGCGTCGCTCCCGCCAGCCCTGACGGCAGCCCCAGAACGTGGTGATCGTGATCCTCCACGACGCCAGAGTCGATAGAGGCGGCCAGGGTGCCCTGGATCTTCATCAGCATGCTCACCACGTCCTCCCACTGCTCCGGAGTCGGCCGCTGCGAACGCTGCTCCTGCATGTACTTCCTCCGAATATCCCGCGTGTAAATGGTGCGTCGGCTGCTTTGACGGGTGGGTCAGGGGACGTCGCCAGCCCAGTCCCATCGGCCGTGGTCGCCGGCCCGCGGTTCGTAGTCGGCGCGGCCGCCGGGCCCGAACTGGCCTTGGCTTGTGATCAGCTTGGCGCCGGTGGCACGTTCCTGGTGGGTGAGGCTGGTGACGTCCAGGAGGAGCCCGTCCAGCGGCCCGCCGACCAGTTCCACGTAGTCGCGTCCGGGCACGGCGTAGGCGTGAGGATCATCGTGGCCGGCTCCGTAGACCCGTCGGCGCAGCTCGTCCATGCGCGCCAGCGTGCCACCCACCTATCAGCCGTGCCCTTCGATCGGGTGAAGTCTCCCTGATCGAGGATGCACCACAAATCGAACAGGTGCTCTAATCAGGGGATGGAGCCCTTCCCCTTCCCCGACGACCTGGTCCAGGCCCAGCGGGCCTGGCACGCCGCCTACCGCGAGCTCGCCGCGCCCCGCCCCCGCCACACCACCGCGCTGCGCCGTCGCCTGTTGGTCTTGTCGGTCCGGATCCAGTGGCATCCGTTCTGGTCCACTCCTGGCGGCCGTGTCCCCGCGGCCCGGGTGGAGCTGAGGCGCCTTGCCCGCCGCCAGGGGCAGCTCGAGGCGAGGACGGCGTGAGCCGGCCGGGCGTCCTGTCCGACCGGCAGGCGGTAATCCTGCGGGTGATCCAGGACTTGATCACCGAGCACGGGGAGTCGCCGACTGACCGGGAGATCGGGGCGCGGGTGGGTCTGGCGAGCACCGGACCGGTCGCCTACCAGCTCGGCCGGCTGGGAGCCCGGGGCCTTACCAGCCCGGCCGGACACCGGTGGCGCTCCTGCCGCCCGTGCGTTTGAGGCGTCCTTCCTGCGACGTGGATCCGGTACGCGGCAAGGTGCGCAATCCGCGCGATGCTCCCGCGCCGCTCCCTCGAAGCGCACCGAGCGGGTGCGCAATCTGCGCAGTGCACGTGGGGAGGTCAGTTATGGGTGCAGCGAATGGTGCCAGGGGTCGCCGGTGTCAGTCGTCGGGTGTCATCGCCATGGGCTGCAGGAGGAGCGGCAGGTAGGGGTTTGCTTGCTGCCCTTCCGCCTCCTCTGCATCGGACCGCCGCTGAGGCTGGGTTTCAGGAGCGGGAGGTCTTCGATGTGAGGGGCGGAAGGTGTGGGCCGGGTCGAGTTCAGGGCGTGCTGCCGGTGGGGACTGCCTTGCCGTTCATGACCCACAGGCCGAGGTTGTGCCATATCTGGGTCTGCGGTTGAAAGAGCTTGTTCTCGAGGGCCCTCTTGACGAGAAGGCCGCCCGGGCGGCCGTCCGGGTACATGCCGATGGCGGAGATCTCCAGCTTCACGGGGACGGTACGGGGGCCTGAATAGACGGGCGTCACTTGGTAGCGCACGACCTGCCCGCCGTCCACGGCTGTTTTGACGCGCCCTTCCAGAGCCGCCATGTCGTTGGCGAATCCGTCGTCGCCCGTGACTTGTGCATTGGCGGCTCGGCTGCAGGTGACCAGATTGTCCAGATCTTCGCCACTGCCGGTGAGCTGCTTGCCGAGCAGGTGGCAGTTGTTGATGCGTAGGGGAATGTCTTTGATGCGAAGGTAGCCGGCAGTGGACGTCGCCCATTGGTAGCCCGGCGGCCTGACCACTGACGTCGTTGGGCTGCCCCGCTTGGCGTGGGTCGTCAGGTAGGCCGTGTCGAGGCAGGCGTTCATGGCCGTGGCGCGATATCCGTGTGCGGCGTCGCGTGTACCGAGGTCGAGCCAGCCTGCGCCGTTGCGCCGGCAGTCGGCCCGGTCGGGCTTGGTCGCCTTGAAATCGTCAGCCAGGTCCTTCGCGTTCCTGTCCAGGAGCTCGCGCTTCTGGACCACGATGTTGCGAGCGGTGTCGATGGTGGTGCGGAGGGTGTCGTACGCGTCCTTGGCTTGCTTCGTCTTCTCGATGAATTTGGGGTAGTCCTTGGAGAAGCGGTAGAGGGCCTTGGAGAGTTTGCCGCCCTTCTTGAGGAGCCCTACACCGAGGATGGAGCCGCCGACGTCTACGGCTGCCCAGAGGCATTTCCCCGGGTCGCCCTTGGAGCATTTGACGATGTTGTCGATGCCGAAGGTGTCGAGCAGGATGTCGAGGCTGTTGTCCTTGAGCCAGTCGGTGAGGCTGGTCTCGAGGGTCTTCTTGGCGTCGCGGTATTCCTTGACGCAGTCGCGGCCCGGTGCGCAGTTGGCGGCGAGGAGTTGTTCGTCCTTTTGTTGTTGTGCGATGTCGGCGGCTCCGCCGAGGCGGGTCCAGTCACCACCGGTGCCGGCGTCCGCAGTGGTGTTGGTGGTGTTGTTCCAGCGGTAGGTGGTGGTGAGGTCGGGGGAGAGGCCGTAGAGCTGGGTGTCGCTGACGGCGAACGTGGCGCCGGGTCCGCCGATCTGGGTCCAGGAGCCGGGTGTCCCGTTGTATTTGTGGATGTTGCCGGTGTCGGGGTTGGTGGCGAAGAGGCCGGCTCCTCCGGCGTAGAGTTCCTTCGCGGCCCCGCCGATCCGGGTCCAGTCGGTGCCCTTCCCTGACCATTCGTAGACGGCCTTGTGGTCGGGCGTGATGCCGTAGACGTGGTCGTGGCCGACGGCGAACTGGGCGCCCGGCCCCCCGATCCGGGTCCACTTGTGGGGCTTGCCGTCGTACTTGTAGAGGTCGCCGGTGTCGGGGTTCGTGGCGAAGAGGCCCGCCCGCCCGGCGTAGATGGTTTTGGCGGGTCCGCCGATTTTGGTCCAGGTGTCGCCGTGCCATTCCCCGATGCCGTCCGGGGTCAGCCGGTAGAGGTGCTTGCCGGTGACGGCGAACTGCCCGGCGGAGCCACTGATCGGCTCCCAGGCGCGGGTGTCCGCGTCGTACTTGCGGATCTGCTCGCTGTCCGGCCCGTTCATGAAGACGCCGGCGCGTCCGGCGTGGACGGCGTTCGCGGGGCCGCTGTGTGATGTCCAGCCGTCGCTGCCGCGCTTCCAGAGGCCGCTGTTGTCCGCGGCGAGGGTGTAGAGGTCGTCCTGTGCGGTCACGGCGATACGGACGGTGTGCTCGTTCAGAGTGTCCGACGCTCCCGCGGGCAGGGCCGGAGCGGGGACCGTCTCCCGCTGCCCGGACTCGCCCTCGGGCGGCGGTTCGCCTTCGCTACCGGGGACGGCCGGAGCCTCCGCGGCTTCCGGTGCTTCTGCCGGGGGCGGGGCCGGGACGGATTCCTGGGCCTCGGGTGCGACCGGTGTGCTCTCTTGCGGCTGAGCGGGCGCGGGCGGCGTGGGCGGGGGAGTCTCCTGTGCCGGGGGTGCCGGTGGTGCTGGGGTGGGTGTGGTTGTGGGTGCGCCGAGGGGTGTCCAGTCGGTGCCGGTACCGGCCCACTGCAGGACCGCGGTCCCGCCGGGGGCGAGGCCGTAGAGGTGGGTGTCGCTGACGGTGAATGCGGCACCGGGTTCGCCGGTCTGGGTCCAGGAGTCGGGCTGCCCGGTGTACTTGTTGAGCTGCCCGGTTGTTCGGTCGGTCGCGAAGAGTCCGGCGCCGCCGGCGTGCAGGTCCTGGGCGGGCCCGCCGACCTTCGCCCACTTCGTCCCCTGCCCGGACCACTCATAGACGGCGGACCGGTCGGCGGCGATGCCGTAGAGGCGGTCGCCGGTGACGGCGAAGTCCGCACCGGGGTCGCCGATCTGGGTCCAGGCTTCGGGTGCACCGTCGTACTTGAAGATTTTGTCGTCGGGGGCGGTGGCGAAGAGTCCGGCGCCGCCCGCGTCGAGGTCCTTGGCCGGCCCGCCGACCTTCGCCCACTGTGTGCCCTGGCCGGACCATTCGTAGACGGCGGTGCGGTCGGGGTTCAGCGCGTAGAGGCGGTCACCGGTGACGGCGAAGTCCGCACCCGCCTCGCCGATCTGCGACCACGCTTCCGGCGTCCCGTCGTACTTGAAGACCTTCCCGGTGTCCGGGCTGGTCGCGAAGAGTCCGGCACCTCCCGCGTGGAGGGTCTCGGCAGGTCCGCCGACCTTGGTCCAGTCGGTGCCCTGCCCGCTGTACCGGTAGACGGCGGTGTGGTCGGCGGCGAGTGCGAAGAGCTGGTCGTCGGCGGTCGCGGTCACCGAGCCCAGCGGGACCGGGGTGCCGGCTGCCGTGGTGGGTTCGTCGGCGAGGGCGGGGAAGGCGGAGAGGATGCCGGCGGTCAGCGCACCGGCCAGGACGACGCCGACGCGGCGCAGGACGGTCGGTGTTCTGCCGGTGCGGGACCGGGCGCGGCCCCTCACGGATGTACGGGTCACGGGATGCTCCAGGGTTTGGCCGGGAAGTGCTGGAGCTCTCACGCTGTGTCCTGGTCTGATTGTCCTCAACTGCCGTTATGCGTAAGCGCAGATGGGACGCTGTGGAAGCGGTGGACAACGCGGACAACTAACGGGGGATCTTACGGTGGTGAAGGCTGGGCGTCCGCAGGGCGGGCCCAAGGGGCAGTCGGAGCAGGCCAACGCGCTGGCGGTGTTCCTGCGGAATCTGACGAAGGACCTCACGGTCCGCGAGCTCGCCGACCGGTACGCGGGCGGCAAGACTCTCTGGGGCGAGTACCGGGCGGGTACGAAGACGGTCCACCTGCATCTGCTCGAGAGCCTGGTGCACGACACGGTCAGAGACGCGCGCTCCCGCACCGAGCTCCTGGCAAGGGCGCGGCGCCTGCACGCGGAGGCGGTCGCCGCGCAGCGGCCCGCCGCCCCTGCGGAGCCGGACCATGTTCATCAGGGGGTGAGTCCGGAGCAGGCCTTGGGTCAGGCCACGACGACTCTGCAGGACGCCGAGCGGCTCATCCATATCCTTCTCGGTGTCATCGCCGGCCTTCAGATGCAGGCCACATCCACCGGCTCTACCGGGGTGGCGGCTCCGGTACCGCTGACCGCTGCCCAGAGCACGCAGGCGGCGGGTGATCTGCGCGAGGCGCAGGACCGGCTGGTCCAGGTCCGCCTGGTCCACGACGCGGTGACCCGCGTACGGGACGAGGCAGCGGCTTTCCTGCCGGCACCCCACCCCACCGACACCGAACAGAGCCCCGGCGGTCGGGGCCGCGGTGACGATACGGCTCTGCCGGCCCGGTACGCCGCGGCGTCACGCGGTGCGGCCGCGATTTTGCTGGTCTCGCGGGCAGCGCTGGCCGAGCAGCACAATGCTGCCCGGATCCTCAGCGCCCGGACCGCGGGCGTCGGTACGGTCCTGTACGGGGTCGAGGCAAGCTCCAGCCCTGCGATGGCTCTGCCCCCGACCGTTTCACCCGGGGCGTCCGAGGTGTCCGGGGGGCCGCAAGCCGGGGGCCGGTCGTCGCGGTGGCGGACCGCCCTCGTCGCGACAGCGGCCGCCGTCGCGCTCACCGCCGTGGTGTCCGGGGCCGTCGTCGTCACCACGCTCGGCATGCGCGACCACGAGTCCCCCCAAGCCGCCGGGGAGAAGGGCCCCGGGCCTGCGGCTGCGGCACCCGGCTCGTCCCCGGCCCCGTCCGTGAGCCCTTCACCCACCGATTCTGTGACGCCGTCACCGACCCCCTCGACGGGCCTGTCCTCGTTGCCTGCACCTGTCCGGACCCGCAGCACCTCCACCGTTCCTGACCGTTACGTCGGTGTCTGGGAAGGCGAATTCACCGAGCCCGGTGAACAGGCCCCCTCCCTGCGCAGGATCGTGGTCCGCAAGGGAGCCGTGGGCGCGAAGATCGCCGACGTCATCACCCTGTCGCGGACCTCCCTGTGCCAGGCCGAGGGAACCCTCCGCTCCACCGGTGCCCTCCTCGTCATCACACCCAGACCGACGTCCGGTACCCCCGCCCATCTCTGCACACCGGCCGGGGACATCGCTCTGCGGCGCGATGGTGACGCAGGCCTGACCTGGAAGTCGGACGGCATCACCGTCCCCCTGCACCGAGCCTCCTCCCACAGTGCCGTGCCGACTGCCTACGTGGGCACCTGGCGTGCCCAGGACGGGAACGACCCCACCTCCACGGTCCGCATGACCATCCGCCAGGGTGTTCCCGGCACGGCGCGTGCCGAGTTCACGTGGGACGGAGACGCCCACCACTGCGAGGGCTTCTCCGTCCTCGCCTCAGCCGGCGACACCCTGGCCTTCGGCCCGGAGACCGTCACCGCCTCGGAACCCGAGGGCTTCTGCACACAGACCCCCAGCCGCACCATGACCCGCCCCGACAACGGGAGCATGCACATGGAAATGGCCGCACCCGACGGAACCGCGCCCCGCGCCTTCACCTTCACCCGCGAGAACTGAACAGCCCGCCGGCCTGACGGTCCGGCATCTGCGAGGGCACGCCATTCCCCGACCTGTGAGCGCGCCCCGGTGCTCAGGCCCTCACATCCGCCGACGTACGTACGTGAATGTTCCGGAAGACCTACAGCCACTCGTCGAAGGCGAACCCGACGGCTTCGTCGATGACCGCGCCTTCGAGCGCTTCCTGTCTGCGGCCGGTGGGTGCGACCGTAGGTGGCGTCGGTATGGGATGGGCCCACCAGAGGGGACTTCCACCAGGGACGGACATCAGCCCCCCGAAGCGCAAGTCGCCTGCGAACCAGAACACCCCGCGACCGTCCGGTGTACCGACCCAGATGCTTTCCGGTACGGGAGAGCTGAAGGTGCACGCGACCGTCTTGTCCGGGGCGAGCAGCATCATCCCCTTGCCCTGTCCCCCGGGTAATTCTTCCAAGCGGCAGGGCCACACCTGCCAGGGACTCGAGAGCGCCACAGCCGCCTTCCGTTCTGCAGCCTGCTTGTTCGCTTCGAGCTTCTTTTCATCACGTACCGACCAGATCCACATGGTGATGGCGGCAGCCGCAAAGAGGAGGCGCCCGATCGGTGGGAAGTCGTTGTTGAAGAGGGCGACAAGGAGGGCCATCAGCGCAACCGGTATCGCGCAACCAGGAGGCGTCTGGTTCTCTTCGTTCTTCGCCCTGTCCAGCTCTGCGTTCACCACTGCCCCGACGGTCGGAGTCATTTCGGATGCCGGTCTCGGCGACACCTGATACCCGAACTCTTCCGCCATCATGGCGCCCCCCGATGCTCGATGTGCTCATTCAAACGGGTGTACATGGCTACAGGAAGAAGATCCCCGGCCTTAATACGTGGGACGAGAAGAAGAGAAAGGCATGCGGTGCGTAGCGGTGCTGTATACGGTGCGTGCAGGGTATGGGGAGGGGTGAGGGCTGTGGGTGGAGCGGCGTTGACGCTGGCTGCGGCTGTGATCGGTAGCGCTGTGTCGCTGCTGTCGGTTCTGGTGACACAGCGCTTTACGCAGCGGGTGCACCGGCGGGAGCAGGACCGTATCGAGCGTCACCGGCAGGAGGACCTGGCGCAGGCCCGGGCGAGCCGTCTGACTGAGGAACGGCAGGCTGCCTATGTCCGCTTCAGTGCGGCAGCCCGAACGGTCCGCGACACCCTGGCGGCTTGTATGCATGACTTGCGGCGCGAAGAGGCCCTGGAGGACTCACGCCGTGAGGAACTGAAGGAACGCTGGGACGCCTACGTCGCCCAGCACGCGGAAGCCCACATCATCGCCTCCAACGATGTCCTGGGAGTGGTCGGCCGTGTCAATGGTGGGCTGCGTCAGATCTATGGCCTCGTCAAGCGCTTGGACACCGGCTCCCGGAGCCCGGGAGAGACCGTGGACACCCTGGAGGAGCGGATCGAGGGGCTTTGGCCCGGCCTGGTTGCCCTGCGTGAGGCGATGCGTCGCGACCTCGGTCTGCAGCAGCCGGCGGATCAGCCCCCGTCCTGATTGTCCCTTGCCCCACCGTGGCGGCCGACGGTGTCGCGGGCGGGTTCAGGAGCTCGCAGACATCTGGCTCCTCTCCGTGTACCGGGCGTTCCACTCGCTCGAAGAGTTCGGAAGGGTCGTCCGGGATCCCTCGAAGCGGGCTTGCGGGGCTAACCCCTCGGTGCTTCATCGTGCTGCCCACCAGGCCGCACCGCCGGTTCGTCAAGCGCTCGCGAATCCGCTCCACGTCCCGTCAGAGACCGCTCTGCGGTGGACCGGAAACGGATTTTCGCGAGAACTCGATTCGCCGTCCGGGATTGCGGACTGTGGCCGCGCTCAGCCGGAGCGCACCCACTGAAATGGAGAACCGCCATGTCCACGCTCACCCTTGTCCTGTTCGTCGGGCTGCTCCTGGTCCTGGTGTCCGGGCTTGTCCTGGCTGGCCTGGCCTACGTCACCCACCGCCACCCCCGTATGGAGAAGCCGCTGGGTGTCGCGATCGGGGGCGGCAGCCTCCTCGTCGCGCTGGTCGTGGGCCTGGTCGCCGGCGTAGCTCTCACCACGTAATGGCCGACCGTGCCAGCCGCACGTCACCATCTCCACCGCTCCCCGGGCCAAGGGCCGGGAATGGGCGCACGTGCGGATCATCGACGACTTCCTTCCACCGAAAGACACCGAGGAGCAAGACGCGAAAGCAACCCCGTTCCCGGCCCGATCGACAACGCAGAAGCCCGCCTCGCCTACGTCGCTGTCACCCCAAGCCGAAGCCGCCTTGATCTCGGAGGCCTGGTCCTGGATCCACAAGCACCCCAACGGCAACCCGCCGACGACATAGCTGCATCAGCCACTGCGCGACTCCGCTCACCCGGCGCAACGGGCACACCGCACGAAAGTCTTCAAGACCACGATCGGCAGCAGCCCGTGGTCTGAACTCAAAGCGAACCGCGACAGGGCAGGATGCATCCCGGGGTAGGAAGGGCTCATACGGACGTGTGGGATGCCGTGCCGTGCACGTCAACTGGTCGGCAGCCGCCTGTCGGCAGCCTCCCACCGCCGGCAGCTTGTCAGGGAAGGGCCCCCTGGGACGTTGACCACCCCTCTCCCGCCGCACGGGGATTCTCTGACTGGTTATGCAGGTCGTCTGTGAGCAGGTGGACCAAGAGGAGCCCGGTAGCTCTGCGGCTGAGCGCCTCGGCTGTATTGATGAGGCGTTCGTGCTCGGCCAAGGGCAGGGAGATGGCGATGCTGGAGGCACGCTCCGGCAGACCAAGCGAGAACGCAACGCACAGTTCGGAGTCCGAGTACTCGAGAAGGTCGAACTGCGCAGCGTGAGGTCCGTGGTCGTCAAGCCGTTCGAGCAGTTTGTGCGTGTTGGTGATAGTGCGGTCGGTGAGCTGGACAAAGGGATAGCGGCTGAGGTGCTCCATGCGGGCCGGGAACGGCAGCTGGGCCAGAAGGCTCTTACCGATCGCGCTGGCGTGTCCAGTCACACCGAACGGCGCTCCCTCCAACACCGCCGGCGCGGTAGCGCTGGAGGAGGACTGCTGGATGATGATCTCCCCGTCGCTGTAATCGCTGATGTAGACGGCCGCGCCGAGGTCGTCACGAAGTTCGGCGAGCGCGTCCGCGAGCAGACTCTGATGCGTATCGGGCCGGGTGGCCAGAGCCATCAAAGGACCAGGGAAGTGAGCACCGTCGATAGTTTCGACGAACTGCTGCTCGCGCAGCCAGTCCAGCAGCCGCACAACGAGATGCATCGACACCCGCGTGCGGCGCACGAGGGCGCGGGTGTCGATGCCGCCGGATTGGTGGATCAGCGCGAGCAGATCGCGAGCCCGCTGGGTGGCCTGCCACTGAACCGGCACGACCACGGGCATCGAGCTGGCGCGTGCCATCCGCGTGAGAAGGGCCGGCCGCAGGGCGTTGGCCGACCACCACGGCTCCCCGCCCGGTAGGACCAGCCTGTGTGCGCTCGATGGCGCCTCCCGGAGATCGGGGACAGGCAGCACCAGACCACCCGTCAGCGCGGTCAGCCGCGGCCGCCCCGTTCCCGCTTCCCCGTCCTGTGCGGTGCCGGAGAGCAGAGGCAGAGCGGGAGCAGGCACGAGGACCAGCTGCTCTGCCCCATCGAAGGCAGCGCCCTTCTCCGCGCTGCATTCGGGCAGGCCAGGACCGTAAGTCGGGCCAGCCGGATCGCTCCGGTCCGGGAACTCACTCAGGTGCCCGAGGATCTCCTCCAGGAAAGTCTCGTCCTCGACGTCGCCAACCGTGCCGCCCGCGGGTGCCGTGCTGAGGCTGCTACGAGCTAGGAGGAGCCTTCGGGCGTCGCCGTGCCCGTGCCGGGCAGCTTCAGCGATCAGGAACCAGGCGTCCTCCGTCCACCCGTCCCCAGTACGCAGTGCGGCCAAGGCGAGCCTGAACAGTGCACCCGGGTGCCCGGCAGCCGCAGCCTCTCCCAACAAGTCGGCGGCCGACGACAGCTCGTTGCGGAGTAAGGCTTTCGACCCCAGCCGGTACAGCGAATTCGCCCGCTGCCGGGCGACAGCAGTCAGGCTATTCAGGTCGTCGAGAGGACCGAAGCCGCCGTCCGGTCGGTCCCAGAAGTCCGCCAAGCCGGAGAACCGGCCCCTGGGCGTGAGCATCCTGGCCGGGGCCTTCGGCGTTCCCCCGCCGCTGTCCTTGTTGAAGCGGCGCACTGCCGTCACCCGTCCCTCTTCACGCGTCGTGTCTGCTTACGGTGCCCATCGCGGATGTGCCGACCCAGCTTGCTGCGCAACTCGCTGACGGCCGCGTACCTGTCCTTGTGGAGCCGATCCGCGGCTATGCCCAAGGCTTTGGCGATCTCCGGGTCTTCAAGTCCCTGACTCTGCAGCTGTACAACCTTGCGGCGCTGGGTACGCGGCATGGCATCGATCGCTGGAACTACCAGTTCCTCCAGCGGATCGACGTCCTCTGCCGCCCGCCGCTGGAGAGGAACCGAAGTCACCAGGTCCGTGTCGTACAGAATGGGGAAGCGCTTCTGCGCACGCAGCACATCAACGGCCAGGTTCCGCGAGGTGGTGCGCAGGTACGCGGGAAGTTTCACCTCGGCATCCAGCTTGCCTGAAATGATCTTCTCCCGCACCCGCTCGAACGCCTCCTGGGCGACGTCCTGGCATGCCGCCGCCGACAGTTCGCGGTTGGTCTTCTTCCGCAGAATCAGCGGCTCCGCCGCCATGAACGTCTCGTAGCAGTCCAGCAGCCGCTGCTCCAGTTCCGAGAAAGAAGATGGCCTCACTGGCGCCTCGCCGTCTACCACGGGCCGTCCTCCTTCGACGGCTCCAGCTCCATACCGGCCGCGCTGCCTCCGAGGCAGACGGAGACGGCGACCTCGTCCGCGACGTGAGGACACACACGGACCTGGACAAGAACCGCCTGGCTGCTGTTCCGTCGGCTTCGCACTGCCTCGAGGTCGGCGGGCTTCTGAATCGTCTCGGCAGTGCGCTGCCGGCGCCCCCAGTACATCTGCACCACGACGGCCGCTGCCTGCACGGCAGCGGCCACAGCCGGGACGAGCCCGGCCACGTCCAAGGACGACGTCATCGACTTGATCTCCATGAGTTCCAGGGCGCATTGACAAGCGCCTACACCCGACCTGACGGCACGCCCCCGGCCGTTCTCCCCTGAGAGACCGAAGAGCACCGAAACTGATCGAAGGGGCATGGGAGGCAGCTCAAGCCTGACCGAATCGTTGACCTAACCTGACCGCCCGGGGCGGACCGCAGGGAGAGCACGTGGAACTGACAGAGCGCGAGCTGACCGACCCGTGGGAAGGCGTTCTGATTGCTCCCGCTGCCGGCGCTGATGTCGGCGTTCTGGTCCTGGCGGGCTCCAGCGGACGCATCGACTATGAGAGAGCCCGCATCCTTGCCGAGCAGGGAATCGCGGCCTTGGCGATCCGCTGGTTCGGCGGTCCAGGACAGTCTCCGGGAATCTGCGAGGTCCCCTTGGAAACGTTTGTCGCCGCCGTCGACCTTCTCCACGACGGCGGGGCTCGCCGGATTGGCATCCTTGGCGTCTCCAAAGGGGCTGAAGCAGCACTGCTCACCGCAGTGCACGACCCGCGCGTGGACGTGGTGATGGCACTGTCGCCGACCTCGCGGGTCTGGTGCAACGTCGGACCAGGCCGCGACGGCGAACGGCTGCCTCATCGATCGTCATGGACGTGGCGGGAGCAGCCGCTTCCTTTCGTGCCGATGGATGATTCCTGGACGGCCACACAACCGGCAAGCGGTCCGGTCGCCATCCGCGGATGGTACGAACTCAGCGAGAGGACCTTCAGCCATCTGGTTCCCCCAGCGGAGATACCCGTGGAGAGGGCCCGGGCTGAACTGCTGCTCGTCGCGGGTGGCGACGACGCGATGTGGCCGTCCCTGCCCTTCGCCGAACAGCTGGCGCAGCGCCGGCGCTCAGCCGGGGCCCAGGTGCGGCTGATTGCCCGCCCCGATGCCGGCCACCGGCCACGTCTTCCGGGAGAGACCCAGGCATCGGCCTCCCCGCGCTTCCAGTACGGAGGCACGCCCGATGCTGACGCCCTCCTGGGCGCGGCTGCCTGGCCACACATTCTGGACGCGCTCGGCAGCGGAGGCTGACAGACCGGTCTCGCTGCCGTTCCGACACCGAGCGGTCCTGGCTGGACGGCCCGGCCACCCCGACGACGGCGGGCCGTCACATGTACTGACGTCATTTCTCCCGAACGTCCCCTCGAGACTGCAGCGTGAGCACGCTTTTTTGCCCAGTACGCAGCTCCTCGTGAAAGGCTGGGAGCATGATGGGTGGAGCGTCTGAGAACCCGGAACTCTGGGCTTTCCTGGAGTCACTGGACTGCGGCGATTTCCTTTCCGGCACGGTCGCAGCGATCGAACGGTTCGGCGTGTTCGTTGCGCTGGATGACGGACCCGCCCATCCGGTCTTTACCGGCGTCGGGTTCATCTCCTTCGCTGAACTGTCCTGGCGACGCTTCGAGGAAGCCTCCGAGGTGGTGCAGGTTGGACAGCGCGTCTCATGCGAGTTCCTCCAGTTCGACACGTGGAACCTCGAGGCCAGACTGTCCTTCAAGGCCACGCAGCTGGACCCCTTTGAGGTATTCGCCGACACCATCGCGGTGGGGCAGAATCTCCTTGGCCAGGTCACCAAGCTGATCCCGATCGGTGTCTTCGTCCGGGTCGCCGACGGAATCGAAGGGCTGGTTCACCTGCGGGAGCTCGCCTGGACGCCGGTGGAGACTCCTTCAGATGTCGTCCAGGTCGGCGACAAGATCACGGTGGTCGTCACCGAGATCGACCGGGAACGACGCAGGCTAGCCCTCTCCCGACGACAAGGCTCATTCGCTGGCCTGTGATGCGCTGCGATTCAGCGACAGTCCCATTGCGCGAGTGTTCCTGCACGTCTGCCCAGTCAAATGAAGTCACACGCCCCAGGGCCGGTAAACCTTTGCGATCACGGCACTTGGCGGGACAGCTGCGGCGTAGAACGACCTTGCTGCGACCGCTACGGGTTCTCGATTTGCTTCATTCCCGCGTCTGCGGGGGTGTCTGACCCGCCTGCTCCCCGCGCATGCGGGGATGGTCCCGAAGTCGAAGCGGCCAGGCTGGTCGATCTCCTCTGCATCGACGAGCTCGGCTACATGGAACTCGACCGCCACGGCGCCGAACCGCTCTTCCAGGTCCTGACCGAACGCGAGGAGAGAACAGCGTCGCAATCGCCTCGAACGAGTCGTTCGGCGGCTGGACCAAGACCTTCACCGACCCCAGGCTCTGCGCGGCTATCGTCGACCGGCTCAACGGCACCATCGTCGAGACCGGCACCGACTCCTACCGGCTCGCGTCGGCCCGAGCCCAAGCGGAGCGAGCAGCCGACTGGGAGACCGCGGAGCTGCGGCATGAGGCGCTGACGGGGTTTCAGCTTCGATCTCCCGCAGCAGTTCCCCGTCATCGTCATAGAGCTCAAGACTGAACCGCAGACCGAACCGGGTCAGCAGCGCAGCCAGATCCTCGAACCGTTGAGGATCGACAACTCCGTTCAGGAGCGTGTCCCCGTCGGTCGGGTCGACCTCGATGCGGCACCAGCTGGTCTCGACCTCATACGACTCCCACGACGAGCCGGATTGGGATCTCCAGCCGGCCCCGATGAACCGCTCGGCCACCCACGATGCACTCGGGGCTCCTGCCAGGCCGCCAAACATGTTGTTGTTGATCTCATGCCAGATGGGATCGAGCGGCTGTCCCTCATCGGATATGTCCACAGTTGGATTATGAAGCAGACTCCGCAACCCGTGATCGCACACGCTATCGACATCAAGAGTTTCGACAGGACCATCTTCATCGTGGCCCGGTTGTGTTCGATCGGGAGGGCCTGTCCGGTGGGCCCCGACCGATATCGCCTGGCGGATCAGCACCCGGGTCGGGCAGGGTGCCGGGTGATGAGCGATGAGTGCGAGATGTCATATGCCCTCCCCGACTCCGTGGAGGGTCTGCTGCAACGGGGGCGTGGCCTGGGTGCGGTGCGAGCGCTCCATGATCCGCAGCGATCTGCTGGGTTCGTGTACGACGGGATCCGCAGTGACTGGCGGTGGGACCAGACCGACGAACGGTCTCTGTATTTGGCGCGGCTGGTCCATGATATGGACCTGTCCCCCATGCCTATCGTTGACCAGTTGGCGGGGGATGAGGAGGCTTGCTTGCGCGCATGCGAGGTGCTGGTGCTGCTGGCTCTCGCCGGATCGGGCGACGCCAGGGAAGGGCTTCGGGTGTATGTCCGCCAAGGCGAGCACTGGGTCCGTGTACTGGAGTCGCTGGCAGCCGGCTGGCCGCCAGCGTGGTGGGAAGACCTCGGTGGCACCGCACGAGCCCGGATCGGCGCAGAAGCGGAGCTTCCCTGGTTCTCCGAGCCGTGGACGCGGTTCGGTATCGAGGTCCAGAACCGTCCGTTCGTTGCGCGCTCGTCACTGGCAGGGTGCAGCACCGCAGAACTCCTCGCTCTACTCGCCGACATACGCACGGAAGGCGCCACCAAGGTCGACGCGCTGCGCGTGTTGAACAGCCGCAAGCCTGCTGAAGGACTGATCCCGCTGGTGCCCTCGCTGGGCACCTCGGGCGGCAACCGACCCTTGCCGCTGCTCCGGCGGGCCGTTGAGCGCCTAGGCCCCCTCGCCGTACTAGCTGCGCACGGCTGGGCACAGGAGGACAGTCCCTGGCTGGCTCAGCTGGGTGCGGACGTCCTGGCCGACCATGGCGGCACCGAGGTTTTGCCGGGGCTGGTGGACGAACTCGTCGAACAGTGGACAGCGGGGGCCTGGTGCGGTCCCGACCGGACGGCCCGGCGCCTGGCCCGGTTCGGACCGGAAGCTGCCGGGGCGGTTCCCTATCTGCGGCGCTTCTTGCTGCACACCCCGCACTCGTACGAGCGGACCGCCTACCTGGAGGCACTGGCCGCTATCGACCGGGACGGCCTGGAGTACGTGTACACCGAGTCCCTCTGGGACTGCGAGGAAACGACGCGGCTGCTGGGGATCAACTCGGCACCCACGAACCCGGAGACTCTGGGACGGATCGCCGTGCTACGTGATGATCCGATGGAGACGACTGAGGTGAGAGCTGCGGCCCGAGCACGGCTGGTGGCCCCTTCCGGCCGGCTGTCCTGACCCTGCAGACAGACGGTCAACCGGGCACTGGCCACGTACCGAGCTCCCGTCGAACGCGGTATGGCACGACTCAAGTCCTGGCGAATCTCCCGAAGCGATGCAGCCCGAACCGCATGACGTCAATCGCCAAAGCCGTCCTGACAAAGGACCTGCTGTCCGTCCGCGTGCCAGTCACCGGGCACGGCGCTTCACTCGGTACGAAATGGGTGAAGGGCGGCAGCCCGGCAGGCCAGGCCGTCGGGAAGACAGTGGTGATCCAGCTGAAGTTTCGCCAAGGGGCATATGGAGCCCAAGACCTGGGTCGTCTACACCGCCTACTCGGAGTGAACATGACATACCGGACCGGCCTTGCCTGGCTCTCCGAACAGTGCGACGATCTGGCGGGCCTGCCTCCTGCGGAGATGGACTGCCTCATCGAGCGGGGGCCGGTCTCGGCCATACTCCTGATCACCGAACGGTCGGTCCGGGAACTCGGGCACCCGGCGTCCCTGCAGCTGGGCCGTGACGTACGTCGGCTACTGGATTCCGGCCTAGCGGGCGACACAATCCGCACGGCCTGGGTCGGATCGACCGACCACGCGGTCGACCCCGCCAAGCAGAAAGTCGGAGCGCGGGAGTGGCTGGACCGGATCGAATCGATCTGGCTCGCGGCGGAATCCGACCGTGATCCCGGGTTCACTCCGCCTGCGGCCGAACCCGTGACGGACGAAGCGCTGTGCGCCGCGGCGATCAGCGCGATAGCACCGGTGGCCGCCGCGCTGACGCGGGCGCATGAGGAAGGAGAGGTGTTCAACCCGCTGCCGCTGCCCGCCTCCCTGGTACCGGCGCTGGAGCAGGTGATCACCAGGGCGTGCGCCGACCTCGGTTTCCGGCTTTTCCTGCGCGCGGTCAAGCGCTACGCGCTGCCGTTGGACGGACCGTGCCGGGCGGCGCTGGTGGACCTCGGTGAACGGCTCAGCCACCCTCAAGGTGCAGTCGACCCAGGTCTCCAAAGAGACTGATGATGTGACGAGGGGTGGCGGGACGTCCGTCCCGCCACCCCGCGAAGCAAGCGTCAGCACATCGCTTCATCCAGCCTTGTTAGCGGCACCGTCTCCACCCAGGTTGTCCGGGGTGAGCTGGCGGAGTGGTACGACCTTCCCGTTACTCGCTTCCTTCGCTGTCGTGCGGTGCGTGGTTCTGTGATGCGCTTCAGGAACGTCTGTTGTTCAGCGCGGGGATCGCCCGGTTCCCAGGCGCAACCCGGCGCCCGACGTGTTGACCGCCCGCGTGAGGGCTTTCAACCTGTTACCCCTCTGCGAGGGGACATGCCACGACACGGTCGACCCCTTGCAGAGCTATCGATGTCACTCCTGCGCCCATTCGAGTCCGGGGCTGGCGAGCTCGGCGAGTGGCCTGATGGCCCGGCACCTGCGGGGAGACGCCGGCTCGCCGACCTGTGAGCGCCGAGGTGCGCGGGCCGTTCAGATCCGCCGGAGGCGCGACCGCGGCCACCGGGCCCGGTTTGCTGTCCAGGTTTGGGTTGGCGGTCGCACCGGCGAGGAGTGGTCGCCGGTGCGACCTGTAGATGATCTCAGGCGGTTTGTCCGTGGGTCGTGTGGTGGGTTGGTGCCCTGCCGTGGTGGGTTCTCGGGGACTCGCCACGGCGGGCAGCCCGGGGCGGGGTCGGGGCGCCGTTCGGCGGGGGTGTGGTGCTGTGGCTTCCGCGGGCTGGGTTGGGGCCCGGAGGCCACAGGCGGACTGGCGCCCATCAGTTGACCGGCTGGGCTGAGCGCGTGGCCGCCGTCACTGTCTCGCCCCGGGCAGGCGCTTGGGATGGTGACACGCAGGGACGATCCACGGTTTCCTGAATTCAGGATGAGATGTACCCTCCGGGGGTGCTGACTGTTGCCTCCGACATCGAGGTGCTGGCCCGTTTCGGCCGCGCGCTCGCCGACCCGATTCGCTGCCGCATCCTGCTTGCGCTGCGGGATGCTCCCGCCTACCCGGCCGACCTCGCCGACGCTCTCGGTGTGTCGCGTACCCGGCTGTCGAACCACCTGGCGTGCCTGCGTGATTGCGGGCTGGTCGTCACCGTTCCCGACGGCCGTCGCACCCGCTACGAGCTCGCTGACGAACGCCTGTCCCACGCTCTCGATGACCTGCGCACCGCCATGGTGGCCGTGGAGACGGACCGCACCTGCCCGGACGCCGGCGAGAAGGGCTGCTGCTGACCGTGGCCACTGAGATTTCGATATCCCTCGGTCCCCCACCGGCCCGCCGTGACGTGCTCACCCGCCGGATACGCCTGTTCGTCGCGGCGACGATCGCCTACAACGTCGTCGAGGCGGTCATCGCCATCACCGCTGGCACGCTGGCCTCCTCCACCGCCCTGATCGGTTTCGGCCTGGACTCGGTCGTCGAGGTCTCCTCCGCCTCCGCGGTCGCCTGGCAATTCTCCGCATCCGACCACGCCGTCCGCGAAGCGCGCGAGCAGCGAACCCTGCGGATCATCGCGGTCTCCTTCTTCGCCCTGGCCACCTACGTCACCGTCGACGCCGTCCGCGCACTGACCGGCACCGGTGAGGCCGAACCCTCCGTTGTCGGCATCGTGCTGGCCGCACTGTCACTGGCGATAATGCCGTTCCTGTCCGCCGCCCAGCGCAAGGCCGGCCGCGAACTCGGCTCCGCCTCCGCGGTCGCGGACTCCAAGCAGACCCTGCTCTGCACCTACCTGTCCGCCGTGCTCCTGGTGGGCCTGGTCCTCAACGCCACCCTCGGCTGGTCCTGGGCCGACCCCATCGCCGCCCTCGCCATAGCCGCCATCGCCGCCAGGGAAGGCCGCGACACCTGGCAGGGCAAGGGCTGCTGCGCACCTGCCGTGACCGCCGCTGCTCCTTCCGCGGACGCCTGCGGCAACTGCCCGCCCGGATGCGACTGCTGCAACTAGACCGCCCGCAGACACAAAGGGCCCTGGCTGGTACCGGGGCCCTTTGGGCGTTCAAGGCCGGGCTGAGGAAGGCCCGGGCCAATGGCTGACCGAGGCGCCTCCCGTTCTCGGGCTCTGGTGAACAAAGCCAGCCAGCGGTTGCGCGCGTTGATGTGTGCACACGTGCACGTGCCCTCGTGTGCACACGAGGGGCCGCCCTGCCCGGCCCCTTCGATGCGGGCGGCTGCGGCGGCCCTTGCCCGGCAGGTCGCCCGCGAGGAAGAACAACGCCGCGCCTTGGCCGCCTTCATGGACGGCTGGGGCGCGACGGGCGGGGGAGCACCCGGTATTCCTTCACACCTCCCGGCGGATATGCCCCAGTGCAGTTTCCAGGTGCTGCGTACCGCAGGACATCACTGTGCGTCCTCACAGAAAACTTGTCATGACGGAGGTAGACATCCGGGTCGTGCTGGGGTTAGTGTCTTGTCCGTAGCCAAGAGATCGAGCAGGCCCGGCAGAGATGAACTGCCGGGAAGTAGTACACGTAAGTGCAGGTCGGTGCGGTGGTGGAGTTCCGAAGCCAGAGAAGTTGCAGGACGGCGACGGGACTGACCCCGGACCAGGTGGCCCGCAGTGATCAGGGGCCACCGCGAGTAGTGCCGCAGTACGCAAGTGCAGTCCGCAGTACCAGTGGTCCCTCGGTAAATGGCGTCAGGCTGCGGCGCGCGTACCGGGAAGTTCGGTAGTGGGGTTCCAAGCCAGAGCAGACGCAGGACGGGCGACGGGGCTGGCTGCCGAAGAGTGGCGCTTTCTCAGGCCACCAGTAGAGCGGTGCGGTGGTGGAGTTCCGAAGCCAGAGAAGTTGCAGGACGGCGACGGGGCTGGCGACCGGACCGGGTGGCCCGCAGTGATCAGGGGCCGCCGCAAGTAGTACCGCAGTTCACGCAGTGGCAGGACCAGCAGCAAGTTGAGGAGAGCAGCACCTCGGTAAAAGGCGTCAGGCTGCGGCGCGCGTACCGGGAAGTTCGGCAGTGGGGTTCCAAGCCAGAGCGGTTGCAGGACAGGCGACGGGGCTGGCTGCCGGAACGTGGCGCTTGATCAAGCCACGAGCAGTTCGCTTTGATGCCCAGAGGGAAGAACGGAGGAGTTGAGCGCCATCAGGATCGCCCGGACGGAGTGCTGAGTCCGGGTACCGCAGGACATCGTTAGTGAGGTGGTCTCCGGTCAAGCAACCGCGATCCCCGCACCCCCGACAGAGCTCAGGTCGGGTCGGCGGAAACAGAAGGCCGGCGCAGTACCAGGGCCGGCAGATGGTGTAGCAGTTCCTTCGGGGCCCTGGTGCCACAGGCACCAGGGCCCCTCCACGTGCTCCAGAAAGAGGTGCGATGACCGCAGACGACTCCTTCGGCCGTCTCGACGACGACGACTACCCCGCCTACACCATGGGCCGGGCCGCCGACATGCTCCACACCACCCAGGGCTTCCTCCGAGCCATCGGCGAAGCCCGCCTCATCACCCCGCTCCGCAGCCCTGGCGGACACCGCCGTTACTCCCGCTACCAGCTGCGCATCGCGGCCCGAGCGCGTGAGCTCGTCGACAACGGGACCCCCATCGAGGCCGCCTGCCGCATCGTCATCCTCGAAGACCAGCTCGAAGAGGCCCAGCGGATCAACGCCGAGTACCGCCGCTCCGCCGAATCGGCGAACCCGCCGACCGCGGCCTGAAAGGGCCAGGGCCTCTCCCAGAACTTCGCAGCCGCCCAGCAAGCCGCCCGGAACGCAGAGCGTTCCGGGCAACTCCGTCTTGAGCAGGCTGACAGCGGAGAGCTACGAAGGCGGCGCCACGCTGTGCAAGCTCGCCTCCGTGGGCGCAGTGCCGCGTCTCCTGGCCTCCGGCAGCGCGGACAACACCGTCCGCTTGTAGGGCGTGGCCGGCCGGACTCCGGTCGCGGTGCGCTCCGAGACGCGCCGCAAGACCCGCGACGCCGAACTCGACCACGCCCGGCGCGAGCAGGACGAGCGGCTGCGGCGCCTGGAGGCCGGCAAGTGGCCGTGCCCCACCTGCCAAAGGCCCCTCTACCCCGAAGACGGCACTACGCCCGGCGACGAGTGCGGCCCCTGTCAGTCCTACCGGCGCCGCGCCGCCGAAGAAGCCACCACCCGGGACGACGACCAGGCCAAGGGCGGCGGCATCCTCGGCTGGCGACGCCGCACCTGACCCCTTGACCACCCCAGCGCCCCGCTCATCGTCTTCGAGTCCGCCGACGCCAACCGCCCCGGGCAGGACGCTGACCTGCCGCAGTGAGTTCCGCGGTGAGTCCGCACGGGCGCAGTGAGTTTTCCGTGGTGAGTGCGCACGGCAGCAGTGAGTTTTCGTCCGGGGTGTGGTGAGTTTCCTGGTCAAAAACTCACTACCGCAGGTCAGAGACAGGGACGGCACTCACCACAGCAATCCGCACGCCTTAACCCATTGGAAATTTTGTTTGCCGAACCTGAAATGCGGTGCGGTGTGTGTCAGGTCGGGCACCCGGTCGCACGGCCCGAATCCGCGGCGGCCTCACCGCGCACATCCACGGTCCGAAACGCTATGGCAGGTCACGCCAGCGCACGCCGGTCCGCACCCGGTGCAAGATCCCGTTGATCACCTGCCGGTGATCCCGCCACCTGCCGCACCGACCATTGCCAACCGGCAGAAACGGCCCCAGCCGTTCCCACTCCGCGTCTGTCAGATCACCCCGCCCCATGGCCGAGACAACGATCCGAAGGGGCGACAGTCACAAGAGCCGGCTAATCCCAGGGGTCACGCTCCCGAGCATGACCAAGTTCTACGCCACGGTGTGTCTGCCACTGTCAGACCCAGGTGGCAGCATCACCGAAGTGAACGCCCTGAGGCGTCCTCAACTCACCTCCGTAGCGAACGAAGAGGAGCATTCCCCTTGCGACTGCATCGCGTAGCGCCCGGCATCGCCGCGGGCATCCTTGCCCCGGCCCTCCTGCTCACCACCCCGTCCTTCGCCGCCACTGCGGCACCGGCCGCGGTGACGGTGCCCGAGGTGTCCTCGTCCGCAGACGAGCCGGACGCCGACGACCTGAGGGTGGCCATAGTCCGGATCCTCGCCGACCCGGACAGCGGCCGGCGTGTGACACGAGAAGCCAACGCCCTCCTGGACGCCAACAACCCCGAGGCGATGCGCGCCTGGCTGGAGACCGGCTACCGCATCGCCCAGGCCGAGGACGACCGCGTTGCCATCACGCGTCTGCTCGCCGACCCGGACAGCGGCCGGCGCGTCATCGCTGAGGTCAACGCCCTTCTGGACGCCAACGACTCCGAGGCGATGCGCGCCTGGCTGGAGACCGGCTACCGCATCGCCCAGGCCGAGGACGACCGCGTTGCCATCACGCGTCTGCTCGCCGACCCGGACAGCGGCCGGCGCGTCATCGCTGAGGTCAACGCCCTTCTGGACGCCAACGACTCCGAGGCGATGCGCGCCTGGCTGGAGACCGGCTACCGCATCGCCCAGGCCGAGGACGACCGCGTCGCCATCGCCCGCATCCTCGCTGATTCGTCCATCAGCCCGGCCTTGCGCGCGGCAGCCAACGCCGCCCTGGACGACAACACACCCGAAGCACTGCGCCACTTCCTGGAAGTCGGCAGGTACCAGGTCGCCTGACTGGCACGGCGCCGCACCACAGCGCGTCGCCCGGGTGGCACCCCCTGCCGCACACCCGGTCGCTGGAACGCCGAGAATCCGGGCGGGGCCCCCTACTCCTCTGTGTGTCGGCGGCCCCGCCCGGCAGGCCCTGTGTCGGCTCGGCGCCCTCGCAGAGCTCTGGGGTCTCGCCGGGCAGCACCTTCCGCTGGCAATTCTGCGAGCTCCTCGCCCCCGGGCGGGCGCCAACAAAGCGCCCGCCCATCCGCATTCCCGTCAGGGGAAGCAGCCGGGCGGGCTCCGCGAATCACACGCTACCGACCGCCGCCGACCGCCATCCGCACCTGGCCGCCTCCATCCCAGGACACCCACGCAACGTCACCCGATCGAGGGTGGGGCCAGGACAACCCGTTCCTCTTGGAACCCTTCCCGGATCCATCACCCACATGGATCAAAAGCGGGGCCACCTCAACTTGTTCTAGCGGGGCCAAAACTGCCCGGCGAAAACAGGTAGGCGACAGGCGACCTCGAACACCCAGGGGTCGAGGTCGCCTGTCGCGATGAACCCCTCACGCTGCTCCCCGCGCACGCGGAGATGGTCCGCGGTTGCTCTCTGGCTCGGTCGGCGCACGGCCTGCTCCCGGTCCCCCGCTCGCACGAGTGGGCCTTGACCCCTGATGTTGAACACACGAGACACTGGATCCTGCGGATCTGAGAACGGACATCTCGTGGTCATGAAGAATTACCCGCCGCAGTTCAAGGCGGACGCGGTCGCGCTGTACGAGTCGCGGCCCGATGCGACGATCAGGTCGGTCGCCGCCGATCTGGGGATCAATCCGGAGACCCTGCGGAACTGGGTGAGGGCGGCCGGAGCGAGTCGTCCCCGGGGGCGCCGGACGCAGGAACCGGCTCAGCCGCCGGCACCGCTGGAGGCGGAGAACGCAGCTCTGCGGAAGAAGGTCCGCGAGCTCGAGGAGGAACGCGAGATCCTGCGGAACGCCGCCAAGTATTTCGCCGGGGAGACGCGCTGGTGAACCGCTTCCAGTGCGTCGCCGACCTCCAGCGCCGCTACGGCGTGAAGCGGCTGTGCACCATCCTCGGCGTCAGCCGCTCAAGCTTCTACTACTGGAGCCGGACAGCTGCGGACCGGGCCGCCCGGCAGGCAGCCGACGCGAGGCTGGCCGCCCGGATACGGGCGGTGCACCAGGAATCGGACGGCACTTACGGAGCCCCCCGGATCGCCGCCGAGCTCCGCGAGACGAGTGGTGAGGCGGTCAATCACAAACGCGTCGCAAGGCTCATGCGGGCGTCCGGGATCGAAGGGGTCCGGTTGCGGCGCCGGCACCGCACCACCGTCCCCGACCCAGCAGCGGCCAAGGCTCCGGACCTGATCGGCCGCGACTTCAGCGCCGAGAGGCCCAACACGAAGTACGTCGGCGACATCACCTACCTGCCCATCGACGGCGGGAACTTCTGCTATCTGGCGACCGTCATCGACCTTGCTTCGCGGCGACTGGCCGGCTGGGCGATCGCCGGCCACATGCGCGCGGATCTCGTGACCGACGCCCTGGCCGCGGCGATCCGCACCCGCGGCAGCCTCGCCGGATCGATCATGCACACCGACCACGGAGCCCAGTACACAAGCAGGGCATTCGCCGAAGCCTGCAGGTCAGCAGGGGTCCGGCAAAGCATGAGCGCGGTCGGGTCAAGCGCAGACAACGCACTCGCCGAGTCCTTCAACGCGACCTTCAAACGCGAGACGCTGCAAGGACGAAAGAGCTGGAGCAACGAACGCGAGGCCCGACTCGACGCCTTCAGATGGCTGAATCGCTACAACACCCGACGCCGACACTCCCGCCTCGGACAACGATCACCGATCGCCTTCGAGAACGCCTTTCACCTCACACCAACTACATTGGCACAAGCCGCATAACCCGTGTTCAGGATTCGGGGTCAAGGCCCAGTGTCGCGTAGTGAGTTTTCGGTCCGGGGAGCTCACTACGGCAGGTCAGCGGGGGGTTCGGCTGCTCACCACGTTGATTCCGCGGTGGCGTTACCGCCCGCATCCCTCGTGGTGTCGGGCTGGTCTCGTCAGGTGTTCGGGGCGGGTGTTCCGTCGCTGGTACCGGGCACCAGCCACCCGCCCCCGACCCTGGCACCCTGTCACATCGACGGCATGGGCTGCCCGGCCGTTCGCACAAGCCAGCGAAGCCGCGGCCGGTTCGATGGCCGACCCGCGGTGGCCTGGCCGCCATGCTCGTGGCTGCGCGGGGCGGTCCGGTCGCAGGCGCACTATCCGTTCCGCTATCCGGTCCACTATTCGTTCTGCTATCCGTATTACTATCCGGCGCGCATGTTTCGGCCCGGTCCTTGCACAACCGCAGGTCAGACCCCGGTTTGCGTCTGGTGAGTGCTCAGACTTCCCCTTGTTCCCTGGTCTGCCCTGCTGTGGTGGTGGGGGTGGTGGCCGGTCGCGGCAACAGTTCGATCTGCGCCCACTGCGCGTCAGTCAATGCCACGCATAGAACAACGATCGGTGACGACCCGTTGCCGCCTCAGAAGGACCGGAAGACGCCCTCTGGATCCGCGATCGCCGTCTCAGCGTATTCCTCGAAGTCCATGTTCGCGAGCGAAAGGTTCGCATGAACACAGTGGACGCCGACAGGAACGGTCCGGAACTCACGGCGAGACGGGGAGCTGATGAGCTCCTGGTAGTACTCGGGGTCGAGATCCTCAACTTCGACCCCGACGTCGAGCGCGAGGAGAGCTCGATGGGCAGATTGCATCGTGACGCGGTCGGCGATGAACACCACACTGAGGTTCTCGTCCCGGCTCACCGCGGCGAGGACCTCGTCGGACGTGGCATCCGCCCAGACAGGGTCTTCGACGAGATGAACGTCGGCTTCGAACTCACCGTCATCTCCCCATGGCTGACGCAGATCTGCGGTCACCGTCTGCCAGGCCGTCTCATCGTTGTAGTCGGTCCTGATGATCAAAGCGGCAAACTCATCACGTCCGACAACCTCAGGCAACACGTGGGCCCCTCCCTTGATCCTTGGTCAGGGCCCGACTGTCTCATGGAGTACCGACAGCACATTGGCCACGCCCCTGACACCCAGGTACTGGACCTCCTCAGCACCCTTGATCCGAAAGAGACGGCCTAGGAGCCGTGCGCCGCCCGAGGTTCAGACAGGGAGCCAGGGCGACGGTGAGAGTGGTCGAGCCAGCCAGGCCGCGGACGGTGTCGGGTGTCCATCATCGACGCGGCCGGTGATCATCACTCCGGAGTGGCTCTGGGAGTGGTCCTGGGCATCGAGGAGGAGGGCGAACCGGCCACCGAAGTGTCCGATCTGGCAGGGTTGGTGATCGTGATCATCGCCTTGTCCCGCCGCGAGACCTGGCAGGAGCCGACCGCCGAGTTCGGCGTCACCGCCACCGTCGCGTCTATGTCCGGCCCGGTGCGTCATAGCCGACCCCTGCCAGCGCGCGGTGGTGCTCGTCCGGCGTCACTTCCCGCTGTAGACGGGGAAGGCGCTGTGGTCGCCGTAGTCCACATCGCGCAGGTCACGCAGAGCGTCCATGTCCGCTACGGAGATCTCGAAGTCGACCTCGGCGTTGGAGCGCATGTGGTCGGGGTTCGCCGTCTTGGGCAGCGACACCGTGCCCAACTGCAGGGTGTAGCGGATGCACAGCTGCGGGACGGTCACGCCGTACTTCTCAGCCAGCGACTGGACCTCGGCGTTCTTCAGGATCGCGCCGTGGGCGATCGGCGAGTACGCCTCGACGAGGATCTGCTGGCTCTCGCAGTACGCCAGCAGTTCGGCGGGGGTGTTGCCGGCGTGCACGAGCAGCTGGTTCACGTGCGGGGCGACGGTCGAGCCCTCAAGGATGTTCTCCAGGTCGTGCTGCTGGAAGTTGGACACGCCGATGGACCGGATCTTCCCGGCCTGGTGAGCGTCCTCCAGGGCACGCCACGCCTCGCGATTGCCCTGGGCGTAGTCGCCGCCGCGGAAGTCGTCCCATGGCTGCGGGCTGTGGATCAACATCAGGTCGACGTAATCCAGGCCCAGCTTCTCCAGGGAGCCGTCAATCGCGGCGACCGCCTGGTCGTAGTCCTTGATCTCTGCGGCAAGCTTGGTCGAGACGAACAGGTCCTCGCGGGGCGCCCCCGAGGTGCGCACGCCCTCACCGACGCCGCGCTCGTTGCCGTACGCCTGAGCGGTGTCGATGTTGCGGTAGCCGATCTGCACGGCCGCGCGGACCGCGTCGGCCGCACGGTCGTCGTCGATGAACCAGGTGCCGAGCCCCAGCCTGGGGATCTCGATGCCGTTCGACAGCGTGTAGGCCTCCTCCAGGACGGTCATGCGTGCGCTCCGTTCTTCGGCAGCTCGCCGTACACCTCGTCGGTGACCGGCTCGAGCCATTCGTTGCTGGCACCCTCGCCCGGGGTGATGAAGGCGACGTGGGAGAACCACGCGTCGGCCTTCGCGCCGTGCCAGTGCTTCGTGCCCGCCGGAACGCGGATCACCGTGCCCGGCTCCATGCTGACGGGGTCCTCCCCCTCGGCCTGGTACCAGCCGCTGCCCGCCGTGCACAGCAGGATCTGGTCACCGCCGCCGTTCGTGCCGTGGTGGATGTGCCAGTTGTTGCGGCAGCCCGGCTCGAAGAAGACGTTCATGACGGGAACGCTGCCCGAGGTGAGCGGAGCCAGATAGCTCTGGCCGATGAAGTACTGCGCGAGGGCGTCGTTCTTCTCGCCGAGTGGAAAGATCTGGTCGAATCCGTTGCCGGCCATCTTGTTCCTCTTCTTTGGTTCACTGGGCCCCGCTGATAGTGCGGGGCCGGTTTGCTGCTCGCGCCGGAGATCAGGGTTCGCGGTCGGTCAGCTGCCGGACGCGGCGTCGGGCTCGGCGACGATTTCCTTCAGGACGGTGGCGGCGCTCATGGCGTTCGGCCAGCCGGCGTAGAAGGCCAGGTGCGTGATCATTTCCGACAGCTCGTCCTTGGTGAGGCCGTTGTCCAGCGCGGTCCGCAGGTGGAAGCGGAGCTGGTCGGTGCGGTACAGCGCCGTCAGAGCGGTCACGGTGACCAGGCTGCGGTCGCGCTTGGACAGCCCAGGGCGCTCCCAGACGTCACCGAACAGGACGTCGTCGGTCAGGTCGGCCAGCTTCGGCGTGATGTCGCCGACGAGCTGCTGCGAGGGGGACTGCTTAGCGGCCATGAGGGACTCCTGTAGTACGGGGGGATCGATGTGGTGAGGCGCCTTGTGGGCTGCCCTGTCGCGGGTGCCCGGTCGGCCTCGGTTTCCACAGTCACACGGCAGCCATGATCCGAAAAGCGGAGGAAAACATCCTGGGAACGATCCTTCCTAGGAAGAAACTCTCCCCCTCAGCCAGGCCGCGTTCACGGGGCAAACTGGCTGTATGACCACCAACGCCCCCCTCAAGGAGCTGGGCGAGTTCCTCAAAGCCCGCCGCGGCGAACTCAGCCCCCGCACCGTCGGCCTGCCCGACACCGGCCCACGCCGCGTCCCGGGGCTGCGCCGGGAGGAAGTCGCCCAGCTCGCCGCCATCAGCACCGACTACTACACCCGCATCGAACAGGGCCGCATCCCGCCCTCCGGGCCCGTCCTGCAAGCCCTCGTAGGCGTCCTGCACCTCGGCGACGACCAGCGCGACTACCGCTTCGAACTCGCCGCCAAAGACACTGTCACAGTCCCCGTCAGGCGCGGCACCCAGAAAATCCATCCCGCGCTGCGGCGGATGCTCGACGACCTCACCACCACACCCGCCATCGTCCTCGGCCGGCGCATGGACATCCTCGCCTGGAACACCCTCGCCGCCGCCCTGGTCACCGACTTCTCGGCGCTCCCCGACAAGCACCGCAACTACGTGCGGATCCTGTTCACCGACCCCGCCCTGCGCACCCTGTACGACGACTGGAACACCGTCGCACGCACCACCGTCGGCATGCTCCGCAAGGAAGCCGCCGCCTACTCCCAGGACGCGCGCCTGGCAGCCCTGGTCGGCGAGCTGTCCGTCCGCGACGACGACTTCCGCACCTGGTGGGGAAGCCACCAGGTCACCGCCGGAACAGTGGGCACCAAAACCCTCCACCACCCCGTCGCCGGCGACCTCACCCTCGACTGGGACACCCTCACCGCCGGCACCGACCCCGACCAGCACCTCATCGTGTGGACCGCCGAAACCGGCTCGCCAAGCCACGACGGCCTGCGCCTGCTCTCCTCCTGGGCCGCCAGCACCCACCACGACGCCCCGACGACCTGACCTGCCACGTTCGCGGCCCATGCCTGGAGAAGCCCCTCAACATCGCGGGCGTATTCGCCGGCGTCCTCGTTGCGGCCGTCGTGGGCCTGGTCGCCGTCGCCGCCCTCACCACCTGACCCCCGCACCACGCCCCAGGGGCCACGACGTCCACCAGGTCCCGGGGCGACAGCGCCCTCCGCCCGACCGGCAGGCCTCTGGCCTGCCCAGTGAGTTTTCGCGGTGAGCGCGCGCGGCCGCAGTGAGTGCGCGCGCAGTGGTGAGTTTTCGTCCGGGGCGTGGTGAGTCTCCTGGTCGGAAACTCACTGCCGCACGTCAGAGGCGGGGACGGAGCACCCGTTGGAAACTTTCCTTGTCGAACTTGGAATGCGGTGCGCCGAGTGTTAGATCGGGTACCTGGTCGCACGGCCCGAATCCGCGGTGGCGTCACCGCCTGCGTCCTCGTGTCGGGCCGGTCTCGCCAGGTGTCCGGGGCGGGTGTTCCGTCACGGGTACCGGGCACCAGCCACCCGTCCCGGACCCCGGCACCCTGCCACACCTCGGCGCGGGGCAGTCCGGGGCCCTGTACGGGCCGGGGAGGCTGCGCCGGCCCGATGGCAGGGCGGCGGCCTGGTCGACGCGTTGCCGAACGGCCGCCCTGTCGACCGCCCGCCGGAATCGCGGTGTTCGCGGCCCCCGCCTGGTGGAGTCGGTCAGCGGGGAGTGAGCCAGGCCAGTGCGGCCACGGTCATGGCCTGGACGCCGTTGGCCAGGGTGGGGTTGATGAGCGGGGCGAAGCGCGGGGAGTGGTTGGAGGGGATGTCCCGCCCCACGGTCCCTTTCTTCTCCGCAGCGGCGAAAACCTCGGGGTCGGTGCCGCCGAAGTACCAGTAGCACAGCGGTGCTCCAGATGCCGTGGCGAAGATGCCGCAGTCCTCGCTGCCCGTGCCCGGCCCGGTGTCGAGGATGGTGTGCTCACCGAAATGTGCACGCAGCGCCTCGGTAGTCCTTTCGACGGCTGCCAGGTCGTTGACCAGGACGGGGAAGGTGTCCAGGGGGGCGATCTCCGGGGCCTGTTCGGCTCCCGCGGCTGTGGCTTCGGCGTTGACTATGCGGGTGATCGCGTTCAGGACGGTGGCGCGAACCTCGGGGGTGTAGGTGCGGATGTTGAGTTTGAGCTCGGCCTCGTCGGGAATCACATTGTCCTTCGTCCCGGCGTTGAGGGCCCCCACGGTGACAACTGCCGTGTCACCGCCAGCGATCTCGCGTGAGACGACGGTCTGCAGGCGCATCACGGTGGCGGCTGCCATGACCACCGGGTCGATCGCTGTCTCGGGGCGTGAGCCGTGGGCGCCGCGGCCGAACATCCGCACCCGCAGCGCGTCGGTGGCGGCCAAAGCCGGCCCGGGGTGGCAGCCGATCATCCCGGCCGGAATAGGAGCCACATGCTGGCCCAGAACGACGTCCGGGGCGCCGGCCTTCTCGAACAGTCCGTCGTCGACCATGGCCTGCGCGCCGGAGCCGAGTTCCTCCGCCGGTTGGAACACCGCCACGAGCGTGCCCGACCAGGATTCATGCGCTCCTGCGAGCAGGTCCAGGGCACCGAGAAGGCAGGCGACGTGCATGTCGTGCCCACAGGCGTGCATTACCGGAACCTGCTTGCCGTCCGGGCCGGTGCCGGTAACGGCGCTGGCATAGTCCAGGCCGGTCTGCTCCCGCATGGGCAGCGCGTCGAAGTCTGCCCGCAGGAGTACTCTCGGGCCCTCGCCGTTGTCAAGGACACCCACCACTCCGGTGCCACCGACACCGGTGGTCACCCGGAAGCCGAGCCTCGCCAGGCCATCGGCCACCACCCCTGCGGTTCGTGTCTCGGTGAACGCCAGCTCCGGATGCGCGTGCAGATCCTTGTACAGAGACTCCAGACGCGGGTGGATCTCGTTCAGCCTGCCCAGAGCCGCTATATCGGCGTCACGCCGCACGACGTTGCTCATCCCCCCAGTCTCAGCTGAGAGCAGGCCGCCCGCCACATCAACGCGCAGCGGTCGGGAATGTAGAACGTTCGGCCGCGGCGGACGAGGCGCTCCCGGGGCGTCTGACGGCCTCCTGGGCGGCGTCCCGGACCCGGTTCACCCCTCGGGCGCTCCCGGCCGTGCTGGGCACCCTCGGCCCCCACGGGGCCACGGGAGGGACCGGCCGTATAACGGCGACACTATTGGCGACGATATCGGCGACACCGGAAAACCGGCGGCCCTTGCATAGCCGCAGGTCAGAACTCGGTTCGCGTCCGGTGAGTGCTCAGACTTCCCCTTGTTCTCATGGCCTGCCCTGCTGCGTGGTTGGTGGGTGTGGTGGCTGGTGGTGGGGTGGTCGCGGGGAAGACGGGGCGGCGCTGCGCTGGCCTGTTTCTGCGGCCCGTCGCGGAGCGCCGGGCACGCTTGGAGGACAGCTCGCCAGCGGGGCGTAGCGCGATCTTGGAAACCGTGCCTGCCTCACCGGGCGAGCATCAGCGACGGGGTCCGACGGCGCGTAGCATCGGCCCGTGACGAGGACACCGAGGCTAGTGACCTGAGTCAGAGGTTTGGCGTTAGTTGGTTATGAGTCGTCCAGGGCCGAAGATTCCGCCGTTGTCACTGACCGATGCTCAGCGGGCTGTGCTGGAGGGCTGGGTGCGTCGGCGGACGACCGCGCAGGCGCTGGCTCAGCGGTCACGGATCGTGCTGGAGTGCGCGGACGGTCACTCGATCATGGAGGTGTCCCGTCGGCTGCGGGTTGCACCGGACACCGTCCGCACCTGGCGGCGGCGCTTCCTGGAGAACGGCCTGGACGGCTTGTGTGACGAGCCCAGGCCGGGTGTCCCGCGGAAGATTACCGACGCGGATGTGGAACGAGTGATCGTCAGAACGCTCGAGGAGACACCGAAGAACGCGACGCACTGGTCGACGCGCTCGATGGCCGCCGCGACGGGCATGTCGCAGTCGACGGTATCCAGGATCTGGCGTGCGTTCGCTCTGGCCCCGCACCGCTCGCAGACCTTCAAGCTCTCCACCGATCCGTTCTTCATCGACAAGGTCCGCGACGTCGTCGGCCTCTATCTCGACCCGCCGGAGAAGGCTCTGGTTCTCTGCGTGGACGAGAAGTCGCAGATCCAGGCCCTGGACCGGTCCCAGCCGGTCCTGCCGATGATGCCCGGGGTTCCCGAGCGCCGCAGCCACGACTACATCCGCGCCGGCACCACCACTCTCTTCGCCGCCCTGGAAGTCGCGACGGGCAAGGTGATCGGATCGCTCCACCGCCGCCACCGGGCCGTCGAGTTCAAGAAGTTCCTGGCCAAGCTCGACAGGGAAGTCCCGGCCGGCCTTCAGGTCCACCTGATCCTCGACAACTACGCGACGCACAAGACACCGGCGGTCAAGAAGTGGCTGCTGGCACACCCGCGCTTCCACCTGCACTTCACACCTACCAGCGCGTCGTGGCTGAACCTGGTCGAGCGGTGGTTCGCCGAACTCACACAGAAGAAACTCAAGCGCGGAGTACACCGCTCCGTCCAAGCCCTCGAACGCGACGTCCGGGCCTGGCTGGCCGACTGGAACGACCAACCCAGGCCCTTCATCTGGACCAAGTCGGCCGACGAAATCCTCGACAAAGTCGCCGCCTACTGCCACCGAATCTCTGACTCAGGTCACTAGGAGCCTATTGCCCTGTGTGCGGGCTCGATCAGGGATTCGATCCCTGGGGTTCCGACGGACTGACGCCGTCGTTCGCAATCTGCAGCTGCTGCTGCATCGAGTTCGGCTACGAGGACGCCTCGAATGCGGGGGTCATGACCGCGCGAGCTGCATGGAACGAGGCCGGCTGCCCTTGGCGCGGATCGGTAAGCGAACGTCCGGCGGGGTGGGATCCCCAGGTGCAACTGGTCGACAGCTTGAGGCTGTCGTAAGGCTGGGCCTCGGGCTGGACATCCGTTTCCGTGAATGCCTCTCACCCTCTTGAGGCCACATGTTCACGAATCGTTCGGCATCGGTGTTTTCGGGGTTCCTGGAAGTGCTTGAGTTGACCGGGTGATTCGAGCAGGAGTCTGTCGGCGATCGCACCTGCTGTCTCCCTCTCCTTCCTGACGCTATCGTCGGATTGTTGACGTTCCTCACGACCCGACAAGGAGTTGGACTATGGATAATCAGGTTACCCTCATCGTCACCGCAGTTGCCACGGGTGCAGGTCTCGTCGCGGCAGGTTGGCTACTTCTGCACCTCGCACGCCGCGCCGCCGCCGGCACGCTCAAGCGCAATCAGTTTGCCGGTATCCGCACGAGCGTGACGCTCTCCTCAGATGCCGCATGGCGCGCAGCGCACCTCGCCGCGGAGAAGGACAGCATCCGCGGCGCAAGGGGATTGATAGTCGGTGGAGTGCTTAGCGCGGTGAGCGGTCTCCTCGGCTTCATAGGGGTTCCGTTCTCGGCCGCGATGACGACGTTCACCGTCATCGCACTCGGATCAGCGGCATGGCTGCTCGTCTGGACTCTGAGAGGAGCGGCAGTAGGAAAGCGTGCTGCGATGCCGGTCGCTACGGAGACCTCGAACTCATCAGGCTAGCGGTAACACTATCTGGCGTGAATGGCCACCACGGGAAATACTGTTTGCGATTCTGGCGAGAGATTTCGCGAATTCTCGACAACGGCCACCTGTGGATTCGTGATCACCGAGGCGAACATTAACGCTGGGTGGGGGGTTTGTTGGTGTGTGGTGGGGCGGCTGGTCTGGGGTGTTGCTGGTTCGCTGAGAGGTGGAGTCGGCGGCTCGGGCGGGTAGGTGGGGGCTTCTGAGCTGGGGCTATGTGTTGTGCGTTGAGCGGGGCTGGGTGTGTTGTAGGTAGTTCTGGCGTGTATAGGCCCGGTTGGTGTTTGTGCTGGTCAGGGTTGTTTTGCCTGGCTGGCAGGTGGGCCTATCGGCCTCGGCGGGAGCGGTGTTGGGTTTCGGCGAGGTGGTCGAGGCGGATGGTGTCGAGGGTGGTTTTGGTGATGCGTTCGGTGCCGTCACTGATAGCGGTGATGGCGGCTTGGCGGATGAGTCTGGTGAGGGATCCGATGCGTCCTGCGGTGCGTTGGTGGAGGTAGGGGGCGTGGTGGGGGAGGGTGCCGGGTTTGTGCTGCTGGAGGTCGAGATGGTTTTCGATGTCGGTGATGACGTCGCGGAACGGGTGGCGGGTGCCGTGGCGGGCGGGTAGGGGGCCGCAGTCGACGAGGGTGGCGCGTCCGGCGAGTTGGGCGCCTCTCACGCCGGTAAACAGCGGGGTGTCAGTGACGTTGATGCCGGCGTAGACGAATGTCGCGGGGAGGCGTTCGCTGAGGTCTTTCAGAAGGTCGGCGGTTTGGGCGCCGGTGGTGGTGCGGGGGTTGAGGCGGTGGATCTCGTCGATCATCACGAGCTGCACGCCGGCTTGGGTGTAGGTGTGGCAGACGGCTTCGGTGATCTGGGTCTGGGTCATGCGCGCGGCCACGGGGATGCCGAGGTAGCGGGCGAATTCGGTGATGAGGGTTTTCGCGGTCGCGCCGGGCGGGACCAGAACATACGCGACGGGTACCGCAGCATGCGCTGATCCCGGTGGTGGCGGGTTTTTGCGGGTGTGGGCGAGGTGGCAGGTACGCCCGACGTTCAGGAGGGCCGTGGTTTTCCCTGCTGCGGCGGGTCCGGTGACGATCAGTGAGGGCCGTGCGGTGGTCTGCTGATGACGGCCGAGGATCATCAGGGTGCGGACTTGGATGGCCAGGGTGTGGATGGCGGGGGTGCGGATGGTGACGAAGCTGGAGTGGTAGGCCAGGCGTTCCTCTGTACTGCGGGGTGGGTCGCCGGGCCGGGGAGGGACGACGGGGTCGGTGGTCGCGAAGCGGTGCCAGCCCTGCCAGGTGGTCAGCGGCCACGACAGCTCGGCTCCGCCGCTGTCGCCGGGACCGCCTTGTGTGCTGCTCGCGCCTGGCGGGCTCGGGTTCACCACTTGTCGGCTTCCTCGTGTGCGTCGTAGAGCCCGAATCCGGCGGCCGGGGCGGGTCTGACGTCGTCGTCGGGCAGGTCGTCGAGGTCGTCGATGCTGTCGTCCTCGTCCAGCTGCGCCGGGCTGTCAGCGGGTGTTTCGGTGTGGTGGTCCCCGTCGCGGGCTGTGGGGAGAGGGAGGTGAGCGGTGCGGGCGAGGAGTGCCTGCTCCGTTGTGGTGGCGTGGCCGCTGTGGACGCGGCGCATGAGCTGGTCGAGGGAGTCGGCGAGGCTGGCTTCGTGCTGCTCGGTGTCACTGTGGTTGCCGTCAACGGCCTGGGTGCGGATGTGCTGCCAGGTGCGTTCGTCGAAGGGCCGGTGGACATGGTCGCGGTGGATCCACGGGATCTCGGTGAGTTCGCCGTCGGGGAGGCGGACCCAGATCTGGCGCACGTCGTGGGGGTTGTAGTGGATTTCCCATTTCCCGCCGCGGCCGGCGACGGGGGATGCCTGGCTGCGGTGCGGGGCGAGGAGGTCCGCGTCGTAGGTGCGGTGGTGGATGGTGATGCCGGCGGGGGTGATGGCCTGCCAGCGCACGGGGAGCAGTTCGAGGTAGTCGCGCCCGGTCAGCGGGACGGGTACATAGCCGGCGACGGCGAGGAGCGCGGCCCACATCTGGTTCGGGGTGAGGGCCTTCCTGGGCATCATCGGGTGGCGCAGCCCTTCGTGGGGCCGGTGGTGGTAGTGCACCAGCCATTCGTCGAGGAGGTCCTGGAGCTGGGTGACGCTGTAGCAGGCGTCTTTCTCGGTGTCGGGGCCGCGGCGGGTGACGTTGGATCCGGTGTAGCCGGGCAGGTGCTGGCAGAACAGGGCGTTGATGGAGCCGAAGGTGCGCTCGACGATGCCCTTGGCGGTGGGGGCGCGGGGCGGGGCGGGCTGGACGCTGATGCCGAGGCTCTCGCAGGCGGCGGTGAACGCCCGGGAGATGAAGACTTTGCCGCGGTCGACGACGATCGTCTCGGGCAGGACGACCGGCCGGGCCGCCGCACCGGCCAGACGCTCGTCCAGCGTGGCCAGCCGCTGGTGGGGGAGTGCGCGGGCGTGGTCCATGCGCAGGATGTCCGGCCAGGTTGGCCTGGCCGGGGGCGGGACCGCCATCTCCGCGAGCAGCAGGGCCGCGTCCACGGCTTTGGTCGCGCTGGGGCACAGCACGGCGGCGAGGATGGAGCGGGTGGCGACGTCGACGGCGATAGTCAGCTCGGGCCGGGCCAGGCGCCCGTCGTCGAAGAGGGCCAAGACGTCCAGGCGGGTGGTGTCGATCTGGACCTGCTCGCCCGGCCGCAGCGCCATGGCGGGAGTGAAAGCCCGCCCCTCGACACTCGCGGGCACCTGCCGCACCGGACCGCTGGGCAGTTCACCGGGGCGGGCGAGTGTGGTGACGAGCCGGTACAGCGTCGCCTGGGACGGCACGGGCACCGTACCGGGGCCGTGCTGATCTTCGAGGATCTGGTTGATGAGCGGGAACAGGCCGTTGATGGTGCCTTTGGAGCGCCCGCGCCGGCGGCGCAGTGCTTCACGGACGGCGGCGACGACCCGTTCGTCGGACCGCCCGGTGGGGCTGGAGGCACGAGTGGTGCGGTGGTCCAAGAGCCCCCACAGGCCCTGCTTGCGGTAAGCGAGCCGCATGCGCTGCACCGTGGTGCGCGACACCCGGCCGAAGCCCAGGGCGGTCAGCTCCTCGGCCTTGGCCTGTTCCCGCTCGGCCAGCGTGTGCCGCTCTGGGTCGTACTGCACCCGCACCGCTCCAGCGCTGCCGGGCCCGTCGGCAAGGCCGCATTCGACTTCCCGCACGTGCCGCTGCCAGGCCATGGCCTTCTCACGTGCCGCGGCGGGGGCGGTCTCGAACAGCCCCCACTGCGGGGCCGCCTGCGGCACTTCGGCCCCGATGACGCTGAAGCCGGGATCGGCGAACAGGTAACCGGCGAGCACCGCCTCGCCACCGCCGTCCGGGCCGACGAGGTGAATGGTCTGCCCGGACAGGGCGACCACCTGCCACTTCACACCGCGGAACCGGACCTGCGCCCCGACCGTCACCGATGGCCGGGCGTTGCGCCGCGCGGTCACCGGGCCCCTCCCGCCGTGCCCGGACGCGGGCCACTCCAGCCCGCGGGACCGACCAGGAGGCGTTCGTGGAGCGGCGCCTTTAGATCTGCCGTCACCCGGCCGTGCCACAGGGCGTGGAAGACCACCGGCAGGACCTCGATCGGGTCGCCGGCCGCTTCGACGCCCTCGATCAGCGGCCGCGGCCGCGCGAACGCCTCCACCACCGTGGGCGTCAGGCCGGGGCGGCCGGCGTTGCGGGGGTGGCGGTAGCCGGCCAGCCATTTCAGATTGGCGGCCAGGACGTCGTCGAGCGGCGCAAGACGCCGGTAGGCCCAGCCGATCTCCTCACACGCCGCGTTCACCGCTTCGGCGGCCTTCACCGCGCGGTCGCCGCCGGCCTCCAGGTGGCTGGGGCAGTCGGCCAGCAGACCCGTGCCGTCGCGGTACCGGGCGAACAGCTGCGGCACCCAGGAACGCACCCGGCCCCGCTCCTCGCGCCACAGCAGCCGCACCGGACGCCCCGCGAGCCCGGTCACATCGGGGTCGCGGTCCAGGACCATCAGCTGGGTGCGCATCGCGTTCGACCCGGCCGCCACGTGCCGCCCGGTGGTCGCCGACCACCACAGCCCCGGCCCCCAGCGGCGCCCAGGGATCACCGGGAACGCCGACACCGGTCGCAACTCCTCGAATCCCACGGTCATGGCGGCATCCGCCCACCGCTGCTGAACCGGCTGCCCCACCGGATCGAGGAACACCGCCTCGAAGCCGCTCCGACGATCCACGGCCGCTCGCCTTGCCCGGCCCCCGGGCCGGGCGGCCTCTCCTGTGCTGATCACCCGCGTCAGCCAAGCCGCTCCCGCCGACAAGCATCGTCGTTTTCAGGGTTTCTGCCACAAACGAGTGCTGTATCAGTTAACAGCCGATGCGCCCGGGCCCACCTTGATCTCAGCCGTCCTCTTCCTGCCCGCCTGCCGTCAGCATCCTTCTCAGTGTCCCGGGGGACATATCCGCCCACCGGGCCACCTCCTCCAACGGAACCCCGCCGTTCACCGCCGCCACCGCGGTCCGCTTCCAGGCCGCCTCGACCAGACCAGCACTGTGACCGAGGCCTTGCAGCAGCTGCCGGGCGACCTCGGCGGTCGGCCCGCTCTGCACGCCGCGCAGCTGCAGCAACTGCTCCTCGGCACTGCCGATGAGACTGCCGATCCGCATCCGCTGCTCAGCCGGCACCACCGTCCGCCACATCGTCCCCGAACCGGGTGCCTTCTTCTCCTTGCCCAGCACCCGCAACTGCCCCGCCATCGTCACCGGCTGATACTCCCGACGCAGCCACCAGGGGTCGTTGTCATATCCGGGAGGCCCACCGGCCCCACGGCGCAGCCGGATCACGCTGCCCATCCACGCGATCAGCGGACCGCCATGGTCCGCCGCAACCAGAGGCCCCAGCCACTCCCGCCCCACCCGCTCACCGAGCCGACGGCAGAACAACCCGTCGACGGGCAGCGCCCGCGGCTGCCCGGCCCCGCTGTCCACCCACACCAGTTCGCCCATGGCCGGATCCAGCAGCGCGTCGGCGACCGCCACCACCTCGGGGAAGACCACCGCGCCCCGCCCCACGATCCGCCACCACTCCAGATCACCCCCGGCATCACCGCCCGCGACCTGATGCAACCGCCGCGGCCAGACCTTCTCCCGCTCCCAGTGCAGGGCCTGCTCCCACCAGCGGGTCACCACCGCGTGCGCCAGCGCGAACACCCGCTCCGGCTGGGCCCCCGCCCGCACCGCGCGCCGCGCCACCCCCACCCACCGCCGCTGCGCCGCGGCCACTTCCGGCAGACACCGCACGTCCAGGTACTCGTAGGGCTGGTCGGCGTCCGCGTCCAGCAACCACCTCCCGTGCCGGACACACACCCGGGACCAGAGAGGTGAGTACCGCACCACCCGCACGACCGTCCCCGTACGCCGGGCGGTGCACAGGCGGCAGCCGAATGCCACCGGTCCGGCGACCGTCCCCCCGGTCCGCCACACCGCCGCCGGCACTCCGCCCTCTTCGGCGGGCACCTTGGCGTCCTGGTGTCCCCAGGACGGCAACGCCCGCGCCAGCACGTCTTCCTCGACGCCGCACAAGCCTCCCAGGAGTTGCCGGCCGGCTGTGTTCAACAGCACCTCGGCGTCTGCCCGTGCACCCCCGCCGTCGTGCCGGGGCTGGTGGCTGTGCCACTTCCAGCAGGACCGCAACGCCTTCGCTTCCAGCCCGTAGCGGCTCGCGATGCGGCAGATCAGCGACGAGGTCGTCTCCCTCTGCAGAGGAACTGTCGACAGGAGGCCGGGACGAGGGGTCACTCCACCACGCTCTCGCGTTCACCGGCCTTGGCGGGCGTTCTTCACAGTACTTCCGTGTGGCTCTCAACCCATCAGCGCCACGCACCGCCGAGCTGGCAAGCCCTCGCACCACGTCCCACCATCACCAGGGTGGATAGTCACTCGGCGTGCGGTGGGACGGGCCCGGGTCCGGCCGTGGTCCGGGTGGTGAGGCCAATGCCGGCCAGGAGGCGTTGCTGACCGGGGTGCAGATCGTGGTACCGGGTGTGCTGCCGGCGCAGCCAGGCGCGCTGGACGGGAGTGAGGCTGCGGGAGTGATGACCGGTCCCAGGCCGGGCGCCGGTTTCGCTCTGGTCGTGGATGCGCTGCCAAGAGCGCTGCCACGCCAGGCTCCAGGCCGGGCACCACCACGGATCGAGCGCGCTCAGAGCTTTCGCGGCGGCCGGCGAAGGCGCGCCCCGGCGGGCGTTGTCACGGGCGTGCTGGCGTTGTCGGCGTAGCCATTGTCCCAGGTGGAAGCCATCATGGATGGTGCCGGTCGCCGCGGCGAGTGTGTTGTGGACCGCGTGATACCAGCGGGCGTGTCCCAACGCGGTGGCGTAGTCAGTCCCGCTCTCGGTGGGCCGGGTAGTGGCTTCGAGAGCGGCGGCTGCGGTGATACCGATGCGGGCGAGGAGGTCCTGCTGTTCGGGCAGGAGCGTGTCGTACCGGGCACATTGGGTGGTCAGCCACGTGGCGACCTTGCTGCCGGTGCCAGGAAACCCCGCCGCCGCGTTGAGGACCTTGCCGTCTTGGACACAGGCGCGAGCCTGATACCAGGAGCGTTGCCATTGCAGTGACCACGGCGGATTCCACCACGGGTCGATCGCCAAGAGTGCCAGCGCCCCGGGGGAGTGGGTGCCGTGACGCTGCTGGTGGGCTCGGTCCTTGCTGCGCTCGCCGGCCAGCCACTGCCCCAGCCTGTGGCCGTCCTGGACCGTGCCGGTAGTCGCGTGCACCAACGTCCCGTGAGCCTCCGCGAACGCGCGCGCACAGCCAAGAGCGCGCTGGAAAGAAGCAGCCCGGTGCTTACCGGGGCGGGCCACCCGTACGGCCTCACAAGTAAGGCCGATACCGGCCAGCAGACCCCGCTGCGCGGAGTGCAGACTCTCATAGCCGACGCACTGCTGGTAGAGCCATTGACCCAACCCGAAGCCGGTGGTGGGGAAGCCGTGTTCGGGCCGCAAAGCCCCGCGGGCGCGGGTGTGGTGCTGCGCCTGGTAGTAGAAGCGCTGCCACGTCACAGGCCACGGCGGCCGCCACCAGAGATCCAGCGCCTCGAGTGCCGCGACGTTTTCGGGCGGCAGCGCAGCAGATTCACGGTGATCGGACAGCCACCGGCCCAGGGCGAAGCCGTTGAACCAGGTGCCGATCGGGACGGCGAGGTGGCCGTGGACAGCGGCATAAGCACGGGCATGGGCCAAACCGGCCGTGAACGCCTGATCCGAAGTGTGCCGCAACCCCAGACGCTGCCCCCCGCCGCCCGCAGCCTCCTCCCGCCGGGCGGCAGCACCGCGGTAGACGGTCAGCTCACGGGCGACGCTGCGAGGCCGGTGCGCCGTGCGCAGCTCCCACAGACTCCCGGCGGCGGCCGAGCCCGCACCAGCCCGTACACAGTGCTGCACCCAGACCAGCAAAGGGCCCACCGAAGCCGAGGCGATCCGATCAAGCAGCCACGGCCGTCTCAACACCCGCGCCAACCCAGCAATGAAGGCAGGGGTATGAGCCAGCATGTGGGGCAGATGCCCGCCGGTCTCAACGAGCAGCCGCTGCCTCACGTGTGCGCCGGTGAGGACCCGGGCCAGGGCAACCGTCTCCGGGTAGACAACCGCGTCCCGCACCAAAAGCCGCCACCAGCCCGCATCTGCCCCCGACGGCGCCATCTGACGTACCCGATCGGGCCACTCCTCCTCCTCCGGCCACTGCTGCGCCCACCAGGAGACGATCACGGCGTGAGCGACCTCGAACGCCCGGGCCGTGTCCGGACGGCGCCGCAGCAGGTGCAGGTGGGACCGGTGCGCTGAAAGCACCTCGGGCAGACCCGCCAGGCCGATCTGCTCGGTGCCCGCCGGCGCGCCGTCGACCCACTGGGTGCCGAGCATCCAGCGCCGGTGGCGCGGGCAGACCCGGGTGTGCGGCTGCAGATACAGCCGCGCGGGCTTGGCCCCTCCGGTGCGCGCTGACGTACACAGCCGGCAGCCTTCCCCCGCGGCCGGCACCACAGCTCCGAAGCGGAACCGCCCCGCCGGACCCGCCCCGTCCGGTGACAGGGGCTCATGGGCGGCCCAGGCGGGCAGAGCCCTTCCCAGGACGCTCTCGGACACGCGGCAGAACGCGGAGACACGGGCGCGCGCTTCGGCGTTGAGGTACACCTCCCCGTCCGTGCGGAAGCCCCTGAACAGTTCTGTGCCGTCCTGGAGCAGCGGCGGGATGAGGTCTTTGACGCCAAGGCGGTAGCGGTCGGCCAGCCGGTCCAGATACGAAAGGTTCGTCTCACCCTGCAGCGGCGCGAGCCGCACCAGCCCTGGCTGTGTCGTAGCAGAACGCGACGCCGGTGCCGACAGCAGAAGGGAGGCAGGCATCAGCGAAGAGACCGATCTCTCAAGGGGCCCGGCCGCCTGAGCGGTTGAGCTCGCGACGAGACGGACGGATCCGGACGAACATAAGTGACGGCTCCAGCTGGCGGACGAGCCCTGAGTACGGGATCGACCGGCATATCGTGATGATGCCGGACAACAAACGCGTTGCGCAGGTCAACTGAAGGAGCAGACCAGCCTCTGCTGCTCGCGGCCCGCACGGCGAACCAGCACCCTGTGACCGGCCGGGCGGCCTGAACAGGCTCCAGCAGCTCCGCGACCGCGGCATCCTCCCCCCGGCGTCCCCCCCCCCGCCTGACCACCGGCCGATCCGCTACGCCGCTTCGTGCCGGTGTGCTCTGCCGCCTCACCACTGCACCCATGACGTGTCGTCCAGAAGCTGCTCGGTCGGGAAGGCCTGCGCCGAGCAGGAATTCCACGACGCCAGCGTCGTCGTGGACCCTGGGCGGCAGCAGCGTAGCGGCGGCCCGTGGTCGGCGGAAGGGTGATGGCCATTCAGGCGTCCGCTTTCACGTTGGTTCGCCGTGTAGGTCATCGGAGGGCACACGCGCTCTCCGGAACACGGCAGTCCCGACACCTCGGAGGAAACCCAGTGTCCAGCAACGAGCGCACGCCCATCGCGATCGCGATGATGGGCGCGGCCTTTGCCGCCTACCTCGCAGTCTCCATGCCGTCCCTGATTCCGGCCCTCACCCTGGCCGTAGCCGCTTTCGTGGCGCTTTTGCTGTTTCTGAAGCTGTAGTTCCCGTGCTCAGCGCTGAGGCCTTCGGCGCCGCGGCGTGTGACGTCAGCTCCCTCGGGTCCTGACGCCACACGCCGCCGCGCCGGACATTCGAATCCCTTGTGGAGACCTGCTCCACGACGGGCGCACCCTTCCCGGCTGCGCAGACCCGCCAACCGCAGCCGGTCGGCACCCTGTTGAAAAATTTCGTCGTGAGGCGTCCGGATCCGGAGCCTTCTGGCGTGTAGGTGTGTGAAGGCACTGCCTTCACCGCTGAAGATCCTCGCCGAGAAGGGAGCTGAGCCCATGGCTTGGCCTGAGATCCCATGGAGGGACGGTGTGCGCATCGCCTGCCACAGCACGCCGTGGCAGGCGATGCGCTGTCGGAGGTCCCCGTGACCGATGAAGCGTGTCCGCCCACTTACGACAGTGACCCCAACAATCGGTTCGCTACCCTGCGGCGCCCTCTTTTGACGGCGGCCAGGGCCACATCATCTGACCGAGACTTCGCCGAAGACGCGGTCCAGATCACTATGGAGAAAGTTTATAAACGATTTCCCGAACTGGGGCACATCAGCGACACTCGACTAATCCACTACAGTCGCAAGGTTCTGCACCATGTGATCGTGGACGAGTTTCGAAAGAGTGGGAGACCCTCGATCACCCCGATGCCCCCAGAAGATATTCCTGATGCAGCATCTTCTCTCGGAATTCCGGAATCTTTTTTGGTTCTTGAACTTCGCGCCAAGATTTATGCACTTATTTCTGATCTGCCTGAGCGTATGCGCGAGGTCGTCAATCTCGCCATCGTGCGGGAACTTCCGCTGGATCAGGTAGCAGGAATGATGGACGTCGACGTGGGGACCGTCCAGAAGTACATCAGGACGGCGCGTCGACGGTTGGAGAAAGCAATGGTTGAGTCATCTGAGGAGGTGTCAGCATGAGCAGCTGGAAGTTCGGAAAAGAGCAGGAAAAGTTCGCCCGTCTGGTCCTGCTGGACCTCATTGACCAGGCATTGTGCAAGGAAGCCGTCTCGGGTGAGGTCTCTGACCTGCCCGGGAACCAGGGGGGTTGGCCTTCGGGCCGGCCCCCGGCCGGGGCGTGTCCGCTGGATGATTCTGAGACTCTTCAGATTACCCAGCTCCTTGATCGTCGCCAGCTGAAACGTCTCGTTGAGCTAGACGCACTGCTCGAGAGAGATGCGAAAGATGAAATCAGTTCTGCTGAGCTTCGGCGAGTAGCTGAGATTGTCGAGTCTCTCGGCGATGACAAAGGTGCTTACCTGTGGTGGAAGAGAGCTGCTGTGTCCGGTGACGAGGACGCAAAATGCTATCTAGAGATTCTAGACGAGGAGTTGGAGGTGCGTGATTATCCAGGCGAGGACATTCCTCTCGACGTGCAGAAATCGATTGCGCATCTGATGTCCAACTCCTTGATGCATTTCTGCATTCGTGAGCGAGAAACAGGAAACGATCTCAAGGACGCATTTGAAGAGATCGAAAAGTTTCTGGCGAATCCTGATCAGGTTGCGGATGGGGGAAGGCGTATTTAGGCGACTATCTCTTTGGTGATCCGTTCTCTTTGACGGGAGAACCGGCGAGAACTTCAGCGATGCGGCGGCTACCGAAGGCGAAACGGTAGCCGCCGCAGCACGTTCCGCCCGAGCCCCTGAGCCGGCCGCTGGCTTCTGCACCAACCACCACCACGGCTGGCCGTACAGCCCTCGGGGCATGCGGGCGCCCCTCAGATCCTGCCAACGTGGCGGTGTTCAGTGCCGGCCACGTCGGACCGGCACAGCTGGCACCGGTCTACCGGGCGCTGCGCAAGTCGTTCGAGGACAGCAAGAACGAGCCGGGGGCGGCGGACTTCTACTACGGCGAGATGGAGATGCGCCGCCATGACCGTGAGGGCACCACTCGCACCGAACGCGGGCTGCTGCACGGCTACTGGGCCCTGTCCGGGTACGGCCTGCGTGCCTCGCGGGCCTTGTACTGGCTCGCTGCCACCATGCTGGCCACCGTGGTGCTGCTGATGGGCTTCGGGATCGCCCAGGACTCCCCGAAGCAGGAAGCGACCGGGACCGTCCCGGCCGGCGGCGGCAAGGTCACCTTCGAGATCGACAAGGCCGATCCACAGAACCCGAAGGGCGACAGGTTCAACGGGGAGCGCTTCGAGAAGGCATTGAACGTCACGCTCAACTCGGTGGTCTTCCGCTCCTCCGGGCAGGACCTCACCACCACCGGCACCTACATCGAAATGACCTCCCGACTGACCGAACCCATCCTGCTGGGCCTCGCGGTCCTCGCGGTCCGCAACCGCGTCAAGCGCTGACCACCCTGCAGCGGTGGTGGGCGCCCTCGTGAAGGAAACCGGGCGGCGCTGCGCTGGCCTCTGAGGGTGTTGCGGCGGCCGCTGGGCCACCCGTGATGCGGTCAGGCACCCCAGGGCCCCCGGGGCGTCCCAGCGCCCTCCACGGGCCTCACGGACGCCATCTACATCCGCAGGTCGCGCACTGTCATCACGGCGGCGCATCGCACCAGGACACCGTCGGAACGGAGCACGAAGCGAGTCTGCTGACCGCCGCCCGCGGCTAGGCCGCTTCTTCCGGATCATCTCCCGGAGGACCGGCGAACCAGGAACGGCCCTGGGTCCAGTGGATCACCCATCCGGTGAAACCAGGGGTGCCCGGCATCGGGGAGGTGCTCGGCGAAGTACCGAAGGGCACCGCGCCGTACTCGTCGATCAGCCAGACGTGACCGCGCTGCGGGCCGGTGACGACCAGGTGCCAGTACATGCCGCAGCCGTCGGTGCCCAGCAACAGGGAGCCGTGGTCGAACACGGCGTCCATCCGGGCCTCGAGCTCCTGCTCCGACAATGCCTCCTCGTCCTCCTCGTTGGTCTCCCACATCCACGTCGACCTGAGAGGAAACGGCTCGGCGAGCAGGCGCTCGGGGCGGTCGGAGCCCCAATCCGAGGGCGTCTGCGCGAAGGGCAGCAGACCGTAGTAGGGCGGCCCGGCCCGCAGGCCGTCGCAGACCTCCGCCACGAACGTGCGGTATGGCTCCGGCAGGAGGATGCCGTGCTCCGCCTCGAAAAACCGCACCGCCTCCCAGCCTGCCGGCAGCGACGCCTCGGGACGGGGCGCGAAGATCTCACGGAGGGCGGCCAACTCGGCAGGGTCGCAGGTTTCCGTGTTCATGCCGATCATCATGCAAGATCCGAAAGGAACGGCCTAGCCGCTGCCCGCGACTGGCCGCTGCTCACGGCACGCACGGCGAACCAGCACCCTGCGACCGGCCGGCCAGGCCTGGACAGGCTCCAGCAGCTCCGCGACCGCGGCGTCCCCCCGGTATTTCACCCGCCTGACCACCGGCCGGACCCGCTACGCGGCTTCGTAGCGGTGTGCTCTGCCGCCGCGCCATTGCACCCACGCCGCGTCGTCGAGCAGCTGCTCGACGTCGGGGAGGCCGGCGCGGCGCAGGAACTCCACGACGTCGTGGTCGTCGTGGGCGAGACCGGCGATCTGCCCGCGGATGGTGACCCGCCGTCCACCGGTCGCGGAGGGGCGGTGGACGGCTATCGGCGCGTTCATACCCCAGCGTGCGCCAGAGCCCCACCCCCGGCATGGCAGTCCTGGCCTCTGGCTCGGGTGCAGACACACGGCGGGTCGCGGTAGGGAGCCCGATACGACCCTGGCCCCGACCGGTCGGCCAGGGCCAGGACCACGGCCCCGGCCACGGAGTGATCCTGCGAGCAGGCCCCCTCCGCCCCTCCGCGGACGGTGGCGTCAGACGCGTGTCTGGATCCAGAAGGCGCTGTAGGTCACGAGGATGCCGCCCACGGTGGTGGCCGCTCCTCGGACGAGGTAGACGCCCGCTTCGTTCCTGAGCCGGCGGAGTCGATGTCGCCAGCGTCTACGAGGGCCTTCCGCAGGCTGGCCTGTGCCTTTAGGCTCGTGGTCGGACATGCGCTGTTCCTTATGTAGTGGTGATGTCCTCTGCAGACGGCTCCCTGCCCACCAGGGGGCCGTCGCCGTTTCGGGCGACGTCCACGCCGTTGTCCACCCACCGAGACATTTGCGGCTCAGTAAGGCGTCCGACACCAACGAAACCACCCCTACACCCCCTCTGACCAGCGAAAACGGCATGTTGTTCAAACATGGATTCCCATGTGGAAGCTGGCAATTAACGTGCTGGTCTGAGTCGATTCGAGGGAAAGGGCAGTAAGAACGAGCTGACATGGGGTTCAGTAGGTCTTTGTGTGGTGTCATCTCACGCAGAAGCGAGCTTTCCTGTGTCTAACTGCGCCTATCCGTGGCAGAGTTGCTAGATGCCGAGAATGTTACGAATGCCCGGTAAAGACGTGCTGCCACCCGGCCCCAAGCGGGAGCTTGTGAACGAGCTCTTCGTTCACTACCGGGAAGCCGCACGTCCCTCGCTCCCACGGATCGCCACTCTCACCAGGGACATGCCCGGCTGTCACCCGGTCAGCAGGGAAACGATCCGGCGCCTTCTTACCGGCACAACCACCAGCCAATGGGTAGTCGTCGACGCCCTCCTACGTGCCCTGTGCCAACTACAAGACCGTGACCCCGACGGCCGGCGCTGGGCCAAGCCAGACGACCACTGGGAAGAAGACGACCCGGCGACCTGCCGCGAATACCTGCGCCAGTTATGGAACAACGACATCGATGACCTCGAAGCGAACGAGACGCCGGTAGTTCCTCCTGCCGCTCCGGCACCGCCGTCCTCCGGTTGGGGTGGCCCGTCACCCACTTCAGGCTGGGGCACCCCGCAGTCAGCCGTACCTGCTGCCCGGCAGGTCCCCGAAGGCGACCCCTGGGCCGATTCTGCTACTCCTGCCAAGCCACCCCCTCAGACTGGCTACAGTGACGAACCCCCCTTCTAACTTCCACGCAGGTCACAGAGTCTGCTCCCGCGCACGCGGGGATGGTCCCATCACCCAGCTCGTCCAAGACGTCCCCGTCACCTGCTCCCCGCGTATGCGGGGGTGGTCCTGGCCGTGATGCCGGCCGACTGCGTTGCCCGGCATCTGCGTTTTCTCTGTCTTTTCGGGGCTCCTGGAAGTGCTTGAGCGTCTCCAGGGGCCCCATGGCGAGGGGGGTTGGGTAGTCGGGGTGCCGCGGGGTCGCAGGAGGGGTCTGTGACCCCGCGGGAGGGGGCAGTGTCCGCGTGAGCCCGGCCGGTTCCGGCACGGTCGGGGGTGGGGTGTGCGGTAGCCGTTCCGGGCGTGCCGGAGTGCGGTAGGGGTGGTGTGGGCTGGCTCCAGTCTCTAGCTACACCCAAAAATGATGCACCCCCTTCAAATCTGCCAAAGGTACATGGTGCATCAGGTGGTGAACGGTGGGGGTGGGTGGTTCCAGAGTTGAGCTACGGTCAGATTTTGATGCACCCTCAAACCGGCCCCCGCCCGGAAAGGCCGGGCCTATGTCCGGGGCACTCTCACGACGGCCCCGGACACCCTCTCACCTAGCCAGCCCGGCGTAGCCGGCGTGGGGAGGGAGCGCAGCGGACGACCCCCGCATGGAGCGCAGCGGAGTGCGGTGAAGGGTTTCTGCGAAGCGGGAATCCTGGTTCACGCGGAGCGTGAATTCGAGGGTAAGCGAAGCGCACCCTCGGAAAGGGCGCAGCCCCTTTCCGGCTTCGCGGAGCGAAGCCGTTCGCTTGCATA